>URHQ01000025.1 GCA_900547655.1 uncultured Collinsella sp.
CGAGATAGGCTCCGGTCTCGTGGGCTCGGAGATGTGTATAAGAGACAGTGTCTGGGGCTATGACCCGCAGCGCCGCGTTCTCGCACCGGAGGCCGAGGTCGGCGGCTGCCTTGCGGGCGTAGACATCCCGCGCCTCACCGGTCAGGCACTTGAGGTCGGCGCACCTCTCGACCGCCTTCTTGTGGCGCTCCAGTGCGCCGGCGAGTGCGGGGGAGTCGGACGCCGCCTGGCCGAGGGCCTCCCTCAACGCGGCGGAGGCCTCCGGATGGAAACGCCTGAGGTGGGCGGCCTCGATCCTTCCGTTCGGCGGCAGGCCGATGTCGAGCTTTCCGCGGTCGATTCGTGCAACTGCTTCCAGGGCCGCCTTCCTCGCGAGGTCGCGCTCGATGTACGCTTCCCGCAGCAGCGGTGCCATGGCCTTCGAGGAGATCTCGAGTCTGGCCGCCTCCATCTTCCCCTTTGGCAGCAGGGAGTCCCAGTCGCCCGAGCGGTCGACCGTGAGGATGTGGACGTGGTGGCTCGTGCCGTTGATGTGCATCGCCGCATAGAACTCCACGCGGCTCTCGGGCACGCCGGTCATCTCGGAGAAGAGCCTCGGCCACTCGGACCGCACCAGGGCCTGCCAGGCGTCCAGGCGGTCGAGGCCAGCATCTGGGGCGATGTCGTTCGGGACCGTGACGACGGTGGTGAGCACCGCGCCGCCGTTTTGGGCGATGGCGCGCCTCGCCTCGGCGACGGCGACCGGGCCGTCCGCGCCCCAGAGGCCGCCGGTCGAGCCGGTCCTGTTCGCGGCGTAGGTGGCCAGGCCGTCGACGCCGAGCCTCCTGCCGTCGGCCTCGCTGACCTCGATGACGACGCCGCGGCGGGTGCCGGCGTATGCCGCCAGTCCCGCGGCGGACGCCCTCGCGGACGCCCCCGCGCGGACGACGGAGTGGTTGACGATGACGGGCGGGCTAGCCATCGGCGCGCTCGCGCGCGTGGAGCTTCACCTCGTCGATTCGGCCGAGGCCGGCGCGGCTGAGCTCGCCGGCTTGCGCGAGGTAGTTCTTCCAGATGTCCGCGACGGGGACGTCGTCGAGCGAGGCGTAGGAGGCCTTGAGGACGTCGGCCGACATGAGGCCGGCCATGATGGCGGCGGTCATGGGGCGCGAGAGGACCGCGGCGATGCGGTCCTCGGTGGCGTCGAGCTTGCGCTCGATGTCGAGTGCGGCGACGTCCAATCGCGCGTCGACGACGCCGCGTATGAAGCCCGCGACCTCGTTGCCGTAGAGGTCGAGCCCCTCCGCGGCGAGCGCCGAGCGCAGGAGCGAGCGGATCTCGTCGCTGACGTTGGAGTCGTTGAGCTCTGCCCGCGTCTTGAGGGCGGTGTAGAGCTTTGAGTCGAGCTTCACGCTGACGTTCTTTGTTGCTGCTGTCATTCGGTCCTCTCTTCGATGTGCGGTGATCATCGGCCCGAAAGCAGGGGCGGACCGACCGTTGTCGATCCGCCCCGCTTGAGCCCTACTCGTCTTCGAGAAGGACGTTGGGATAGCCCTCGGGCGCCTGGTCTGCCGGGAGGGGAGGATAGGCGACAAGCTTGTTCACGACTCCCGTCGCATCGAGGTCCAGGATGCTATCGATACCGCGGAGGACGCTGTCCGGGGTGTAAGAGCGATCGCCGCTGCGGGCGACCCCGACGATGACCCTGGCGAGCTCGCGGGGGTCGATGCCGGGCCAGCGCCTGGCGATTTCCGCGACGATGGCGGGCGCGACGTAAGGGATGTTGGGGACGGAGGAGTGGGACGCGATGACGAAGGCGCCGGGGATGCCCTCGATCTTCTCTGCGGGCTCGATAACGATGGGCTGGACGCCGTAGGTGCTCCAGCCGTCGAGCAGGCATTCGGCGTCCGAGGGGATGCGGAAGGAGTGGCCGTTGAGGGTGAGGGGCTTGTGGTTCTTATCGGCACTTTTCTTGGGCATGGTTTTCCTTTCGATGTGAGAGGGCCGCCGCCCGCTCGGGCGGCGGCGTACGATGGGCTAGTCGTCGATGTCCTCGACGGTGAAGAGGGGCAAGGGGGCGCGATCGGCGAGTCCAATGGGGACCGCGCCGAAGACACCGAGTTCCTGGGTGATGTCCTCGAGTCGAGCCGCGAAGCGTTTGACAAACGCGTCGTGCGCCGCGCCGGTGCCGTTGACGACATAGGCGCGAGCTGCGATCTTGACAAGCTCGTAGTCGGGGATGCCATAGCACTCGTCGATGGCAGCGAGACAATCCATCGCGTCGACGGCCTCGTCAGTGGGGCTAAACGCCATGAAAGTGCGGGGAACGTTCGGAATCGCCTGCTTGAACTGCGGGATCCAGACGCTCTGGGCGTCTTCGGTGTGCTCGGGGTTGAGGACGGGGGTGTCCTGGCTGCCATGGTAGACATAGCGCTTCTTGGCGGTGTCGAAGACAAGGGCCGGACCGCTGTCCGTCTGGACTACGACAGTCTGATGCCGCATAAGTACCTCCTAAATGTTGAGACGTATAGAAAAGCTGCTAATGGCGAATACCGCTGTAGGGCGGAGCTCGCGCCCTCGTGCTGGTCACGACTGCCTCCCTTCGCGCACCCCGGCGCTAATCAGCTTGATGAACTCGTGTATGCGTTCGGGGTTTCCTCCGGCTGCCCCAAGCGCTCGGCCGACGCTTTTTCCGGTGAACGTTGATGCGAACAAGGTTGCGCGTTTGTGGCGTCGACGGTCGCCGAGCAGCTCGAGGAGCGCGTCAGTCTCCTCGCGCATACGGCTGGCCCCGACGTCTGCGATGACGAGTACGGGAGGGTCGCGATAGGGGTCGACGGCGTGCGATTTTGAGTTCGGGCCAAAGAGCTCGCCGCCGTTCCAGGCTTTGGCGAGCTCCGGCGCGCTTGTGAAAGAGGTGCGCTCGCATGAGGACATCGCGATGGCAACGGCTTCCGCAGCCGCAGCGTTATCGTCGTCGCGGGCAATCCAAATCCACGCGCCGGCGGAGAGGCGCGCAGACTCTTCTTCTTTTGCGGTTGCGGTCTTGGCGGCAAAGATGACGGCGGCGCGCTCGGCAATGAGCTCGGGGGTGTTCGGGGGGATGCGATGGGCGTTGCGACGGGGGCCGCGCAGCGCCTGCCAGGCCTTGGGTGTAATGACGGTGCCGAGGGTGTCGTAATAGTTTTTGGTCGCGGGCAGACCCTCGTAGTCAATCACGCTACTCACCGCCCTTGCCGCGCAGGGCGCTGAGAAAGGCGTTGAGATCGCGCTCATAAATATATGTGCGACGGCAAAGGTAGATGCCCATGCCGGTGCGAGCGATGAGCTGGCCGGCGGTGTCGGGGGTGAGATGCAGCTTGTCGGCGACCTCATCACGGGTGAGAATCGGGCCGTTCTGGATGTCGGGCGTTTCGTTGTCGTCCATGTGAATGCCTCCTTCGGTATGTGTGGTACGGGATGGGAGCTGCTCCGTGACTACACAATGCCGCCAGTGGGCATAAACCGGGGTATTACATCACCTATTACGGGGGTTTACCTGCGATGATGCTTATCAATATTTTTAAAAACAAGATTGAATCGCTGCTGACCGACGTCAAGAGTGACGAATCGGACTCAAGGACTATCGACGTTGTGGAGGAGGGAGAGTCGTCTTTGCCGCCTGAAGATGAATGGCGAGATTGGCCGATTATGCCGCTTGATCCCGCGACCGGTCAGGTTCAGGTCGGTTATAAGACGAAGGACGGGCTTGAATTTCACGAGAACGGTCGTCTCGTTCCGGACGTTGCGGGCGAGAGTGCTGGCGATCACATGAGCTTCACCTATCGCGAAGAGTCAATCGGTATGCCGAACAGGCCGTCGAGTGTGGAAATAGACGCGCCGGGGGCGGACAAGGACCTTGCTTTCGGCCTGATTCGCTCCGTGGTTCTTGACGGTCTTCCGGAAGGCGTTCTGCCGTCTTGTAAATTGGAAGATTACGGAAGCGTTGGTGCAATGCTGCTCGCCCTGTCAGAAGTGCCGGCACCGGTTTGCCGCGTCGACGACGCGCCGCATCCCGGTGACAAGGCTTCCAACATCGACCCTTGGGAGAGATTCGCTGCCGCGGCGCGCGTAACCGGTCCTTTGTTTGGCTTTGTGGGGAGAGTCGGTCCCTATGAAATCGACGAACCGCTTGATGCCTGGCTTTCGGTCGTCGGGGCAATGAAGATTTCCTCCCTGGCTTCGTCGGTCGAGATGGGTTCGCCGTCTTCGCTGGGGGTTTTGGATCCCTATTGGCGCGTGTATTGCTTTGGCAACATTGAGGCAAATAAAACCGCGTACGTGGTTCTCACCAACCTGCAAATCCCTAGCGACCATGAGTTTAGGGATGGTTTCGTGGGCGGACTTAAGCGCGGTGGCGAGTGGACGGTGATCAATGAAAGGATTGAGCCCGGAACTGCCATGGTCGAGCGTTCGTATGTCAGGTGGTGCAAGAACGATACATTGTCCTTTATGGAGACGGTTGGGGAAACTGACTTTCCGGGTCCGTCTTTTGTTGCAAGGGTGCCTGGTGATGCTCTCAGGGGGCTCGACGAGTCTTCCGAGCGCGTTCTCAAGACCGAGGAATCCCTGGCCTCGCATCTGGTGCAGGACATGACGGAGTGGTTCTCGCGCTGCGCGGGTTATAGGTGGAGGAGAATCCTCGAGCCCAAGCGGCAGAGTCCGACGCAGATGGCTAATGGCATCATCGATTATGGTCGCGGCTCCTCTTTCGACCTTTGCGTGCCCGATGCTGCTACACGCCTTTGGGTTGCGCTTGCAAAGAGCTATTCGGTTGATGTCGTCAAAATATGCGAGCACTGTGGCCGGCCGTTCGCCGACACCGCAAACGGCAAATCGCGATGCTGTTCAGAGGAATGCACGAGAGCAAAGAACGCCAGGAATAGCAGGAAGAGGGCGAACGCGAGGCGAAACGCATCGAACGCGAAGGGCTGATTTAATTTGAAAGTAAGTTGCCGATGGTGTTTGCGGCGGCCTGGTCCTTGGCGGCAATTGCGTGTGCATAGGTGTCTAGCGTGAGCTTGACGGTGCTGTGCCCGAGGCGGCTGCTGACGGTTTTGATGTCGACGTTCTCTCCGATCAGCAACGTTGCCTGCGTGTGCCTGAGCATGTGTGGGGTCAGGCCGGAGTACTTTGTACCTCGAGCGTACGTCTTTCCGTCTCGCTCAATGTAGTGCGTAATTTCTCTGAACTGCCCAAAGCCATAGTCCGAGCACCATTCGCGGAACCATCGCGAAAAGCAGTTTGGGTCCATGTGCGCGATGGCGACTGGCCCCCTCTTTCCTTTTTTGTCATCTTTAGTTTTAGCCCTCGTGTTTCTTTGGGGATCGACTAATGTGTGCACAATCGGGGTGCCAGAAGCCTGTTCGAGGTCGACTTCGGCGAGAAGCGTGCGCTGAAGCTCGCGCCAGGCGGCGAGCCTCTCGAGTGCAAGCGGGCTCAAAGAGACGGACCTTTTTCCCGTTGAGCTCTTTGGGTCTCTGACCAGCTTGTCGGCGGCATACTGTCCGTCGATGCGGACATAGCCGTCGCCAAAATGGACGTCGCCCCATCTGAGTCCGAGCATCTCTCCGCGGCGCATGCCGGTATCGAGCAACAGGAGAGTGCCTATTCTGTGGGAGTCCATCTCCTGTGAAAGGAGGAGGGAGAGAAGCCTCCGGGCTTCATCGAGGGAAAGAGCCTGCCTCTCTTTTCCTTTGGGCCGCGGGATGACGGTGCCGGCGCAGGGGTTCTTGACAATCAAGTCGTCAAGCATGGCGGCCTTCATAATCTGATTCAGTTTTACACTGATTTTATGCAGCTCAGATTCGGAGAATCTTCCACTTTTGCGGGCTTCAGCATAACCGGCGTTTATTATGTGGGGCCTCAGGTCCTTTACGGGATAATTGCCGAAAAGCTCCTGTATTTCCTTAATTTCAAGCTCTTCGCGGTCAAGGGCAAGCGGGCTGATGGTCTCGGCGTCCACGCGATCGTCGTGGAACTCTTTGGTGTACTGATAAACGGTCTTATCGGGGTCTTTGATGGTGAGCCCGCTATTGAGCTCAGCCTTATATGCTTCGAGCTCGGCTCTCAATTCCGACTTGTTCTTCGCATAGACCTTTCGGCGAGGTGAGTACCTATATTTGCCGGTAACGGGGTCTTTGCCCATGTTGTGCCTGATATAGTAGACGTTTTTCTGCGTCTTGCTTTTAAGGGCGCTTCCCTTACCAACGACAAGAGGCCTGCTCATGTGCCGATCCTTTGGTCAAATGAATACGAGTGTGACTCCATGGCTGCGTGGCATACGCTCGGAGCAGCACGCCCGTGCGGCCCGTGAAGCGGGCGCTTCGGGTGCGCTGCTCCGAGCGTATGCCACGCAGTGGCGGAAGTCAAGTTTTCAGTGGTCGAATTTTGGTCGAAATTGAACAGAACCGATATTTGGGGTTTTTGGAAGAAATGCATATCTACCTGCTTATATAACGGTGTCAAGCGGTATCAAAGAGTGTCAAATAGTTTGGAAACTACGGGCTCATAACCCGGAGGTCGTAGGTTCAAATCCTGCCCCCGCGACCAAGAACTTGTAGCTCGTCGGCCTAGCCGGCGAGCTTTTTTGTTGTTTGGGGATTGTGTTTTCGGTCCAATTCTCGGCCTCTCAAACAAAATCTCAATCTGTAACGCGTAGACCCGATTTGGACGGTTAGATGTTACAGATCGAGATTTTCCGGCAGCCGGCCCCCGTTTGTCTAAATCTGTAACACGAGGGACGGATTTTGCCGAGTAGCTGTTACAGGTTGAGATTTTGTTGTTGCTCTCCTTTATGAGTGAATCTTGACTCTTTTTATTATGTGAGGCGGACGGGCTATCGATAATCACGGGCCGGATGGATTGACTTGTCGATTGATAGACTCCAATTGGAAGGAGCTGCGACGACCCTTAACGATCCTTAACTAGAAACAGTGACGTCTTAAAAACAATAAAGGGGGCCGCTATGTAGGGGCCGTCTATACGATGCCTTTGACTTACACTTCTTTATGGAGCCATGTAAGGAGGCGGCAATGCAACAACCCATCGCGACAAACGATGTGATTCTATTTTCCACCCTCAGGGAGAATCAGTACTTCGATCGAAAGAGCGCCCGCAAGGATGACAAGGAGATTGCGAAGCATATTAGTGCATTCGCCAACTCGGCGGGAGGCAAGCTCGTTATTGGTATCGAGGATAATGGTGAGGTAACGGGCTTCAAGCGTAACGGCGCGCGCGACATTGAGAAATTCGAGCGCGCTGCGCTCACGACTTGCACGCCAACCCCTATTGTCCGCAAAGACCGAATCCCCGTGGTCAATTCTTCGGGCGAGGGGGACTTCGTTCTCGTTTTGGACATCGATGCCTCGACCAACCACTCTGTTGCTCGCGTGAGCGACGGCGAGGTTTTCTTGCGGCAGGACGACAAGAGCGTGAGGCTCAGCCGCGAACAGGTATTTGCCCTCGAGTACGATAAGGGGCAGAGAATCTTCGAGGACGAGCTTGTTGAGGATTCCTCCCTAGATGACGTGGACCATGAAGTGCTTGATCGCTACAAAGGGATTCTTGGAACCGAAGTTTCCGACGAGCAGGTCCTTAGAAGTCGTCGTTTTATGCGTGACGGAAAGCTGACCGTTGCTGGAGCCCTGCTATTCGCGCTGGATCCGTCCGCGATGATGCCACAGGCGCGAGTCCGTGTCCTGCGCTACGACGGCGTCAAAATGGAGACGGGCGAGCGTCTCAACATCACGAAAGAACGAAGCTTCTGTGGGCCGCTGCCTAAGGTGATCCAAGACGCCTACGAACTCATCTCGAGCATGCTCCGCGAATTTCAGTTCCTGGGGCCCGACGGGAAATTCCAGACCGTGCCTGAGTATCCTGAGTTCGCCTGGTTCGAGGGCTTGGTCAACGCGGTGACACATCGCGACTACTCGTTCCGCGGCGACTACATCCGGGTCTCGATGTTCGACGACCGTTTGGAAATCATCAGTCCAGGCGCGCTTCCCAATATCGTGACGCTCGACAACATGAGGACCACTCGTTACTCGCGCAACCCACGCATCGCGCGCACGCTGGTTGAATTTGGTTGGGTTCGGGAGCTAAACGAGGGCGTCAAGCGCATTTATACCGAGATGCAAAACTCTCTGCTCAATGATCCTGTCTACACGGAACCTGATGGGGCAAGGGTTCAGCTAACGCTTGAGAACAATATCGTTGCCAGAACCGTAAGGAGAAGCGAGGCTCTCGAGGACAAGGTATCACCGGAGGTGATCGCCTCATTGGGGGAGTATGAGCTCGCCGCCGTCAGGTTGGCCTTTGCGAACGGAAGGGTGACAGCAAGGGAGCTTGCAGCGCACATCGGGAGAAATCGCCGCACAGCAAGCCGGGTGCTTGGTAAGTTAATTGAGGAAGACGGGCTGCTCGAATGGCACGGCTCATCCCATAACGACCCAAAACAGTTCTACACGATAAGGTAAGGTGGTCGATCTATTTCGCACCTCTGTCGCAGTAATGTCGCACCTCTGTCGCAGTAATGTCGCACCTCTGTCGCAGTGGCTTCGATGACGCGTGGATATAGTCCCTCGGCAAATCTCAAACAAAATCTCAATCTGTAACGGGTAGGGGTCAAAAGCGGGCCTAGATGTTACGGATTGAGATTGTTGAGGATGGGCTGAGGGGAATGTCTTGATCTGTAACACGTGGGGCCGTTTTTGGCCGATAGATGTTACAGAACGAGATTTTTCGGCAGCCGGGCTCCGTTTATCTGAATCTGTGACACGAGGGACGGATTTTGCCGGGTAGCTGTTACAGATTTAGATGTTCTAGCGGGCCGGGTTGGTTTGTCTCGATCTGTAACAGGTGGGTCAGATTTTGGCCTGTAGATGTTACAGATTGAGACAAGCCGACGGGCCACCCCACCCCACCCCATCTACCTGCCGTTACCTGCTATCCGCCGATTTCCGTTGTGCCGCTGTGCTCCCATGCCATATCCTCTAGACAACCACGCGGCACCATCGCCGCCGCGCCTACAAGAGAGGAATATCCATGACCGCACCTGCATCCAAGCTGCTCCAGCCCATTACGGTTGGCCCCCTTGAGCTCAAGAACCGCATTATGTTCCCGCCGCTGACCACCGGCTACGAGGAGCGCGACGGTTCCATCGGCGAGCGCAGCCTGGCTTTTTACGAGCGTCTGGCCCGTGGCGGCGTGAGCTACATCGTCATCGGCGACGTCGCTCCCGTTATGACCGCGAGCCCCACGCCCAAGCTGGCAGCCGACGCCCAGATCCCTACGTTTAAGGCGCTGGCCGACGCCGTCCACAAGCACGGTGCCAAGGTTGCGCTGCAGCTGTTCCACCCCGAGTACGACGTGCCCGGTGTCGGCCGCATGGTCATGGGTTCCATGGCTGCCGCCAAGGCCGCGCAGGAGGCCAAGGCCGCCGGCGACGAGGAGACCTTTGCCGCCAAGATGGCCGAGTCCAACGAGATCCGCAAGCAGGCCTACGCCAAGCTGCACCACGATATGCAGCACTTTGTGAACGAGGCGAGTGTGGAGCAGCTCACCCAGATCAAGGAGGCCATCGCTGCCTCGGCCGCCCGCGCGCAGCAGGCCGGCATCGACGCCATCGAGGTCCACGGCGACCGCCTGGTGGGTTCGCTGTGCTCGGCCATCCTCAACCAGCGCACCGACGAGTACGGCGGCTCGTTCGAGAACCGCGTCCGCTTCGCGCTGGAGGTCGTCGCCGCCATTAAGAAAGCCGCACCGCAGTTGATGGTGGAGTACAAGCTCCCCGTGATTATGGAGAACCCCGACGGTACGCCGCGCGGCAAGGGCGGCCTGCTGCCCGACGAGGCCTGCGAGTTTGCCAAGCTGCTCGAGGGCGCGGGCATCGACATGATCCAGGTCGCGCAGGCCAACCACACCGGCAACATGGGCGACACCATTCCGCCCATGGGCGCCATGCCCTACAACTGGACGCTGCCCGTGGCCGAGCGCGTCAAGGCCCTGGTCTCCGTGCCGGTGGCAACCGTCGGCCGTGTTGTCTCGGTCGAGGCCGGCGAGAAGATTCTGGAAGACGGCGCGGCCGACATCATTGCGTACGGCCGCTCGCTCATGTGCGACCCCGACATTGCGTTGAAGGCCGCCGCGGGCGAGCCCATCCGCGAGTGCCTCAACTGCAACAAGGGCTGCGTCGATGCGATTCAAAACCGCGAGTACATCTCGTGCGTGCTCAACGCCGAGAACGGTGACGAGGCGACCATCGCCATCAAGCCGGGCGAGGGCGACAAGAAGATCGCCGTGGTGGGCGGCGGTATTGCCGGCCTGGAGGCCGCGCGCGTGGCGGCCAAGCGCGGCTACGATGTGACCGTCTACGAGGCGAGCGACCATCTGGGCGGCCAGATTGTGCTGGCGGCCGCGCCTCCGCGCAAGGACGAGATTATGCGCTCGGTCGAGTATTACGAGAAGATTCTGCCTGGCCTGGGCGTGAAGGTCGAGCTCAACCATGCCGCTACCGCTGAGGACCTCAACGCCGCCGACGCCGCGATTGTGGCCGTGGGCGCGCACGACGTGGTCATTCCCGTTCCGGGTGCTGACTCGGAGAAGGTCGTCTCGAGCTGGGACGTGCTGGTCGGCAAAGTGAAGCTCAGCGGGCGCGTCGCCGTTATCGGCGGTGGCCTGGTGGGCACCGAGACTGCCGAATACCTGCTGCAGCACGGCTGCGAGGTGGCGATTGTCGAGATGCTCGACAAGATTGCCGCGGGAGAGTCCGAGACCATTCTGCCGCTGATTATGAGCGACTTCGCAGAGCACAACGTGGAGCAGCATGTTAAGACCCGCCTGACCACCATTACCGACGAGGGCGTGGAGGCCATTCGCACTACCGAGGACGGCGCCGAGGAGCCGGTAAAGATCGCTTGCGATTACGTGGTGATGGCCGTGGGCTCCAAGGCCAACGCGTTTGACCTGGATGGCGTGACGGTGCCCGTGACCTGCGTGGGAGACTGCTCGGGCGAGCGCACCGCCGACATCGCGAGCGCCATTCGCACGGCATATCACGCGGCCAACGAGCTGTAGTTAACTTCGCGGCCAGGCGGGGCGGTAGCACGGATCCGTCTCGCCCGGCTGTGTCCCGTCGGATGTCAACCGGTGCGGGGCCTGCAAGCGCGCAGGTCCCGCCCTTTTTGTTTTGCTCCGGTGGATGGCAATGCGCGGTAATCATGAGGAGTGAGGACGTCTACTGCCTTGCAGATCACCCAAAATTATTGGGGGAGGGGTTAATAACTATATCCTCTATACCAAAGGACATAAAGAGATGCCAATTTTGTTGACAAGCGAATGACGATTAGCTGCGAGTCAGCTACCAGCGTAAATAATCGATAAAGAAATGTCGTAATTTGGTGCCAAATGCCCAGATAACGCCGCGTCTATTTTAATTAACTGCTTTGAGCAAACAGTAAAATGCTACTATCTAACTTGCACGTAAGAAAGCAGATTAACGGTTAAGGCTAAGAAGTGGCAGGTATGTCGGAAGCAACTAGGACTCGCACGCATGCGCCTGAGGTTAGGCAGCGCGCCGTCGAGATCCTCCAAGAGGGGGTCGGTCATCGCGCCCTCGCTGCGGAGCTTGGCATTCCCCAGGCCACGGCTCGTCAGTGGGCCCGTGCGTATGCTGTGGGCGGTGCCGACGCCGTTCTCAACGCCGGTTCGCATCATCACACCTATTCGTACGAAGTTAAGCTCGCCGTGGTTAAGGATCGCTTGGAAAACGGCTTAACGGTTCGCGAGGCCATGATCAAGCACAAGATTCCCAGCGAGTCTTCGGTCAAGGCTTGGTGCCGTCAGTACCGCGAGAGTGGTGAGTCCGCACTGGTCGATAAGCCGCGCGGTCGCAAGCCGCGCGTTAAAAAGGCGGAATAGCGAGCGGGATGGTGCGCCCACAGGGGCGCATTTTTCTTGCTGCCCCTCTACTCCAATGCGGACAGACTCCTTGCCCCGTACGCCTAAAACTCCCCAGTTGACCGAAAACCTGCCGCCGCTACTCCTCAATTGAGCTATAACGTTAAACAATTGCAGCGTTTTTGCATGGGGGAGCGATGGTATGATGCTACTGTATTTCCTTACCCTGTTTCCGCTGGTACCGGCGCTGGGCATGCTGCTCGCGCGCGGTGACCGAGCTCGCGATGCGGTGGGGCTCATAGGCTCCGGCATTATCATGGCGGTGACAGTTGTAGTCGCCGTCATGTTTTTTGGTACGGGTCCGCAGAGCTTTGAGGTTGCCCCCGGCACCTCGCATGTGCTCTCGATCACCAGCTCCGTCATCGACGTAATTCTGTGCGCCGTCATCCTGTACAACGCGTTCAAATATAGGAACGCGCTTACCGGTGTGCTCGGCGTGGTGCAGCTGGCGGGCTCGATTGCCTTCGCGACCATGACGTTGCCTGCGGCCGAGGCCGTCACCGCAACGCCGCTCTACCTAGACTACATGAGTGTGATCATGGTGCTCGCCGTCGGCATTGTCGGCAGCCTGATCTGCGTGTATGCCTTGGGTTATATGAAGGACTTCCAGGCCCATGACGAGCACGAGGCTGCGCTGCGCGGGCAGACCGCGCCCGACCGTCGCCCGCAGTTCCTGGCGCTTATGTTCCTGTTCCTCTCGGCCATGTTCGTCATCGTGACGAACGACAACCTTGAGTGGCTGTTCTGCGGCTGGGAAATCACCACCGTGTGCTCGTTCCTCATGATTGGCTACACGCGCACGCCCGAAGCCATTAAAAACGCCTTTACCCAGATCATCCTCAACATGCTGGGCGGTATCGCGTTTTTGGCCGGACTCATGTACCTGCACGTTAACGGCATGCCGCTGACCATCTCGGGCATGATCGAGCTTTCCGGCGCCGGAACCGCGCAATCCGCGCTGCTGGTGATGCCGGTCATCCTGTTGTCGCTCGCCGCACTCACCAAGGCCGCACAGATGCCGTTCCACACGTGGCTGCTCGGTGCCATGGTTGCCCCCACTCCTACGAGCGCCCTGCTGCACTCGTCCACCATGGTCAAGGCCGGCGTGTTCCTGATGGTCAAGCTGAGCCCGCTCTATGCCATCTATCCCGTGACTGGCTTTATGGTCACGAGTGTGGGTGCCATCACGTTTTTGCTCGCTGCCCTCATGGCCATCTCGCAGAGCAACGCAAAACGCGTGCTCGCATTCTCCACCATTTCCAACCTGGGCCTTATCAGTGCCTGCCTGGGCGTCGGCGCGCCCGAGGCCGTGTGGGCGGCCATCTTCCTAATCCTGTTCCACACGGTGGCCAAGTCGCTGCTGTTCCTGTGCGTGGGCACGGCCGAGCATCATATCGGCAGCCGCAATATCGAGGACATGGATGGCATGTTCAGCCGCATGCCGCACCTGACGCGCCTGATGATGCTGGGCATCATGGGCATGTTTGTGGCGCCGTTTGGCATGCTCGTGTCCAAGTGGGGCGCCCTGGTGGCGTTTGCGCAGACCGGCAACGTGCTCATGATCATGGTGCTGGCCTTTGGCTCGGCCGCGACGTTCTTCTTCTGGGGCAAGTGGCTCGCCAAGCTTTCGGGCGTCGATCCCACGGCTCAAAACGTTGAGGTCAATGTCCATAAGACCGAATGGATGGCGCTCAACACCATCGCCGCGCTGCTGATTCTGTGCTGCGTGGCGTTTCCGGTTATCTCGAGCGGTCTGGTGTCGCCTTACTTGGCCATGGTGTTTGGCCGCGTGCCGTACGTTATCGGCAAGGACGCCATGTATCTGATGGTGGTTATCGTGGCGTTTATCGCCGTGGTGCTGCTGACTTCATTCCGCGTGAGCAACAAACCGCACGTAAACGTATATCTTTCGGGCGTGGGAACCGACAAATATCGCCATTTCCGCGGCTCGATGGGACGCGAGGTGAAGGCCGAAAAGCGCAATTGGTACTCGGAGGACGCCCTTGGCGAGAAGCGTATTAGCCCCGTGGGTAGCGTCGTGTGCTGTAGCATTATCTTGTTTGCGCTGCTGTGTTGCGCGTGGATTGGGCCCGAGCGGCTTGCCATGAGCGCGCCCTCGGTGCTGCGCGGTAAGTATTTTGAAGGTTCGGGCGTCGTGGGCATTTTAATTGGTACCGTGGCGTTTGCCTTGCTGGCGCCGCTTGTGGGCGGCCTGATCGACGGCATCGATCGCAAGCTGTCCGCCCGTATGCAGGGCCGCGTGGGCCCGCGCCTGCTGCAGCCCTTCTACGACGTTGCCAAGCTGCTGCGCAAGGCCCCCGCCAGCGTAAATACCATGGACGATACCTATATGGCGTGCGCGCTCATCTTTACCGTCGTGGGCGGCGGCATCTTTGTGTCGGGCTCCAACACGCTGCTGTGCGCCTTTATGGTGACGCTCGCCGCGATCTTTGTGGTGCTGGCGTCCGCCTCGACGCAAAGCCCGTTTGCCCAGGTCGGCGCCGACCGCGAGCTGCTGCAGGTTATGAGTTACGAGCCTGCCGTTCTGCTGATGAGCGTGGGCCTGTACCTTGCCACCGATAGCTTCGATTCCATCGCCGTGACGGGGCAGTCGGTCCCCATCATCGTGTACAGCGCGCCCATTTTCCTCGCGCTGCTCGCGGTGCTCACCATCAAGCTGCGCAAGTCGCCGTTCGATCTTTCGTATTCGCATCACGCGCATCAGGAAATCGTCCAGGGCGTCGCCACCGAGATGAGCGGCGGCACGCTGGCCAAGATGACCCTTATGCACTGGTGCGAGTCCGTGCTGTTTTTGATGTGGGTGGGCATGTTCTTTGTTTGGGACAACCCGGTGAGCTGGCTGGTCGCCCTGGTCGTGATGGCTGCGACGTATTTTGTCGAGGTGCTGATCGACAACACCTTCGCGCGCAGCACCTGGCGCAGCTGCTTTAAGCTCGGTTGGGGCGTGGCGCTGGTGTTTGGCCTGCTCAACCTTATGCCCATCCTCGTCGACGTGTTTATTTAGGAGGCGGCATCCATGGATCATAAAATGTCGCGCTCGCCGTGGGTTATTCATTACGACGGCTCGAGCTGCAACGGATGCGATATCGAGGTGCTGGCTTCGCTCACGCCACTGTTCGATGCGGAGCGCTTTGGCGTGGTCAACACCGGCAACCCCAAGCATGCAGACATCTTTTTGGTGACGGGGTCGGTCAATGCCCAGAACCTGCCCGTCGTGCGCCAGATCTACAACCAGATGCTCGAGCCCAAGTGCGTGGTGGCTTGCGGCATCTGCGCGTGTTCGGGCGGCGTGTTCCGCGATGCCTATAACGTGATCGGCGGCGTGGACCGCGCGATTCCCGTGGACGTGTACGCGCCCGGGTGCGCCATTCGCCCCGAGACGGTGATCGATGCCATCGTGGAGGCGTGCGGCATCCTGGACCAGAAGGAGGCCGTGATGCGCGCCGGCGGCGATCCGCTTACCGTGGGCGGTGCCGCAACCTGGGACGGTGGCGTTGAGCTGGGCGTGGTCGGGTTTGTGGCTGCTGCGGGGGCCGGGGCTGAAGGTGCCGGTGACGCGCCCGCCAGGAAGTCCGCCGCGCCCGCCGATGCAAAGGAGGCCGAGTAATGCAAAAGGCTATCTATACCACCGTCGGGATCGATGAGCTGTTGCCGCATGTGCAGGCGCTCAAGGGCGTCGGCGCGCGCTTTGTGCAAATGCACGTCGAGCGCAACGTCGACGACGGCACGTATCGCCTGGTCTATACGTTTATCAACGTTCGTGCTGCTCAGGAGCAAATTGCTCAGGACGGCAGCTATGCGATTGAGAACTTGGTGGTTGAGGGCATCGACCAATACCAGGAGATTCCGTCCATCAGCTCGTATTATCCGGCGGTGTTCCCGTTTGAAAATGAGGCCCACGACCTGTTTGGTCTTGCCATTACCGACATGCAGATCGACTTTAAGGGCTTTTTCTACCAGGTCTCGACTGCCGAGCCCATGAGCGTTATCACGCCCGAGGTGAAGGCCGCGCGCGAGAAAGCCATGAAGGTCCGTGCCGCCGCCGAGGCCAAGGCGCGCAAGGCCGCGGCCGAAAAGGCCGCCGCTGCCGCGGGCGCTGCGGGGGAGGGCACTGCGGGCGTTGACGATGCTGCGGGCGCTGCCGTCGCTCAGCCCGCTGCGGCTGCCGGCTCCGATGCTCAGCACGATGAAACTGCTGCGAAGGCCGCGCTCAAGGCCGCCGAGATGGAGGCAAAGCTCGCCGCCATGGATCCCGAGAAAGCGGCCAAGGTCCGCGCGGCGCTTGCCGTCAAGGCCGCCCGCGACAAGCAGAAAAAGGAGGCGTAAGGTCCATGGCACATCGCTCCGTTATTCCGTTTGGCCCGCAGCACCCGGTGCTGCCCGAGCCGCTTCATCTGGACCTGGTGATCGAGGACGACCGCGTTATCGAGGCAATTCCGCAGATCGGCTTTGTGCACCGCGGACTCGAGAAGCTCACCGAAAAGCGTGACATGCACCAGTTTGGTTACATCGCTGAGCGCATCTGCGGCATCTGCGCCGTGGGCCACAGCTGCGGCTATGCCAGCGCCTGCGAGCGCATGCTCGACATTGAGGTGCCCGGCCGCGTGCAGTATATACGCACCATTTTGCACGAGCTTTCGCGCATCCACTCGCACCTGCTGTGGCTGGGCCTGCTCGCCGATGCCTTTGGCTTCGAGGCGCTGTTCTATCGTTCGTGGACCCTGCGCGAGCAGATCCTCAAGATTTTTGAGAGCACCTGCGGTGGCCGCGTGATTCTGTCGATCAACGAGATCGGCGGCCTTAAGCACGACATCGAGGACTCCGAGCTGGCGGGCATTGTCCAGACGCTCGATGCCATGCGTCCCGACTACGAGGCCCTGGTGCATACGTTTTTGGACGACAATAGCTGCGGCGAGCGCTTGCATGGCGTGGGCGTGATTAGCAAGAAGGAAGCGCTGGAACTTTCGATGGTCGGCCCGTTCGGTCGTGCCTCGGGCGTGGACTACGACGTGCGCATGTTTGGCGATGGTGCCTATGCGGATCTGGCTGCGTTTGAGCCCATCGTTGCCACCGATGGCGACTGCTATGCCCGCTGCCAGGTGCGTTGTGCCGAGGTCACGCAGGCCATGGACATCATCAAGGAGCTTGTGGGTAAGATTCCGCACGACGGCATCGGTGGACGCACCAAGCTCACGCCGGCCGACGGCGCGCGCGGCGAGGTTGTGATTGAGCAACCGCGCGGCGAGGCGTATTACTATGTGCGCGGTAACGGCACCAAGAACTTGGACCGCTTCCGCGTGCGGACGCCGACGTCGCAAAACCTGGCGGGTCTGACGCATGCGCTGCAGGGCGTGCTTCTTGCCAACGTGCCCATGATTATCCTGACCATCGACCCCTGCATTAGCTGCACGGAAAGGTAGGCGCGGCATGAGTTTGCTGACATTTGCCAAGACGGCCTTGGGCTCTATGGTCAAGCAGCCGGTCACGGTTTGCTATCCGCAGGAGAAACTGACGGCGCCCGAGCGCTTGCGCGGGCATATCGTCAACGACATGGACGTGTGCATCTGCTGCGGCATGTGCGCGCGCCGCTGCCCGGCGGGCGCACTCGCGGTCGATCGCAAGGGCGGTACCTGGTCGATCGACCCGTACGCCTGCGTGGTGTGTGGCGAGTGCATCGAGAGCTGCCCCAAGCACTGCCTGACTATGGACACCGCCCGTACTCCAGTTGCGGCGGATAAGACTCCCACGGTGGAAACCAAACCGGAATAGCGCTGGGATGGGGCCGGTGGGGCAAAATTGCCCCACCGGCCCCGCGCGTGAACGCGCGGTTAGGCCGCCACGAACAAAACTATGCCGGATTACTACGATAAATCGCCCACCTCCAACCACACCGCATTTGGCAAAATCAAAACCGCAGGTAGACGGCTTGTAGTTTTGCGAAAAAATCACGCGTGGTCGGGAATCTCGTTTTTATCGTAGTAAACCGGCATAGTTTTGAAATGACACCATATTCGTAACAGCACTTGATCTCCCGTGGACAGAGGGAAACGGATCATTTTGGCCTCGCGAGGACATCCGTGTGGCCCGTTCGCCATGAAATGGGCCTATCTACTACGTTTGGGCGGCGTCCCTCAACCACGGCAAAAAATGCGAAAAGAAAACCGCAGGTAGAAAGCCTGCGGTTTTTCGTAAAACACGGTTATGGTCAGGGGTATCGGGTTAAACGTAGTAGATGGCCCGATTTCGTGGCGAGCGTTACCAACTGATCCCCCGGGGACGGAGGAAAACGGATCATTTTGACCTGTTGGCTCCGAGCCGCATCCGTTTTCCTGCGAAAACTCTCGTGTCTCAACTTTGGTGAGACATTTGTCTCACGCCCAAAATCAAATCTGGAACGTGTGTCACCTGCCCTAATTGTGTCTCATTTCGTAACTTTAGGCTGATGCAAGGTCTGAGACCGCGAGAAGGGAGACACGATGGGTAAGTACACGAGGGGTCTCTTGGCGGTGATACTGGCCGTAGTGCTGGTGTTGCCAGCCGCAGCATTCGCCATGCTGCCCGAGGCCAACGCCAGGTCCAGCACAGGAATGGACGGACCGATAATGACCGGAAAGGTCGCCGACCCCGACACCAGCGGTCGCTGGGAAATCTGGGCGGCAGGCCACGGTGGCAATAAGGTAACGACCCAAAACGTCGGCCGAATCTGGACCGACAAGACGGTCAAGGCAACCGAGGAAAACGAAGAGTCGGATTTTCTGACTACACTTTCGGCCATGTCCTCGACGTCTAATTCAACCGTGACGGTTACCACGCCGCTCGACATCGTGATGGTGCTGGATGCTTCTGGCTCAATGGATCGCGCTATGGGCGATACCGACAACACTAAGCGCATTACAGCTCTGAAGAACGCTGCCTATAGCTTTATCGATACTATTGCCAAGCAAAACGAGGGTATCGAGGGCGTGGATAGGCAACATAAGGTTGCTATCGTTAAGTTTTCGGGAGATACGACCAAAAAGGTCGGTAATGATACCTATCGCGCTGACGGCTACACCTACAACTACTCGCAGGTGATGTCGGGCCTGACCGATTGCTCCGGCCCCGGCGTGACTGATCTTAAGAAAACAATTAAGGCTATTAAGCCTGCCGGCGCTACGCGTGCCGACTATGGTCTAGAACTGGCCGAGGGCATCACTTCTGGTCGCGCGGACGCCAAGAAGATTGTTGTGTTCTTTACCGACGGCACGCCAACGAAAGTTGACAAGTTTGACCCTGGCGTCGCCAACGATGCTGTGACGGCTGCCAAGAATATGAAGGACAGCAAGGCTGCCGTCTATACCATCGGCATCTTTGACGGTGCGAACCCCAGCGCCAGTATCCAAGATTCGAATACAAGCCAAGAAAACAAGTTCATGCAGGCCGTTTCGAGCAACTATCCCAATGCCACGGCATGGAACGCTCACGGCACGCGTGCGGAAAACTCCGACTACTATAAGTCGGCGACCAATGCCGAAGAGCTCAAGAAGGTCTTCGATGACATCTCTCAGGCCATCACATCGGAGCCGCCTTATCCGACCGAAATCCATAAGGGCTACGACGAGACCAAGTCCGGCTACATCACGTTTACCGACGAGCTAGGCGACTTTATGCAGGTCGACGGATTTGCCGAAGTCGTCATCAACGGCACGCCGTTTACCAAGGCGAGCAAGACGGTCAACAAAGAGACCAATACCGACACCTACGAGTTCGCCGGCAAGGCAAAAGACCTGCTCATTACCGTGCAGCGTGCCGGCGATGATAATCTCCAGAAGGGCGATATCGTAACGGTTAATATTCCTGCGTCGTTGATTCCGCTGAGCCACTTTAAGACTGTAGACGGCAAGCTTTCGGTCGACAACGTTAAGCCCATCCAGGTGAAGTATGCCTCGAGCGTGAAGAGCGCCGCACTTGACAACCTGTTTACGCCCGAGAAAGTAGCAGGGCTCAAGGACTACATCGAGCATAATACGACTGTCGTTGACGGCACCAAGACCGTGAGCTTCTACGCGAACAAGTGGAGCGGTGGTGCGTTGGGCGATACGGTTGCGACCTTTGAGCCGGCCGACACCAACCGCTACTACTACTTCCAGAAGCAGACTCCCATTTACGCGGATAAGGACTGCACGCAGCCTGCAAAGAATTCGCTGACAGATACTGGCACCTATTATTACAAGGATGAGTTTGAGGAGCAGGGCTCGAACAACGAGGCCAAGCCCACCACCGCCGTCATCGAGTTCATCGGTGGCGACGCTACCAAGTTTGACGGCGCTATAGTTGCCGACAAGGACGGAAACCTGTCGTTTAGCGTGGGAACCGCGCGCCTGGCCTTTATCGATGAGCTCCACACCACCAAGAAGAGCGTGGGCGGCAACAACACTGGTACCGCGACCGACGTTCTCAACCCCAAGTGGAATAACGTGTCCGCCAAGGCGACCGCGACGCATGTCAATTCCTACCTGGGCAACAACGGTAAGATCAGCTTTGCGTATGACATGACGCCGGCAATGGTGAACACCAAGGCCAGCTTTGGTCTGACCAAGGTGCTCGAGGGTCGCGACCGGACGAATGCTGACGCGTTTGAGTTTGGCCTGACGTCCGAGAACGGCGCCCCGATGCCTACGACTACGACTGCGATCGTGCGCAAGGCCGACCTGGACGCCCAGGGCAAGGCTGCCATCGACTTCGGTACGATCGAATACACCGAACCTGGCACGTACGTCTACAAGGTCAGTGAAAAGCACGCCGGGACCACGATTGACGGCATCGCCTACAGCGGTAACGTCGCGGAGATCACCGTGACGGTGAAGCCCAATAAGAAGGGCGAACTGAGCGCTGACGTGAAGGTGACCTCGGGTGAGACTGAGTTCAAGAACGTCTACGCTGCGGATCCTGTTGAGTCCAGCGTTACCGACCAGATTACCGCGGCCAAGTCCCTGACCGGGCGCGACTTGGCGGAAGGCGAGTTCAGTTTTGAGCTGCTCGAGATCGCAGACAAGGAAGTTAAGCCTGTCGAGACTGTTACAAACGGCGCCGACGGCAAGGTGACGTTCAGCGCCATCAAGTACACCGAGATCGGCCAGCACACCTACATGCTGCGCGAGGTCAAGGGCGACGCCGGCGGCATCACCTATGACGATACGACCTACACCATCGTGACGACCATCAGCGATAACGGCAAGGGCCAGCTGGTGGCCACGCACGAGCTGAAGGGCGCCGAGGACGTCAAGAGTATCGAGTTCAAGAACGCCTACACCGCGAATGCTGCCGAGGCCTCGCTTGCGGGCATCAAGAACCTGCAGGTCGCCGACGGCTTGACCCCGGCTGACATTGCCGGCAAGTTCACCTTTACCGTGACCGGTGAAGAGGGTGCACCCATGCCCGCGAACGCGAGCGTGACCAATGATGCCAAGGGCAAGGTCGACTTTGGCAAGATCACCTTTACGCTCGACGACCTTAACAAGGCTCTGGGCGAGAAGCCCGAGAAGCGCGAGCACACCTTTACCTACACCGTGACCGAGTCCGGCGAGGTCGCTGGCGTGACCAACGACGCCAAGCTGTCGCGCGAGGTTTTCTTCACCGTGACCGATGACGGCAAGGGTAATCTGATCGTATCCCGCAAGCCGGACGGCGATGTGGCATTTACGTTCACCAATACCTATAACGTGACGCCTGTCGAGACGAGCGTCACCGACCAGATCACCGCGAACAAGGTCCTGACCGGGCGTGAGCTTGCTGCCGGCGAGTTCTCTTTTGAGCTGGTCGAGGGCGACGAGGTTGTCGCCAAGGGCACCAACGCTGCCGACGGCACGATCGCCATGGACAAGATTGCCTACGACAAGCCCGACAAGCACACCTACACGCTGCGCGAGGTCAACGGTGGAACCACCAGCAAGGGCATCACCTACAGTGACGCCAAGTACACCATCGAGACCACCATCACGGACAACGGCGACGGCACCCTCAAGGCCGAGCATGTCCTGAAGGACCCCGAGGCTGCGACCTTCAAGAACACCTACAGCGTGACCCCGCTTGATGCAGAGCTCGACTTTGACCTGAGCAAGGTCATCAGCGGCCGCGACTGGACGGATGGGGACGAGTTTAGCTTTACCATCACCGCCCCCGAAGGCGCCCCGCTGCCCGATCCCGCAACCGTAACCGTGAGCAAGAAGGACGCGAAGGACGGCATCGCCGCCATCAAGTTCGGCAAGATTCACTACGCTGCCGCCGGAACCTATAAGTACGAGATTCGCGAGAACGCGGGCAGCACGGTCGGTATGACGTATGACGCGCATGTCGCAACCGCCGAAGTGACCGTGACCGAGGACAGCGATGGCAACCTGACCGCAAACGTCACCAAGAAGGAAAACGGACGCTTTACCAACACGTACCGCACTGAGCTCGATTACGCCGCGGCCGGCGGCCTCAAGCTCAGCAAGACCCTCTACGGACGTCCCATGACCGAGGGGCAGTTCACCTTTACCGTGACGCCCGCCGACGATGATTCGGCTCGCGCACTTGGCCTGCTTCCCGGGGCCAACAACTTCGAGTCCCCTGCAACGATAGAGGGAACGGTCGGTCAGATTGACATCCTGGCGGGCCATGAGGCCAAATTTACGCAGGCTGATGCCGGCAAGACCTTTACGTACACCGTGGCCGAGAAGAACGACGGCCAGCCGGGTTACACCTACGACGACGCTGTCCGCACCGTGACGATCGCCATCGCCGACGACACCGCCGGTACGCTCACCGCCACGACGACCGTCTCCGGCGGTTCCGAGGGCACGCTGGTGACCGAGTACAAGACCGGCGCGGCTGCGGTCGAGAGCGCCGTGGTTCCGTTCGTCAACAGCTATAGCGCTACGACCAACACGCCTGGTGGCACCGCTGCTCAGGTCGTTGCCGCCAAGACCCTGACCGGTCGCCCGATGGCCGACGGCGAGTTCTGGTTCGGCATCGCCTATCAGGGTGAGCTTGTGGGTTATGAAAATCTCAAGCCCAATATCGGCGGGCACGTGAGCTTTGATGCTCTGCACTACGACACCAAGATGCTTGCCGATCTTGAGTCTGCTGGGCTTGCCCATCGTACCGATAAGGACGGCAAGCTTGCCTGGACCATTAACTACACGGCCTACGAAGATTTATTCGGGCTGCCAAATGGCGTTTCCGCTACAACGTGGAGCTTTGGCTTTAAGGTTATCGTCGTCGACAACGGTGACGGTACCCTGACGGCAACGGTCGACTACGGCGGCGTCGAGCCCTTGTTCGAGAACGTCTACGGCGCCGAGGCCGTCGATGCCGCGCTCACCGGTACTAAGAAGCTCCAGGTTGCCGAGGGCCTGGCCCCGGCCGACATCACGGGTAAGTTCACCTTTACCGTGACCGCCGACGAGGCTGGTGCCCCGATGCCCGAGCGCACGACCGCAACCAACGACGCGGCCGGCAACGTGGACTTTGGCAAGATCCACTTTACGCTCGAGGACCTCAACCGCGCCCTGGGCGTGGCGGACGATGCGACCGATAAGGCCGAGGCGGACGAAGCTGACGAGGCCGAGGCTGAAGAGGCCGACGCCGACGCTGATGCCAACGTCGACGAGCCCAGCGACGAGTCCGAGCCCGCAGCCCCCACCGCCCCGCGCTCGCACATCTTTACCTACACGGTGACCGAGTCCGGTAGCGCCCCTGGCGTGACCAACGACGCCAACGCCACGCGCAAGGTTTCCTACACCGTGACTGACGACGGTGCCGGACATCTGGGTGTCGTGCGCAACGGCGACGACGGTGCGGCCTTCACGTTCACCAACACGTACAGCGTAACGCCCGCCGATTCTGTCGTGACCGATCAGGTCAAGACGGTTAAGCGTCTGACCGGACGCGACCTTGCAGCTGGCGAGTTCACGTTTGAGCTGCTCGAGGACGGCGTGACTGTCGCTAGTGGCACCAACGACGCCAACGGCAACGTTACGCTGAGCCCGATCCGCTACGAGGCGCCCGGCACGCACACGTACACGCTGCGCGAGGCTTGCCCCAATGCGCTCGGCCTGTACAAGGGCGTCACCTATGACGGCACGACCTACACCGTCGTGACCACCGTTTCCGACAATGGCGACGGCACGCTGGCCGTGACGCACAAGCTCGAGGGAACCACCGAGTCGGCTGGCTTTACCAACAAGTATCACGCCATGCCTACGCAGGTTTCCATCGGCGCCATCAAGGTGCTCGAGGGACGTGAGCTCAAGAAGGACGAGTTTAGCTTTAAGCTCGTTGGCGAGGGCATCGAGTCCACCGTCACCAACGATGCCGACGGTAAGATCAGCTTCGACAAGTTTGAGTACGACGAGCCCGGTACGCACGTCTACACCATCAGCGAGGTCAAGGGCGACGAGGCCGGTATGACCTACGACAAGTCCGTCTTTACCGCGACCGTCAACGTGGTCGATGACGGCGAGGGTAACCTCAAGGCGAATGTCGCCTTTACCAAGGGCGACAAGAGCGTCGAGGGTATCGTGTTCAACAACACGTACAAGAAGCCCGAGACGCCCGTGCCGACGCCCGACCCCGGCACGCCCAAGACCGTGACGAACATCGTCAAGACGGTCAAGGGTTTCCTGCCCACCACGGGTGACCAGCAGGCCGCTGCACTGCTCATGGCATTCGTCATCGCCATGGCCGGCGTCGGAGCCCTGGTCTGGGGCTGTCTCTTATACACATCTCCGAGCCCACGAGACCGGAGCCTATCTCG
>URHQ01000026.1 GCA_900547655.1 uncultured Collinsella sp.
GCCACAATGTCCCCAGCAACCGACACAGCCCAGACCGCTGCCACGCCCTCCCCCGCTACGCTCACCGTGGGCTCGGTCGCGCTCGATCCCGACCGCCGCGAAGTCACGGTCGGCGGCTCGCCCATCGTGCTGACGGCTCGCGAGTTCGACGTCCTCGCCCTGCTTATGGCGCATGCCGAGACCGTGCTCACGCGCGAGCGCATCGCGCACGAGGCGCTGGGCTACGAATACGTGGGCGACACCAACAACGTCGACGTGCACATCGCGCACCTGCGCGCCAAGATCGAGGACGCCGGCGGCGCCCGCATCATCCAGACCGTGCGCGGGGTGGGCTATGTCTGCCGTGCGTAACGCCGAGGCCAAGCGCGTCACCTCCATCGCCCGCGCCATCAACTGGGGCTATATGTGGCGCCGCCTGATGAGCTACGTCTGGCTCGATCTGCTGCTGATGGTGATTGCGGCGGCGATCCTCGTCTATGGATACAACCAGACGCTGCCCGACAGCGCGTTTACCGCAGGCTGGATTCCCGGCGCCACCGTTCACGGCATGTCGCTGACGCCCGCGCGCGGCTGGGACCTGGCAACGCTCACCTATACCGTCGAGCTTGCGCGTACCGCCAAGACCTTCCCCCTCGCGCAGGACCTCGTCACGCTATGGCCTCTCTACCTTGTCGTTGTGGGTTGGCAGGTCATCAGCGTGCTCAACATGCTCGGCGGTGCCCGCCGCGTACGCCGCACTATGGCGCCGCTCAACGACCTGGCCTTGCGCGTGGACGAGCTCGGCCGCATGCAGCTCTCCGGCGGCAAGATGGAAACACTGGAGCAGGCCATCGAGCGCGCAAGCGTCGATTCGCCGAGCGTCACCACCGGCGACGCCGACCTGGCAAGCATCGAGGTCGCGCTCAACCGCCTGCTGCGCCAGATGCAAGAGGCCAAGCTGCAGCAGATGCGCTTTGTCAACGATGCAAGCCACGAGCTGCGCACGCCCATCGCGGTGATTCAGGGCTACGTGAACATGCTCGACCGTTGGGGCAAAAACGACCCGGACGTGCTGGCGGAATCCATCGCGTCCCTCAAGGCCGAAAGCGAGCACATGCAAGAGCTCGTGGAGCAGCTGCTGTTTTTGGCGCGCGGCGATGCCGGGCGCACGGTCCTGCGGCGTGCGCATACCAACCTGGCCGCACTGGTCGGCGAGGTATGCGAGGAATCGCAGATGATCGATACCGAGCACACGTATCGGCTGGCCTTTGACGCTGCGCTTGTCAGCGACCCGCGCTGCGACGCGCCCGTCGACGTGGCGCTCGTGAAGCAGGCTCTGCGCGTAATCGTGCAAAACGCCGCCAAATACTCGGATGCGGGAACGACCGTCACATTTGGCATAACACCCGATGCGGGCACGGGCACGATCGACATAAGTGTTGAGGACGAGGGCATCGGCATGAACCAGGAATCCGCAGCTCATGCGTTCGAGCGGTTCTACCGTGCCGACAACGCGCGCGATGCCGGCGCGCAGGGCTCGGGTCTGGGGCTCGCCATTGCCAAGTGGATCGTCGATAGCCATGGCGGTGTCATTGGCGTGACCTCAGTCGAGGGCGTCGGCAGCCGCTTTACGATTCGCCTGCCGCGCTAGGAAGCCCCTCGGCATAAATAAAGGGATAAGGCTATGCGGCCCTATCCCTTTTTGCTAACTAAAGCAGCTTGTGCGCTACTCGCGGCACAGGTGCACGGCGAAACCGGCGAACTCGCGCTTAAAGTACACGAGCTTGGTACCACCGTCGGGCAGCAGCGCGCGCGACTCTTCGTTGACCTCGAGCCCGCGCTCGGCAAACCACTTCTCAGCTGCATCGATGTCGTTAACGGCAAAGCCGATGTGGCCCTTGGTGCCACGACCGTTCTGCTTCATGATCTCGACCAGCGAATCGTTGAAGTACGAAACCGGGGTCTCGATGACGGGCAGGCCCATCATCGTCGAGAACAGCTCCGCGATCTCCAGGGCGTCTGCCGGGTCGGTGGCGTTAATGCCCACATGGGCAACGCGCATACCAAAGAGCTCTACCGGGTTGGCGTTCTGCTCACTCATGCAGTCAGCGCCTACTGAGCCATGACGTCGAGAACGGCCTTCTCGGCGGCAACGCGGTTCATGCCGGTCATGAAGGGCACGCCACTCACGTACGGGCAGGTGAGGCCCTCGGGGGCAACGGTGGTGGCGATCAGCAGGTCAGCGCCCTCGTCGCAGTAATCCTTGGCCTCGGAGATGGCGCACTGCACGATCTCGTACTTGTCGGCATAACCGTTGGCGTCGAGCAGAGTAGCGACCTTCTGGGCAACGAGCGTGGAAGTAGCAGCGCCAGCACCGCAAGCCAAAACGATCTTCTTCATAGGTAATGTCTCCCTTCATGGTTTACTTTAGGTAAGTGTACCGCAGCGAGCGATGGCACTCGGCCTCGATGAGCTTTTATGCCAGTTTGCTTGCGCGCTGCGTATAATACATCTAGTACGTGTTGTCATACCGCTCGCTTTATGAGCGACTAAGGACCCTAATATGCCCGATTCCCGCACACTCTGGACCGCCGTCGTTATCATCTGCATCGCCGTGTCGGTGTTCTTTAGCGTCAAAAAACGCACCACGTTTAAACGCCTGCAGCAATTGATGGCCGCCAAGCAGTGGGACGAGTTCGATCGTTTGCTCGACGGCAAACTCACCAGCATGCTGTACCCGCGCTACAACCGCGACTACCTGCGCCTGAACTCCTATCTGCTGCGCGAGGACCACGAGCGTGCCAGCGAGATGTTCGACCTGCTGCTGGGGCTCAACCTCCCCAAGATGCAGCGCGTCGACCTGGTGATCAAAGCCTTTAACTACTATGTTGGCCAGGAGGACCGCAAAAAGTCCAAGGAGTTGCTGCACGAGATCAAGGGCTTTGAGGGCGGTCAGGCCGAGGCAGTTGCGCACGAGTGCCAGCTGATGTACGACACGATGATCCTCAAGCGCCACAACGACATTCCCGAGCTGGAGCGCATGCTCGAGGATGTCGGCGACGACCCGGTCAAGCGCTGCCGCTTGGAGTACCTGCTGGCCCTGCAGTACCAGAACAAGGGCGACGAAGCCAAGTTCCAGGAGTTCCTGGAGAAGTCGGGCCAACACTCGATGGCCGTCAACGCGTAACGGACGGCTTGTGCTAGACTTCTAGTCTCACGGGGGCGTGGCGGAATTGGCATACGCAGGAGACTTAAAATCTCTCGCCGCAAGGATTGTGGGTTCGAGTCCCACCGCCCCTACCATATGATTGCTTGCGAGCCCGTGTTCCCCAGGGATGCGGGCTCGCTTCTTTTAGATGCCGGTGGGACTCGAACCCGCGAGGGGGCGAGCGTTAAGCGGACGCGCAGCGTCCGTAGCGAGCCGGCGAGGGCGCCGACAGGCGGCCGAAGCCGGTGCGTATTTGCGCAGCAAATGCGCGGATGTCCCACCGCCCCTACCATATGGAGCTTTCGAGCCCGTGTCCCCCAGGGATGCGGGCTCGTTTCTTTTACACGCCGGTGGGGATCTAAGTTGCGGTGGAATAGCTCCTGTTTTGGCAGTTTATCAGCCCATTTAGGAACTATTCCACCGCAACTTAGGTTGGTATTTACACATTTTCCGATGGAAAAACGTGGCTGTCTCGCACATTTTCCGATGGAAAAACGTGGTTGTCTCGCACATTTTCCGATGGAAATGCCCAAATGGCCTTATACTAGCCGAGAGGGTTGGGAGGCAATATGCGGCGACAGCTTATGAGTGAACTTATCGCTTGGAAATCAAGGGCGAATCGCAAACCTCTCTTGCTTAAGGGAGCCCGCCAGACAGGAAAGACTTGGCTTCTTAACGAATTCGCAAGCCAGCAGTATCGAAACGTCATTCGTTTTGACTTTATGCTCGAGCCGAGCACACGCTCGCTGTTCGATGGGGACCTCGACCCCAAGCGCATCATCTCCCAGATAGAACTCCTATGTGGCCAAACCGTAACGCCGGAAGACACGCTCATCATCTTCGACGAAATCCAAGAGGCGCCACGCGGGATCACCTCGCTCAAGTACTTCAACGAACTTGCACCCGAATACCACATCGTGGCAGCCGGTTCCTATATGGGCCTCGCGCTCCGACGCGAAAACGAGTCATTTCCCGTTGGCAAAATCGACCAGCTCACCATGCGTCCCATGGGGTTTGCCGAGTTCGTTCGTGCCGTCGACGGCAACCCGCTCGCCGACGCCATCCTTGCCGCAGACATGAACCTTCTGGCAAACGTTGCCGAAAAGCTCGAACACTTGCTCAAGGAATACCTTGTTGTCGGCGGTATGCCCGAAGTTGTCTCCGCTTTCGCCGAGACACGCGACTTCATCGAAGCCCGAAGGCTTCAGCAGCAAATCATCGAGGCTTACGAATCCGATTTTGGCAAACATGCACCCGCCCGCATCGTCGAGCGCATGAGGTTGGTTTGGAAATCCCTTCCCGGCCAGCTTGCAAAGGAGAACAAGAAGTTTGTCTATGGCGCCCTTCGCCCCGGAGCGCGCGCACGCGATTTCGAGGAAAGCCTCCAGTGGCTCACGGACTACGGAATCGTTCATAAGGTGCCACGTGTTTCCGCTCTAAAGGCGCCGCTCTCGAGCTACGAAGACCTCTCGGGCTTCAAACTGTTCTGCATCGACACCGGCATCCTCGGAGCGCTCTCCGGTCTCTCTCCGGCCATCGTTCTTAACGGATCCGCTGTTTTTACCGAGTTCAAAGGTTCGCTGACCGAACAATACGTCGCGCAGGAGCTTTTGCTCCAGGACAAAACTCCCGCGTATTGGTCCTCTACCTCTGGCAATGCCGAAACCGACTTTGCCATCGACCATGCGGGAACCGTGCTTCCGCTTGAGGTCAAGGCGGCAGAGAACCTTAAAGCGAAGAGTCTGAAAATAGCCTGCGAAAAATTCAAGCTCGAGCGTTGCGTGAGGAGCTCCCTGGCGGCATATAGAGACGAGGGCATGCTCGTCAATATTCCGCTTTGGGAGATTGGGCAGATCGACAAGCTGGCATAGGCGCTGTGGGGACGCCCCGCAAGGACTGTCCCCAGGTGCCGGCTGTTGAGTTGCGGTGGAATAGGGACTGTTTGGTGCCCGAAAGGGCGATTGTAGTCCGTATTTCACCGCAACTTATTTAGAGGGCGCTGAGGCTGGGGGTCCAGGCGATGGTGGGAGTCGCGCCGTCGAGAACCTCGTTGATGGTGGCGACCATGCCAGCGAGTAGGCTGTTCTCGCTTACGGTGAGCGTGTCGTAGCCGCCGGCTCGCATGAGCTCGCGAATCACCACGGCGCCAGCGAGAATCACGCCCGCGCGCTTGGGCTGCACGCCCGGCAGCGCGGCGATGCCCTCCACGTCCAACGTGGACATGCGCTCGATAGCGGCCGAAACCTGGTCCAGCGAAAGCTCGCGCAGGTGCACAAAGCTCGAGTCGTACGGCTCCAGTTCGTGGACCAGCGCCACGAGCGTGGTGACGGTACCGCCCACCGCAACGAGGCGCTCGGCGCGCTCAAAGTCGCTGGGCAGGCCCTCAAAATAGGCGGAGAACTGCTCGCCCGCCCACGCGGCGGCAGCCGCAAGCTTGTTCGTCGACGGCGGCAGTGCCGAGAAAAACCGCTCGGTCACGCGGCGGCAGCCGATGTCCAGCGAGCGCGTTCCCTCCAGCGCAAAGACTCCGCGCTCCGGCGCGTACACGCCCGTCGCGAGCTCCGTGGAGCCACCGCCCGAATCGGCGACGATAATGCGCTCGCCAGCAAAGTCGTGCGCCACGCCAAAAAATGTCAGGCGCGCCTCAACCTCTCCCGGAATCACCTGTGGCTCAAGCCCCAGATCGCGCAGTCCGCCCAGTAGCAGGGCGGCGTTGGACGCATCGCGCGCGGCGCTCGTGCACGTGGTGCAGACGCACGCAGCCCCAAAGGCACGGGCCTCGTCCACAAACATCCGACACGCAGCGAGCACGCGCTCAACGGCCGCCTCGCAAAAGCGCCCCGTCGCGTCCACGCCCTCGCCCAAGTCGGTAATCTCGGTATGCTTGGACGATTCCACGATCGCCCCGCCCTCGACCTGGGCCAGCACCAGCCGCGACGAAACCGTCCCCAGGTCAATCGCGGCCACCTTATATCGTTTGCAATTTGTCATTGCGGGCTCCCCTCCGGGCGCTACTCGCCTACTCGCCGCTGGACGCGACCGTCTGACCCTCGACGCCGTTAAATCCAAACAGCATGTCGAGCGTCTGAATGTACCACGGCGCGTCCTTGCCGACTTCTTCGATCTCCTTGGCCACCTCGCTGGCTTTCTTGGCGTTCGACGACTTCTGGCTCGACGAGGCATCCGAATCGCCGTCTAGGCCCTGCACTTCAATCCTCTTCTCGCCGGGCATCACCAGGCCCAGGTCCTCGGATGCCGCATCCTTGATGCCCTCCTCCGAGAGCAACTTGTCGACGCTTTTTTGCAGCTCATCATTGTATTGCTGGCGAATCTCGACCTGCTTGGCCAAGATATCGCTCGAGCGCTTTGCCACATACAGGTCGCGCACGGGGAAATACAGGCTCACGAGCACCAGGGCAACGACGATGCCGATGAATAGCCCTCGCTGAGGACCGTGGGCAAAGTCGTAGATCGCCTTGACCACCGCGTTGTCGTTGGCGTAGTGCATAAAGTCCGAGCCCGAAAGACGGTTCGAGGGCCTGCTCGACCTATCGTGCGTTTGAGCCGACGAGCGCTGAGCATGCAACGAACGTGCTGGGCGCACTGGTCCATCTGTCGAAGTATTCACTTGAGCATTGGGGCGCGAGGTACTTGTCGGGCGCTGCGTGGAGCGGTCGGCGCCGGCGTAGGCGGACCCACCGAGCTGCACCGTGCGCGCACGGCGAGGCGACGGCTCACGCGAACCGGCGGAATAGTACCTGTTGTCGTAAATCTGATCCATGTGCGCCTTGTGCGGTTGAGGTTTGTTTGCGCTAAGTATTCTAGTTATAGCACGAGCGCGCGCACCGCCTTCGCCGGCCTTTGCTCGACATAAAAAAGGCGCTGAGCCATACGGCCCAGCGCCCAATGGCGGCCATCAGAAGTGGAGCGGAGCCGAGTCAACCCCGCCCCCGCGAGCACCGCCTGTTTAGCGAATGTTGTAGAACGCGGCCTTGCCGGCGTAGCGCGCACTGCCCTCGAGCTCGTCCTCGATGCGGATGAGCTGGTTGTACTTGGCGATGCGATCGCTGCGGCACGGGGCGCCCGACTTGATCTGACCGGCGTTGACGCCCACGACCAGGTCGGCGATCGTGGAGTCCTCGGTCTCGCCGGAGCGGTGGCTCACGATGCAAGCGTAGCCCGCCTCCTTGGCGGTCTCGATGGCCTCGAGCGACTCGGTGAGCGTGCCAATCTGGTTGACCTTGACCAGGATCGCGTTGGCGGCACCCAGCTCGATGCCCTTCTTGAGGCGCTCGGTGTTGGTGACGAACAGGTCATCGCCCACCAGCTGCACCTTGTTGCCAATGCGACGGGTGAGCTCGACCCAGCCGTCCCAGTCCTCCTCGGCCATGCCGTCCTCGATGGAGATGATGGGATAGGTGTCGACGAGCTTCTCCCAGTAATCAACCATCTGGGCACTCGTGTACTCAACGCCCTCGCCCTTGAGCTCGTACATGCCGGTCTCGGCGTTGTAGAACTCGGTCGAGGCCGGATCCATGGCGTACATGAAGTCGACGCCGGGCGTAAAGCCGGCCTTCTCCACGGCCTTGGTAATGTACTCGAACGGCTCGGCGTTGGTCTTGAGGTTGGGCGCAAAGCCGCCCTCGTCGCCCACGCCGCCGCCCAGGCCTGCCTCGTGCAGCACGCCCTTGAGGGTGTGGTAGACCTCAGCGCACCAACGCAGGCCCTCGGCAAAGCTCGGGGCGCCCACCGGCATAATCATGAACTCCTGGAAGTCAACGTTGTTGTCGGCATGCACGCCGCCGTTGAGGATGTTCATCATGGGCGTGGGCAGCAGGTGGGCGTTGACGCCACCCAGGTACTGATACAGCGACAGGCCCGCCGACTCGGCAGCGGCGCGGGCGACGGCCAGCGACACGCCCAGGATGGCGTTGGCGCCGAGCTTGGTCTTGTTGGGGGTACCGTCGGCGGCAATCAGTGCGGCATCGACGGCGCGCTGATCGAAGGCATCGAGGCCCACGACGGCGTTGGCGCACTCGTTGTTGACGTGCTCGACGGCCTGCGAGACGCCCTTGCCCAGGTAGCGACCCTTGTCGCCGTCGCGCAGCTCGCATGCCTCAAAGGCGCCGGTCGAAGCGCCCGAAGGCACCATCGCGCGACCGAAGCTGCCGTCCTCGAGCACGACCTCGACCTCGACGGTAGGGTTGCCGCGGCTGTCGAGCACTTCACGACCGTAGACGTCCAAAATGTCACTCATGTTGTCTCCCTCTCACTTGGAAACGGGTTGAATGCTTGGCGACACGGCATTGCGCCAATGTGGCGCTTTGGTTTGCAAGTTAGCCTTGTCGCACTTTTTGCATTATGCCCTAAGTTAGCCAATGGATACATATGAATTGGAGAAATCATTCTTTAGGGCCCTTGTTTTTACACCAGGCATTCATCTCTAGAGGTCCTCTCCATTAAAATCTCCAATCCGCATTCCGTTTTTACCCGACTTGCGAATGTAAGAGCCGATAATGTGCTTCGCATCGTGCAAAGTTCTGGATATCGTGCAAATCTAAGGGTCTGAAGTTCTGGATATCGTGCATAATCAGGTTATAAAAGTTCTGGATATCGTGCACGAGGTAGCCATGCTTAAACGAAAAGCCTATGACACACTACTAAAATGGAAGCATGAAAGCGCTGGTAAAACAGCACTTCTTATTGAAGGAGCCCGCCGCGTCGGCAAGAGCACGCTTGCCCGCACGTTTGGAGAAACCGAATACAAGTCCTGCCTTGTCATTGATTTCTTTCAAGCACCTGCCGAAGTTAAGCAATATTTTGAGGACTATCGCACTGACTTCGACTCACTCTTCCTCTATCTCTCGGTTTTCTATAACGTCAAACTCTATGAACACGAGACGCTTATCGTCTTTGACGAGGTCCAGATGTACCCGCAAGCACGCGGACTCATCAAGTATCTCGTTGCAGACGGACGTTACGACTACATCGAAACTGGATCCCTGCTCAGCATCAAGCAGAACATTAAAGATATCGTCATCCCGTCCGAGGAAGAGTCTTTGGAACTTGAGCCCCTCGACTTTGAGGAGTTCCTCTGGGGCATGGACGAAAAGGGGCTGGCCGATCTCATTCGCATGAGCTTTAGCAAAATGAAGCCGCTCCCCGATGCCCTACATCGCAGAGCGCTCTCCCTTATGCGCGAATACATGCTCGTAGGCGGCATGCCTGAGCCGGTATCCATCTATGTTGAACAGCGCGCTTTTGCGCCCGTCGACGCATCGAAACGCCGAATCGTCCAGCTCTATCGCAACGATATCTCTCGTTTTGCAACCGGTTACGAATTCAAAGTCGTCTCCGTACTCGATGGCATCCCGGGTCAACTCTCTAGGCACGAAAAGCGATTCAAGCTTTCCTCACTTGATAAAAACGCGCGCATGCGCACCTACGAAGAAGCCTTCTTTTGGCTGGCAGACGCGCGAATTGCCAATATCTGCTATGCCGCAAGCGAGCCGAGCGTGGGCCTTTCACTCAGCATGGAGCAAACAGCACTCAAGTGCTACATGGCAGACACCGGCCTGCTTGTAACGCTTGCCTTCTCTGACAACAACGATACCGATGAAGACGTTTACAGGGCCGTGCTTCGCGGCGACATCGGATTGAACGAAGGAATGCTTACCGAAAACTACGTTGCCCAATCTCTAAAGGCCAATGGACACAGGCTCTTCTTTTATTCCCAAAGCGGAAAGAAGGAGGGGGAGGAGCGCATGGAAATCGACTTCCTCGTTACCCGACCCTATGTCAATGCCGCCGGAAAGCCGCGCATCAGCCCCATCGAAGTTAAGTCGCCACGCAGATACGGAACCATCTCCCTCGACCGATTCCGCGCGCGCTTTAACAAGAAAATTGGGACGGCTTACGTGTTGCACCCTAAACAACTCGAGTGGGATGCCGAAGCGCGGCTGGCACATCTTCCGTTGTATATGGCTTTTTGCTTGTAGAGACCTCTCTGCGAATGGATGCCGTGAGAGACGCAGGTCTCACTCGCTTGCTTTCGCTTGGTCCCACAGGTCGTTGAGTTGAGCGGTTGAGCAGGCGGCGAGGTCATCGCCCGCCTCGCGCGCAGCAGCCTCCATCGCAGCCCAGCGACGGCGGAACTTGGCCGTGCTCGCGCGTAGAGCGCTCTCGGCGTCGATGCCCTCCTTGCGCGCAACGTTGACCAGGGCAAAGAGCAGGTCGCCAAACTCCATCTCGCGCTCGGGCGAGCCGGGCTCCTCGGCCTCAAACTCGGCACGCTCCTCGGCGACCTCGTCCCACACATCCTGGACCGTCTCCCACTCAAAGCCCACGGCAGCCGCCTTGCGCGACACCTTCTGGGCCTGCATCAGCGCCGGCAGATGCGTGGGCACACCGTCGAGCAGGCCCTCGGGCGCAGCCTCGCCTGCCGCCACGGCCTTGTCCTTGGCGACCTTCTCGGCAAGCTTGACCTCGTCCCAAATCTTGAGTACCTCGTCGGAGCTGTCGGCATCCACATCGCCAAACACGTGCGGATGACGGCGAATGAGCTTGGCGTCGATATCGTGCGCCACATCGGCCAGCGTAAACTCGCCGGCGTCCGCCGCAATCTGCGCATGCAGCACGACCTGCATGAGCACGTCGCCCAGCTCCTCGCGCAGATGCGCCACGTCGTCCGCCTCGATGCAATCGAGCGCCTCGTAGGCTTCCTCGATCATGTTCTTGCCGATGCTCTGATGCGTCTGTTCGCGGTCCCATGGGCAGCCATCGGGCTGACGCAGACGCCAGATGGTCTGCACCAGATGCTGCAGCTCGGCCGACGCGTCGACCAGCGTGGATAGGTCGCGCGAGCCCCCGGCATTTTGCTGAGCCATGTGCTGCGCCATGGTTATTCCTCCTCCATGACCACGTGACGGAACGCGCCGCCCTCGTAGATGCCGTAGCTGTGCGTACCGTCCTTGGGAATGCTCACGCTGCCGGGGTTGAAGAGCCACAGGCCCGGGTGCGCGGCGCTCTCCTCGTTAACCTTGATGTGCGTGTGGCCGTAGACGAGCGCGGAGCCCTCGGGCAGCGCGGGCGCGTGGTCGACGCTGTTGTGCATGCCGGCGCCAAAGACGTGGCCGTGTGTCAGGAACAGCTCGCGGCCGGCCTCGTCGAACAGCGTGGCGTAGTCGGCCATGACGGGGAAGTCGAGGACCATCTGGTCGACCTCGGCGTCGCAGTTACCGCGCACCGCGATGATGCGGTCGGCCAGGGCGTTGAGCAGCGGAATCACGCGCTTGGGGGCGTAGTCGCGCGGCAGGTCGTTGCGCGGGCCGTGGTAGAGCAGGTCGCCCAGCAGCACGATGCGGTCGGGCTGCTCGGATTCGATGGCGGAGCAGAGGCGCTCGGTCCAGTATGCCGAGCCGTGGATATCGGAGGCGATGAGGTATTTCATGGTGGTCCTTTCGGGTGGGGTTGATGGGGCTGAATACGGGGTCCGGCGGATGTGGGGCCCATCTACCGTGTTACTCGAATCGCAGCGCCACGCTCTGGGCCGCCTGCATCACGCGCTGGAGCGGCACATTGTGCTCACGGGCAAGACGGGCGCAATCCTCGTACTCAGGAGCCGCGCGCTCGCTGCCGTCGGGCAGGGTGGCTACTTTGACGGCCACCTCTCCCCAAGGCGTCGCCACCTGCTCAAAGCGGCGTGGCAGGCAGACGCGTTCCATCACCTGGCGTCGGATACCGTTGGTCGTGGTTTCCAAAAAGATGATTGTCTGCAGACGGTCAATGTCCTCGCGGGCGCAGATTACCTGCAGCTGCCAGCCGGGACGGCCCTTCTTGCAGTAAAGGGGCAGCCAGTGCGCCTCGCGCGCGCCTGCCTCGCGCAGGCGGTCGGCGGCATAGGCGAGTACCTCGGGCGACGCATCGTCGATGTCGCACTCCAGCTTGACGATGGTTTCGGGCGCATCGGTCTCGCGGGACAGCGGAGATGTGCTATCGCATTGCATACGGTCTGGATCCTTTCCGCACGGGCTCGTTTTATTCACCCAAACGCTAGCACATCGGACGTGGCACAGGCGTGACTTTCGTCCATCGCCGCCCTCGCCCCTATCCAAACGTGTACGTCAGCCTCCAAACATGTCACTTTTTGTCGGTTTTGGAGGCTGACGTACATGTTTTGACGCGGGGCCGATGCCGCGTGGCGACCCTCGCACGCAACCCACCTTTCCAGTCGATTTCGGCCGCAGCGCGCTCGTCGCATCGGGGGCCGCGCCATTACAATGGAGCGGATTCACCAAATGCAAAGGAGTCGCCATGCCCGCATGCCCGCTGGTCGATTGCCACACCCATACCTCGTTTTCGGACGGCCATGCCACGTTTGAGGACAACGTTCGCGCCGCCGCGGCGGCCGGATGCCGTGTCATGGTCTCGACCGACCACCTCACCCTGCCTGCCAGCATGGATGCTAACTGCGAGGTGCAGGTCGTCGAGGGCGACTTGCCAGCACATCGTCTGGCCTTTGAGGACGCCCGCAAGCTCGCCGCGCAGATTGCGCCGGAGCTCGCCTTTATCTACGGTTTTGAGTGCGATTGGTACGAAGGTTGCGAGCCTTTGGTTGAGCGCTGGTCCGCGGGTGCCATTGTGCGCTTGGGCAGCGTGCACTGGATTGGCGACCCGGGCGATATTGCGGCAGGCGCTGCGGGCACGGCAGAGACAGAGGACGTCGCGCGCCCCGATACGCCCGATTCCCTTTGCGGCTGGATCGACGACGATACCAACCTGCACGTTTGGGAAAACTTAGGCGTGCGCGGTGTGTGGGAGCGCTACGTCGACGACTGGTGCCGTGCTTGCGAAAGCTCACTCAACTTTGACGTGATGGCCCATCCCGACCTGGTCATGCGCTTTTCGAAGGAAGGCTTTGCGCCCGATTTTGACCCCGCGCCGTTTTGGGAGCAGATGGCCGAATGCGCCCACGATACGGGTCGCCGCGTTGAGGTCTCGACCGCCGCACCGCGCAAGGGCCTCGACGACTACTATCCCGCGACCGGGCTGTTGCGTTGCTTCGCCCACGCCGAGGTGCCGATTACTTTTGGCTCGGACGCACACCGAGCCTGCGACATCTGCTGGAACATCCGCGAGGCTCAGGCCCATGCCTACGACTGCGGTTATCGAACCTTCGACATCCCCCACCCCACCGGCGAATGGGAGTCCACGCCCCTCGCCTAGACATCCCTTCATGAGTTGCGGTGAAATAGTTCCTGTTTATGGCCCTAAGACCGTCAAACAAGAACTATTCCACCGCAACTTCTATTTCATTGGCAACTCCCGAAAGACTGTCCCTAACGACTAGTCGCTTAAGAACGTCCCCAATGACTGCCAATGACTAGTGGCGGCGAGCGTTGAGTTCGCCGGCCAGCTCATCGAGGGTGATGCCGTAGCGTTCGAGCGTCACGAGCAGGTGGTAGACCAGATCGCCGGCTTCGTAGCGGATGTGGTCGTGGTCGTTGTCCTTGCAGGCCATGATGACCTCGCTCGCCTCCTCGGCAAGCTTCTTGAGCAGTTCGTCCTCGACGTCGGTCAGCAGACGGGCGGTATAGCTCTCCTCCGGCGACGCATCGCGACGACCGTGAATCACCTCGGCCAGTCCCGTCAGCGTCTTGCCGATATTTCCCGGCTGCACGTTAGCTGTTCTGACTCCCATGGTTATTTCCTCTCGTTACTGCAGCGTAAAGTAGGTACCGGTCTCATCGAACCGAGGCTTTGCGCCCTTTTTCTCAAAGAACTCGACGATGACGGCATGGGCCTCATCGAGCCTTTCCTTCTCGGCCTCGAGCCAAAGCGACTGCGCCCCGCAGGCATCAGTCAGGTGCACGCGGCATGGCACGCCCGCGCGAAGGAGCTCGGTGTTGCAGTCGGCGACCTCGAACGGCGTCACAACTTTCATCGCACTCCCCCTTCCACGCGCTTAAAGAAGCAGGTACGGTTGCCGGTGTGGCAGGCCGGACCCGGCGAGTCGACCTTGACCAACAGCGTATCGCTATCGCAGTCGGCCCAGAGCTCCTTGACCTCCTGCATGTTGCCGCTCGTCGCGCCCTTGTTCCAGAGCTCCTGACGGCTGCGACTCCAAAACCACGTGGTACCGGTCTTGAGCGTCAGCCCCACCGACTCCTCGTTCATCCAAGCAACCATAAGCACCTCACCGGTGTCATACTGCTGAACCACACAAGGAATCAGCCCGCGGGCGTCGTACGTAAGCTTTGAAGGATCGGTTATCTCTTCCATTTTTCTCCCCAATTTAAATCCCACAGGTCGGCGAGGGCTGTCCAGGTGCCCGAGATTCCGAGCGACAAGCCCGACGACGCGTACTTTGGTACGCGAGGAGGGTTGGAGCCGGAAGATCGGGTGCCTGGGCAGTCCGCAGCGCTAAAAGTCCAGTCTGACAGGGATGCCTTGAGAGGCCATATACTCCTTCACTTGACGGATGCTGAAGGTTCCAAAGTGAAAGACGCTGGCCGCCAGTACGGCGTCGGCCTCGCCCTCGATCACGCCCTCGGCAAAATGCTCGAGCGTACCCACGCCGCCGCTCGCGATGACGGGAATCGGCACTGCGCGCGCCACGGCACGGGTGAGTGCCAGGTCGAAGCCAGCCTTGGTGCCGTCGCGATCCATGCTGGTGAGCAAGATCTCACCGGCGCCGCGACGAGCCGCTTCCTCGGCCCACGCCACCGCATCGATACCCGTGGCGTTGCGACCGCCCGCCGTGAAGACCTCCCACTTGTCGGCACCGGATGCGCCGGGCAGGCCAACGCACTTGGCATCAATCGCCACAACCACGGCCTGGCTGCCAAACGCCGCGGCGGCCTGGCTGATCAACGACGGATCGCGCACGGCGGCAGAGTTAAGCGACACCTTGTCGGCGCCGGCGGCAACCATAGTCCGCATGCCCGCCAAGTCGCGAAAACCGCCGCCCACGGTATAGGGAATAGCGAGCTCCTCGGCCGCATGCGCCGCCATCTCGATGGTCGTCGCGCGGTTGTCGCTCGTGGCGGTAATGTCCAGGAAGACGACCTCGTCCGCACCCTCGCGGTCGTAGGCGCGGGCCAGCTCCACCGGGTCGCCCGCATCGCGCAGGCTCACAAAGTTGACGCCCTTGACCACGCGGCCGCCCTTGACGTCCAAGCAGGGAATCACGCGTTTGGTAAGCATGGGCTACTCATCCCCTCGGGCGGCGGCCAGCGCCTGGGCCAGCGTAAAATTGCCCTCGTAGAGCGCACGGCCGGTAATGGCGCCCTCGATGGCATCCTCGCCCACCGCGGCCAGTGCGCGGATATCGTCGAGCGTCGAGATGCCGCCCGAAGCCACGACGGGAAAGCCCGCGACCTGCGCCACATGGCGATATGCTGCCACGTCGATGCCCGTCTGCATGCCGTCGCGCGCGATATCGGTATACACCAGATGCTTAAAGCCCAGCTCGGTGAGCTGCGCCACGGCGTCGTCGAGTGCCACGCCCGCGCCGTCACGCCAGCCGTTCACCTTGACCTGACCGTCGCGTGCGGCGATGTCTGCCACCAGCAACTCGCCAAAGCCTTGGGCTGCCACTTCGGCAAAACCCGGCTCGGTCACCAGCACGGTGCCCAGCGCAATGCGACGCGCACCGTAGCCGGCCAGCTCGTCGATACGCGCGAGCGAACGGACGCCGCCGCCCACGTCCACGGACAGACCGTCGACGCCGCAGATGGCCTTAATCGCTGCCGAGTTGGCAGCGCACGCGTCCTCGTCCTCGCCAAAAGCAGCGGACAGGTCGACGACGTGCACCCAGCTCGCACCCTGCTCGGCAAAGGAGCGGGCGACAGCCACGGGGTCGTCGGAATATACCTTGCAGCGGCTGCGGTCGCCGCGCTCCAGGCGCACAACCTTGCCGCCGATCAAATCGATTGCGGGAAACAGAATCATCGGCCGGCCCCCTCGACGATGCTCACGAAGTTCTTAAGAATGCGCTGACCCAGCGCGGAGGATTTCTCGGGATGGAACTGGCAGCCCCACACGTTGCCATGGCGCGCGATGCACGGGAAACTCCGTGTATAGTGCGTGCGCGCCAGCACATCGGCGGCATCGGCATCGTCTGCCACCGCATAGCTGTGGGTGAAGTACATGTTGGTACCCTCGGCAAAACCGGTAAGCAGTGGATCGGCCGCACCGGCGGGCGTCATGTGCACCTGATCCCAACCCACGTGCGGGACCTTCAGGCGGCTCGACTCCAGGCGCGTGCACGAGCCGCGCATGATGCCCAGGCCATCGACCCAGGGGCCGCCGACCTGCACGGAGGCATCGTCGTCCACGTCCGCACCCTCGTCCACCGGCACGCCCTCGTCGCCACGCTCAAAAAACAGCTGAAGGCCCAGGCAGATGCCGAGCAGCGGAGTTCCGGCGGCAACGGCGTCGAGCACCGCGTCCGCCTCGCCGCTCTCGCGCATAAAGGCAATCGCGTCGTAGAACGCACCCACACCCGGGATGACTAGGCCGTCGGCGTTGCGGATCTGCTCCGGATCGTCCGACGTGCAGGCGGCAGCACCGGCGCGCGCGAGCCCGCGCACGACGCTCGACAAGTTGCCCTTGTGGTAGTCGACCACCACGATCTTCGGTTCGCCCACGCGACCCTCCCTTATCTCATTCAAAACCTGCCAAAAAGGGACAGGTTTATTTTGGTCGGTTAAACGTTCACCCACCGTATGAGACAGCATTTCCGCAGATAAAACCTGCCAAAATAAACCTGTCCCTTTTTGGCAGGTTACAGTGAGCCCTTGGTGCTGGGGATGCCCTGCACGCGGGGATCGAGCTCGCAGGCGCGGCGCATCGTGCGGCCCACGGCCTTAAAGGCGGCCTCGATAATGTGATGCGAGTTGCCGCCCGCCAGCTCGCGCACGTGCAGCGTGAGTTTGGCGTCGCGCGCGAAGGCGTAGAAGAACTCGACGGCCAGCTCGGTATCGAAACTGCCCACGCGCTCAGTCGGTACGGGCAGCTCGCAGTAGGCCTGCCCGCGGCCCGAAATGTCCACGGCTGCCATCACGAGCGTCTCGTCCATGGCGATCGCCGCGTCGGCAAAGCGCGTAATGCCCGCCTTGTCTCCCAGCGCCTGGCAAAACGCCTCGCCCAGCACAATACCCGTGTCCTCGACGGTATGGTGCGCGTCGACCTCCACGTCGCCTACCGCGTGCACCGTCAAATCAAACAGGCCATGGCGACCAAAGGCGTTGAGCATGTGGTCGAAAAACGGCACGCCGGTCGAGATATCGCACACGCCGCTTCCGTCCAGGTCAAGCTTGACGACAATATCGGTCTCCCCCGTCTTGCGGATTACCTCGGCATAACGGCCCATCTACATCTCCTCCTTCACCAGCGCGGCAAACGCAGCCAGCACCTCGTCGTTTTCCCGCGGCGTACCCACGGTAATGCGTAGGCAGTCCGCGAGCCCCGGCGCATAGCTAAAATCGCGCACCAAAATCGAATACTCATCGCGCAGACGCTCGCGCACGCGCGTGGCATGCGGCGTGCGTACGAGCACAAAGTTCGCCGCGCTCGGCCACGCCTCCACGGGCAGGCCCTCGGCAGCCATCGCGCGCAGGGCGCACAGCTCGCGCTCGCGCTCGGATGCGACCTGTGCCACCACGGGCGCATAGGCATCACGGGCACGCACGCAGGCAAGTGCTGCCGCCTGGCTCAGCACGTTGACCGAATAGATCTGGCGAATCGCCGCGAACACCTCGATAACCTCGGGCGCCGCGATCACGTAGCCCAAGCGTGCGCCGGCGGCGCCAAACGCCTTGGACAGCGTGTGCAGGATCACCAGGTTGGGATGCTCGGCGATAAGGCCCTGCGCCGTGGTGGCCGCGCCAAACGAATCATCGGCAAACTCAACGTAGGCCTCGTCGACCATGACCATGCCAGGACACGCATCGCACAGGGCCGCGACAAAGTCGAGCGGCGCCACGTCGCCCGTGGGATTGTTGGGCGAGGTCACGATCGCCAGGCTGCACTCGGGCGCCGCCGCAAGCACGGCTGCCTGGTCGAGCTCAAAGCTCGCCGGGTCGCGCCACACGTCACGCACCTCGGTCTGACAGAGCGATGCAAAGAACGCATACTCGCTAAAGCACGGCGGGCAGTTGAGCAGGGTCCTCCCCGCGCCGCCAAACGCCAGCAGATAGTTATAGAGCAGCTCGTCGCCGCCGTTTCCCACGCAGATGTTCTCGCGCGTCACGCCATGCCAGGCAGCAAGCTCGTCGCGCAGGTCGTTCGACATGGGATCGGGATAGCGGTTGAGCGGCGTGGCAACCAGGGCCGCGCCGACCGCCTCGCGCACGCCGGTCGGCGCGGGATAGGTGTTCTCGTTGGCCGAAAGGTTGATGCGCGTAGGCGTAAAGTTGGGATCGTAGGGCTCAATACCGGCCAAGTAGGGCTGGACGAGCTCCTTCATGCGGGGCGTAAGCTCGGCCATATTAGGCCTCCCCGCCGGTCGTACCGGCGCCATCCGCGCCTGCAGCCGCCAGGTCCACGCCCTCGGCAATCGTCGCCACGGCGTCGCCCGGCCAGGCGACCTTGGTCAGGTCGGCCGCGGCCAGAAACTCGGCACTCACGGCATCCTCGCCCTGTTCCAACACACGGCGACGCAGTGCGGCGGAAAGCGCGTGTGCCCACAGACCCTCGGCCTCGGCGAGGCGCTGCGTAGCGGGAGCGTCGGAGAGCAGACCTTCGGGCGTATAGCAAATGACGCTCGAGCGCTTGACGAACTCCTCGACCGAAAGCGGGTTGGAAAACAAGGCCGTGCCGCCGGTCGGCAGCGTGTGGTTGGGACCGGCAACATAATCGCCAAGCGGCTCGGAGCTCCAAGCGCCCACAAAGATGGCGCCGGCGTTACGAATGCCGCCAAGCAGGCCCATCGCATCCTTGCAGTGCAGCTCCAGGTGCTCGGGCGCCACGGTGTTCACGGCCTCGACGGCGGCAGCCATATCGGCGGCCACCACGATGGTGCCTTCGTTGTCGAGCGAGGCGCGCGTGATCTCGGCACGCGGCGACTGCGCCACCAGAATGTCGATGCCGGCCTCGACCTCGCGCGCAAACTGCTCGTCGCAGGTCACCAGATAGCAGGCTGCCAGTGGATCGTGCTCGGCCTGGGCCATCAGGTCGGCCGCGACCACCATGGGCTTGGCCGTGGCATCGGCCAGCACGCAGACCTCGGAGGGACCGGCAACCATATCGATTCCCACATCGCCCGAGACAATCTGCTTGGCGGCGGCGACAAAGGCGTTGCCCGGACCGGTGATCTTGTCGACGCGCGGAATGGTCTCGGTGCCGTACGCCAGCGCGGCCACGGCCTGAGCGCCACCCACCATATAGATTTCGTCCACGCCGCCGAGCTTTGCCGCGGCGAGCGTATACGGGCTGATCAGGCCATCCTTTTGCGGCGGGGTCACCATAACCACGCGCTTAACACCGGCCACCTTGGCAGGAATGGCGTTCATAAGCACGGTGGAAGGGTACTGCGCACGACCGCCCGGCACGTAGATGCCAGCCGCAGCAAGCGGGGTCACCTTAACGCCGAGCATCGTGCCGTCCGCGCGCGTGGTAAACCAGCTCTGCTCGACCTCGCGCTGGTGGAACTCGCGAATCTGGCGTGCGGCCTTCTCGAGCGCGGCGACAAAGGCCGGGTCGAGGCCTTCGAGCGCGGCATCGATTTGCTCTTGCGGCAGACGGAAGCTCTGCAGCTCAACGCCGTCAAAGCGCCGGCAATAGTCGCGCACCGCGGCATCGCCGTTAGCGCGCACGTTGGCCACGATATCGCGGGCGGCATCGACGATGTTTTGCGGCAGCACGCCCTTGCGGTTGAGCTGGTTGGTAACGAGGCGCTCACCGGGAGCAAGCTTGATGGTCTTCATATCGGTATCCCCTATCGGTCGAGGTTGTGTTCGAAAAACAAGAGACCAGGCGGCGGCGCCAATCGGTCCGCAGCCCGGATATGGGGGCGCCCGTGCGCGCTCGCGCTATTGTGCCGAGCCCGCGACGGGCTCAAAATGCTTGTCCTTCACGGCAGCAGCCAGACGATCGGCCAAGTTGCGAACGCGCGGATCCAGGCGCGCGGCACCCGGGTTGACGAAGAAGCGCGCCGTGCAGTCCATAATGCGGCCGGTGATGACCAAGTCGTTGTCGCGCAGCGTGACGCCCGTCGCGGTAATGTCCACGATGCGATCGGCCATACCGACGATGGGGCCCAGCTCAATGTTACCGTGCAGGGAGACGATATCGGCGTTCACGCCGCGCTCGGCATACCAGGCGCTCGCGATGCGCGGGTACTTGGTGGCCACGCGAAGCGACCCGCGGCGGGCATAGTTGCGCTCGGCCTGGCCGGCGCGCCATGCGGGCTCCGCCTCGATAAACGTGCACAGGCCGTAGCCCAGATCGACCAGCTGCAGCAGGTTGAGGTCGGCCTCGATAAGCGAGTCCCAGCCGCAGATGCCGCAGTCGGCGCCGCCGCAGCCCACAAAGGCGGGCGCGTCGCTGGGGCGCACAATGACAAACTCGATATCTCCGACTGCACCCTCGCCGGCACGCGTGTCGCGACCGCGCACGATGAGGTGACGGCCGGGGTCACGCAGCTCAGAGACATCCAGGCCCGCAGCCTCGAGCACGTCGAGCGTGTCGGCCTTAAGCGAGCCCTTGGGCACGGCAATGCGCAGCGGGCCCTCGGCGCCACGGCCCGCTGCGTGATCGCCATCGGAAGCGGCGTCCTCGACCGAGGTGCGCGCAGCCTCCAAGCGCTCGAGCGAAAAGGCGAAGCCCGCCGCCGGCACCTCGATACCGTCGCCAAATGCGCCGGTAAAGATGGAGTCATAGCGTCCGCCCGAACCCACCGGATCAGGCAGGCCGCCGGCATAGGCCTTAAAGACCAGGCCCGTGTAGTAATCGAAAGAGTTCATGATGGAGAAGTCGAACGACAGCACCTGGGCGTCCTCGGGCGCCAGGCCATCGACCAGGGCACGCAGCTCGCGCGTCAGCGGCGCGACAATGCCCGCCGCCGCCAGAAGCGCATCCACGCGGTCGAGTACCTCGGCACCGCCGTGCAGACGCGGCAGCTCGCCAATGGCGGCCTTGACGGCCTCGGACTCGGCGCTTGCAGCCACGCGGGCATCGAGGCCCACAAAGTCGTTGGCGTGCACGCAGCGCAGCGCCTCGGTAGCAAGCTCGCGGTCCTTGCACGCCGCAAGCAGTTCCTTAAACGGACGCACGCTGCCCGCGATAATGCGCGCATCGGACAGCGCCAGCTTGCGCACCGCCTCGGCCACGAGCGAGACAATCTCGACGTCGCCCGCGGTGTCGCCCGCGCCGATGAGCTCAAAACCCAGTTGCGTAAACTGACGCGAGCCGCCAGCATTGCGCTGGCACTCACGAACCACCGGCGCCTCGTAGCGCAGGCGCAGCGGCAGATCGGCCGCGCGCATGCGGGTCGAAACCAGGCGAACGATCGGCAGCGTGTTGTCGGGACGAACCACCAGCAAGCGACCGTCATCATCAAAGAGCTTAAACGGCGTATCCGCAATGCGGCCGCCCTCCTCGAGCGAACCCTTGTCCTCGAGCAGCGGCGTCTCGACCGGCAGGTAATGATGCTCCCTGAAGCAGCCCTTCACCGTCAGCGCAATCTCCTCGCGCGCCTGAGCCTCCTCGGGCAATATATCCCGGAATCCCCACGGTGTGGCCGTCATCTGGTGAGCCTCCTCATGCTGTGTTTCATATAGAGCAGAAGACCGGCATAGCTCCGCCGGTCTTCTGAGTACTTTAGCATACTAGAGTGTTTGCGGGGAGAATCGTCCTCCGCGGCTCATAGCGTATTCATTTGGAAACATAGGGGAAAGCGCGTCCCGCCCGCCAGCCAAAAACTGGGATGCGGTTTCCGGTTGAGGTCCTCAGCGGAAAGTGTGTCCCATTCTGAGCGCCTGTTCTGGGACGTGTTTTCCGCCAGAAGCCTCAAGCGGAAAGCACGTCCCGTTTCTCAAAAAGCGTCAAACGCCAACTCGGCGCCCTGTCCCACTTAGGCGCCAATCGCGCGTCGGTACTCCGCCATAACCTGAGCGTCGGCTGCCGCGGGATTGGCGAAATAGCGCCAATCATAGGTCTCAGCCGAAACAACTCCGCGATAGCCGCGCGCCACCAGCCTATCCAGGTCGGCGCGCATATCGCGGTCGCCGTCACCCCAGGCAAGATGCGTCGTGCCATCTGCCGCAACATCGACAAAATGCACGTGGGCGACATCATCGCCAAGCAGATCGAAATAATCGTCGATGGTATCCCCTGCCACCGCCATAGCGCCCAAATCCAGACACGCCTTAAGTGCCGGATGATCAACTGCCTCGATCATGCGCTTCGTGTCGGCCGCCGAGTTCACGATCATCGACTCAACCGGCTGTAGGGCCTCGAGCACCAGTCGCACGCCGCGCTCTCCCGCATGCTCGGCAATCGCACGCAGCATCGAGGCGCTGCGACCCCACGCGTCCTCGATCGGCTCGTTCAAAAATGCCCAGCCGCTCGAGACCATGACCTGCTCGGCTCCAAGTTCCTCCGCGATATCTACAACGTTCTTAAAGTACGCGAGTGTGCGGGCACGCGCCTCATTCCCGCGCGCCGCGATATTCCACGGCTTGGGGTTGTTCTGTTCGGGACAAAGCCCCACAATCCGAACCCCATACCGCTGTGATAGCTCCCGCACCTGCTCGAGCGAATCGTATCCATGGCAATCGACATACAGATGCATCGCCCCGGTCCAAAGCTCGCAACACGTGTAGCCCGAAGCCGACGCCGAAGAAAAGAACTCCTCAAGGTCAAAATAACGATGGCTGATATTCATGACGGCAAGCTGGGGATAGCTCATAATTACTCTCCAACCTAAACGAGGCCCCGTTCCATATAGGAGCGGGGCCCAATTACATAAACGTTATTTGCTCTTAGTAGTCGAACTGGTGATAGTAACGACGGTAGTTGAGGTTGTGCTTGGTGACCGTCTCGTAGTAAGCGGCAAGGCGATCGGTAATCAGCGAGGAGAGGATCCACGGAGACACGATGACGCGGAACTCGTCGTCAAGGCCGGGGATCGCGAACTCGGCGGTGTCGA
>URHQ01000027.1 GCA_900547655.1 uncultured Collinsella sp.
ACGCAAAGAAGGCCACTTAATGTGGCCTTCGTCTTGCGCAGGACTGCCCGAGCAGGCAATCAAATATATTGCGGGCGGGCACGCGGCCCAGTCGGCTTTACGACAGCGCAATGCCGCCGAGCCAACCCCAACGCACGCCAGAGCCAGTGCCATAGAAGCTAATAAACGAGTCAAGCGACTTAGACGTAATGGCACCCTCGTTGCTCATAACGATGCCGCCGCCAACGTAGATACCCACATGACCGTAGATAAGGCCCGGAGCACCCGTGCCGCTGTGCGAGGAATCGGCCACGATCATGCCCACCTGCAGCGCCGAGCGGTCGGAGCTATAGCACCAGGCGTTAAACATGTCGCACGCATTGCCTCCAAAGTAGCCAACGCCGGCGTTACGGAAGACATTGGTGACCCACGCCGCGCACCAGTTCTGGCCCGGCGAAGGCGTGGAGTAGCACGCGTTGACGACGGCCTGTTGCTTGCCCGAGCCGGCATTCTGTTGCGGGGTTCCGGACGCATACGATCCGCCACCCGAGCTTGAACCACCCGAGTAGGAATTGTTCTTGTTCGCGGCAGCCGCGGCAGCGGCAGCCTTCCTAGCGGCCTCCTCAGCCTGGGCGGCAGCGAGGATCTCGGAATCGCGCTGAGCCATGAGCTCCTTGACGTCGTCGGAAAGACCGTTCAGCACGGTCTGGACTTCTTGCTGCTTGGCCTGCATGTCCTGCATCTGGGCAGTCTGCTGGTCCTTGAGCTTCTCTAAGTCGGCCTTCTGCGACTCGAGCTCGGTCTTTTGCGCATCGAGCTCTTCCTGGATGGTCTGAATGTCCTCGATGGCGTCGCGGTCGCTCTTGTTGATCTTCTCAACGTAATGCGCGTTGGCGACGAGTTCCTCAAACGAGCCAGAGGCCAGCAGCAGCGACAGGATGTTCGTGCCGCCGGACTTGTAGCTGGCGGCCACGCGATCGGAAAGGTCGTTGCGCTTCTTCTTGAGCTCGGCCTTCTTTTCATCGATCTGGGCCTGCGTGTCGTCAATCTTGCCCTGGACATTCTCGATGTCGTTGAGGGTCTGGGCATTCTTGTTGGCCAGCGCCGCATACTCATTTGCGATGCTGTCGAGCTGGGCCTGAACCTCGTCGAGCTGGGCCTGGGCGGCATTCAGTTTATCGGTGGTTTCTTTGGAAGCCTCCGCCGCATGGGCGCGAGCGGGCAGGCCAAAAAGAACTGCCGCAGAAGCGGCGCCGAACAGGGCCTTGAGGGCAGTGCGGCGCGAGAGCTCCTGGGAAAGGATGGAATCGCTGTTTGGTGACATATGTACTCCGTTACATGCTTATTTATATGTCGCTCAACTCATACATATTAGCGTACATATGGCGCGTCCCAACGATTTCCACGAACGGCAGGAAACTGCAAGGTCAGCGGCTCGTAAGCAAATACCAAAGATCAGGTTATGCGTACGCAAGCTCTTCTATGAGTACGTTAGCACAATCCTCTGCTTTTCCTACAGCGCACGATTTGGGCGTCCCTGCCTGCGCTATACTCCCCTGAAGAAGTGTTCCTGATTCGATAGGAGACTACATGTCCAAAGCACTCGACCCCAAAGACACCTGTGTCCTCGTTACCGGTGGCGCCGGCTTTATCGGCTCGCACACCGTCGTTCAGCTGCTCGAGGGTGGCTACCAGGTCGTCATCGTCGATGATCTCTCCAACTCCAGCGCCGTCGCCGTCGACCGCGTCAAGACCATCGTGGGCGACGAGGCCGCCAAGAACCTCACCTTCTACGAGGCCAACGTGCTCGACCGCGATGCGATGAACAAGATCTTCGATACCCATCAGATCGACCGCGTCATCCACTTTGCCGGCTTTAAGGCCGTCGGCGAGTCGGTGAGCAAGCCCGTCGAGTACTACCACAACAACATCGAGAACACCCTGGTGCTCATCGACGTCATGCGCAACCATGGCTGCAAGTCCATCATCTTCTCGAGCTCCTCGACCGTCTACGGCGACCCGGACAACCCGCCCGTCACCGAGGAGGATCCTAAGAAGCCCGCGACCAACCCCTATGGTTGGACCAAGTGGATGATCGAGCAGATCCTTATGGACGTCCACACCGCCGACCCCGAGTGGGACGTCGTGCTGCTCCGTTACTTCAACCCCATCGGCGCCCATCCGTCGGGTCTGATCGGCGAGGACCCCAAGGGCATCCCCAACAACCTGGTGCCTTATGTCGCCCAGGTCGCCGTGGGCAAGCTCGAGGCCGTTCAGGTCTTTGGCAACGACTACCCCACCCCCGACGGCACCGGCGTGCGCGACTACATCCACGTGTGCGATCTGGCCTCTGGTCACGTTGCCGCCCTTAACTGGATGAACGGCAAAACCGGCGTCGAGATCTTTAACCTGGGCACCGGCACCGGCACCTCGGTACTCGAGGTCGTCGCCGCCTTCTCCAAGGCTTGTGGCAAGGAGCTGCCCTACGTGATCCGCGAGCGCCGCGCCGGCGACATCGCTGCCAACTGGTGCGATGCCTCCAAGGCCGAGCGCATGATGGGCTGGAAGGCCCAGTACGACATCGCGGACATGTGCCGCGATAGCTGGAACTGGCAGAGCCACAACCCCAACGGCTTCGCCGACGCCGAGTAGCAAAACCTACATACCGCTCTTGCCCCGATCTCACGTTGTGAGGTCGGGGCTTTTTCATGGCATGTAACCATTCGCCGAAAATCGACCAACTTTTTTATCTTGCCTGTACATGTTTAAACAACATGTTTTACAATAGGCGTATCGAATCAGAACATCGGAGGCGGACTGCACACCCATCGGCAGGCCGCCCCCACAACAAGAAGGTTGGTGAGCGCATTCATGGAGCGTGCAAGCGGCGTCCTCATGCCCGTCTCATCTCTGCCCGGACCATACGGAATCGGCGGCTTTGGCTGGAATGCCTACGACTTCGTCGATTTTCTCGCCTCGTGCAAACAACATTACTGGCAGATTCTGCCCCTTACGACGACCAGCTATGGCGATTCGCCCTATCAGTCGTTCTCGGCCCGCGCAGGCAACCCCAACTTTATCGACTTTGCCGAGCTTATCGAGGCAGGGTATCTGGAGCAGCGCGATATCGATGGCGTGTATCTGGGATCCGACCCCAGCAATGTCGACTACGGTGCTATCTTTGGCGGCCGCCGTCAGATTCTCGACCGCGCCGCTGAGCGCTTTGCTGCCGACAAGCCGGCCGATTTCGATGACTTTATCCAGGCCAACGAGGACTGGCTCATCCCCTACTGTGAGTTCATGACCGTCAAAGAGGAGTGCGGTCTCAAGGCGTTTTGGGAGTGGCCCGCGGAGCTCCGCACCCGCGGAGAGGCTTCCGCCAAGGTCTGCGCCGACCATCCGGCGCGTATGCTCTACCACCAGATGACGCAGTACTTCTTCGATCGCCAGTGGAGCCGCCTCAAGGCCTATGCCAACGAGCGCGACATTCTCATCATCGGCGACCTGCCCATCTATGTCTCGCGTGACTCCGTCGAGATGTGGGCGACGCCTGAGCTCTTTAAGATCGACGCCGCCGGCAATCCCGTGAGCGTCGCCGGCACGCCGCCCGACCAGTTCTCGGCCACCGGCCAGTACTGGGGCAACCCCATCTACGACTGGGACGCCATGGAGTCCGACGGCTTCTCCTGGTGGGAGGGCCGCATTCGCGCCGCCCTCGACATGTACGACGTCATCCGCCTGGATCACTTCCGCGGCTTCGAGGCCTATTGGGAGGTGCCGTTCTCCTCGCCCGATTCGTCCTACGGTTCGTGGACGCAGGGTCCCGGCCTCAAGTTCTTCAAGACGCTCGAGGAAAAGCTCGGCACGCTGCCCATCATCGCCGAGGACCTGGGCTTCCTCACCCCCGGCGTCATCGACATGCGCGACAACTCGGGCTTCCCCGGCATGAAGATCCTGCAGTTTGCCTTTGAGGGCACCAACTCGTACTACCTGCCGCATAACTACATCGCCAACACCGTCGCCTATGTGGGCACCCACGACAACGAGACGGCGCGCGGTTGGTTTGAGGGAACGGCCACCCCCCGTCAGCGCGAGCAGGCAGCCCTGTACACCCATCAGCAGGCCGGCGAACCCATGGCAGATGCACTCAACCGCACCATCGCCGCCAGCGTGAGCGACACGTGCATCTACACCATGCAGGACCTGCTCAACTTGGGCAACGAGGCGCGCATCAACACCCCTGCCACGCTGGGCGGCAACTGGACCTGGCGCATGCTCGACGGCGCCATCACCCGCGAGCTCGAGCACAAACTCACCGACTGGACCGAGACCTACTTCCGCATCCCGTCGGAAGCCGAAATCGAGCTTCCTCAATAGGAGCTACCGCGCCCAACCCCTCCCCACCGTGCGGACGCGCTTGCTTTTCCCGCGCGAGGCCACCCCAATCCCCTCGCGCGGGCTTCTTATGAATTGCAGACATGAAACAACCCATCACAGGAGAAAACATGCCCCAAATTAACCTCATGGAACTCGCCGAGCAGTCTTTTGGCACCTCGCTCGAGCAGCTCGACGACCGTCGCATTTACAAGCTGCTGGTCAAACTCGTGCAGGAGCGCTCCGCCGCCTGCCCGCTCAACAACGGCAAGAAAAAGCTCTATTACATTTCCGCCGAATTTTTGATCGGCAAGCTGCTCATCAACAACATGATCGACCTTGGCATCTACGACGAGGTTAAGGACCAGCTCACCGCCGCAGGCCACGACCTCAACAAGATCGAGGAGTTCGAGGTCGAGCCGTCGCTCGGCAACGGCGGCCTGGGCCGCCTGGCCGCGTGCTTCCTGGATTCCATCGCCACGCTGGGCTTGACCGGCGATGGCGTGGGCCTCAACTATCACTACGGTCTGTTCCGTCAGCGCTTTGTCGACAACCAGCAGAAGGCCGTCCCCGACGAGTGGCTCGGTGAGCAGGACATCCTAGTCGACGATGACCGCTCCTACACCGTCGAGTTCGGCGATTTTGCCGTTACCTCCAAGCTCGTCAACATCGATGTGCCCGGTTACGGCCAGCCCACCAAGAACCGCCTGCGCCTGTTCGACCTGGCGAGCGTCGACGACGGCCTGGTCCCCGGCAGCTCCATCGACTTCGACAAGACCGAGATCGCCAAGAACCTCACCTTGTTCCTCTACCCCGACGATTCCGACGAGCAGGGCCGCCTACTTCGCATCTACCAGGAATACTTCATGGTAAGCAACGCCGCCCAGCTCCTGATCGACGAGGCCATCGAGCGCGGCAGCAACCTGCACGATCTGGCCGACTACGCCGTGGTCCAGATTAACGACACGCACCCCACCATGGTCATCCCCGAGCTCATTCGCTTGCTCACCACCGAGCATGGCATCGAGTTTGACGAGGCCGTGACCATCGTACGCTCCATGGTCGCCTACACTAACCACACGATCCTTGCCGAGGCGCTCGAGAAGTGGCCGATCACCAGCCTGCAGAAGGTCTCCCCTGCCATCGCCGACATTATCGTCAAGCTCGACGAGGTTGCCAAGGCCGAGCACGATGACCCGCGCGTCGCCATCATCGACGAGCACGACACCGTCCACATGGCCCACATGGACATCCACTTTGGCTTCTCCATCAACGGCGTAGCCGCCCTCCACACCAAGATCCTGGAGGACACCGAGCTTCATCCGTTCTACGAGATCTATCCCAAGAAGTTCTCCAACAAGACCAACGGCATCACCTTCCGCCGCTGGATCCATGGGGCCAACCCCGCGCTCGCCAGCCTGCTCGACGATGTGATCGGCACCGACTGGCGCAGCACCGGCGATCTGAGCAAACTCGCCAAGTTCGCCGACGACAAGGACGTTCTTGAGCGCCTGGCCGCCACCAAGGTCGAAGCCAAGGCCATCATGCGCCAGTTCATGGCGCTCGAGCAGGGCGTGACCATTCCCTCCAACGCCATCATCGACGTCCAGGTCAAGCGCATCCACGAGTACAAGCGTCAGCAGATGCTCGCGCTCTACATCATCTGGAAGTACCTCGATATCAAGAACGGCAACAGACCTAAGCACCCCGTCACCATCATCTTTGGCGGCAAAGCAGCGCCTGCCTACACTATCGCGCAGGACATCATCCATCTGATTCTGACGCTGTCGCAGTGGATTGCAAACGACCCCGACGTGGCTCCCTACCTGCAGGTTGTCATGATCGAGAACTACAACGTCACCGCCGCCGAGCGCGTGATCCCCGCCGCTGACATCTCCGAGCAGATCAGCCTGGCCTCCAAGGAGGCGAGCGGCACCTCCAACATGAAGTTCATGCTCAACGGCGCCCTAACCCTGTGCACGCTTGACGGCGCCAACGTGGAGATTGCCGAGCTCGTGGGCGACGAGAACATCTACACCTTTGGTGCCTCGTCCAAACAGGTCGAGCAGCTCTATGCCGACGGCACCTATGACGCCGGTGTGCTCTACCGCAAGCCCGGTATTAAACTGCTGGTGGACTTCATCACCAACCCCGCCTTTATGGCGACCGGCAACGCCGAGCGCCTGCAGCGCCTGCACGACGACATTAAGGGCAAGGACTGGTTTATGGCCCTGCTCGACATTGAGGAGTACATCCAGACCAAGGAGCGCGTGCTGGCCGACTACGAGGACCAGGACGCCTGGATGCGCAAGGCGCTCATCAATATCGCCAACGCCGGCACCTTCTCGTCTGACCGCACGATCTCCCAGTACAACGACGAGATTTGGCACCTGAGCTAATTTCGCTTCCCTTACCCATCCTCTTGAGAAACGGAGTCGTGGCAACACGGCTCCGTTTTTTGTGCCCGCACGTTACCCTGCGACCCAACTCGGCCAAACAATCTCGATCTGTAACAACTACTCGGTAAAAACGGTCCCAGCTGTTACAGATTGAGACATACCGGCCCCTCCCCTTGGGTTTATCTCGATCTGTAACATCTAGCAGCTGAAATTCACCTTTGGTGTTACAGATTTAGATGAGATGGTTAGCTCAGCGGAACCGTCTCGATCTGTAACATCTAACGTCCGAAATCAGCCTCACCCGTTACAGATCGAGACAAACGACCGGTCAGACAGCCCCAACACAAAGAAAGGCTCCCCTCTCGCCCAGTGGACGGGAGGGGAGCCTTATATGTGACCGCGGCAAAAGGATGGCAATACCGCAGTCGCCCAAAGGGAGGGCCTGGATGCACCGGGCCTAGATAAGGTTCTTGCCAGAGACCTTATCGAAGAGGTGGGTCGCGTTCTTCTCGAACTTGAACCAGATGGTGTCGCCAGCCTTGAGCGCGCCCTTGGCCTCGAGGTCGACGACGGGGATAATCAGGACAAACTGGCCGTCGGGAGCGGTCACGTGGACATGCTCGGTCGAGCCCATGAGCTCGGTCACCTCGACGGTACCCTGGAGCGCGCCCTCCTCGCCCTTGTCGGCAAGCAGGATCTGCTCGGGACGCACGCCGGCCGTAATCTCCTTCACGTCGCCGCCGTCCCAGTTGAGGGCAAGCTGAGCGCAAGTCTCGGGGGCGAGCGCCACGTTCATATCCTCGGTCTTGACGGTAAAGCCGTTGCCCGAGCGCACCAGCTGGGCATCGAAGAAGTTCATCTGCGGCACGCCGATGAAGCCGGCGACGAAGATGTTCGCGGGATGGTTGAAGACCTCCTGCGGCGTGGCGATCTGCTGGACAACGCCGTCCTTCATGACCACGATACGGTCACCGAGGGTCATAGCCTCGGTCTGGTCGTGAGTAACATAAATGAACGTGCCCTTGATCTCGTGGCGCAGCTTAATGAGCTCGGCACGCATCTGGTTACGAAGCTTGGCGTCCAGGTTGGACAGCGGCTCGTCCATCAGGAAGACCTTGGGGTCACGCACGATGGCGCGGCCGATAGCGACACGCTGGCGCTGGCCGCCGGAGAGCGCCTTGGGCTTACGGTCGAGGTACTCGGTAATGCCCAGAATCTCGGCAGCAGAGCGAACCTTGCGGTCGATCTCGTCCTTGGGAACCTTCTTGAGCTCGAGCGTAAATGCCATGTTCTCGTACACCGTCATATTGGGGTACAGAGCGTAGCTCTGGAACACCATGGCGATGTCGCGGTCCTTGGGCGCCACGTCGTTGACACGCTTGCCGTCGATGAGCACATCGCCCGAGGTAATGTCCTCCAGGCCGGCGACCATGCGCATCGTCGTGGACTTACCGCAGCCAGAGGGGCCAACGAGGACGACGAACTCCTGGTCGTGAACGGTGAGGTTGAAGTCCTCTACAGCGAGCACACCGTCCTCGGTAACCTTGAGGTTGTGCTTCTTCTCCTCGGTCTTCTTCTTTTTGCCAAAGAAGCCCTTCTTTTTTGACTCGTTGTTGGGATACACCTTCTGAACATGTTTGAGAACGATCTCGGCCATGTCTCTACCTTTCGATATGCGGCGCCGCGCTGAGGGGCGCCGCAGAAACTTGCAAAACAGTTACGGCATCAGCCCTTGACGGCACCTGCCACCACGCCGTCGATGATGTACTTCTGACAGAGGATGTACATGATAACGATGGGGATAACGACCATCATGATGCAGGCCATCATGGGGCCGAGCTCGACGTGGCCGTAGCCGCCGCGGAAGTACTGGATCAAGATAGGAATGGTCTTGTACTTGGTGGAGTCGAGCGTAAGGTAGGGCAGCAGATAGTCGTTCCAGACCCACATGGTCTCGAGGATGCCGACCGAAAGATAGGTGGGCTTCATGATGGGAAGGACGATCTTAAAGAACACCTGGACCGGGTTGCAGCCATCAATCATGGCCGCCTCCTCGATCTCGAGCGGGATGTTCTTTACAAAACCGGCGAACATAAAGACCGCCAGGCCCGCGCCAAAGCCGAGGTAGATAAAGCAGATGTTGAACGGCGTGTTGAAGCCGATGCGGTCCGCCAAATTGGACAGCGTGAACATGAGCATCTGGAAGGGCACGACCATCGAGAACACGAACAGGTAATAGAAGAAGTTCGAGATCTTGTTGTTGACACGAACCACGTACCAAGCGCACATGGAGCAGCACACCAAGATCAGCACGACCGACGTGACCGTGATGATGAGCGAGTACATAAATGCCGAGGCAAAGCCCTGCTCGTTAAGGGCGTGCATGTAGTTTGCGAGGCCGTTGAACGTCTCGGGCGTGAGCAGATCGAATGCCGTGGTGGTGCTGATTGCAGTTGCCTTTTTAAAGGAATTGAGCGCAATCATGAACACGGGGTAGATCCACGCGAGCGACAGAATCGTAAAGAAAATCGAGAGCGCGCGATTGATAACCTTATCGCGTTTCATTACTGCTGCACCTCCTTGGACCTCGTGGCCTTAAGCTGAATCATGGAGATGGCTACGACCAGGATGCAGAAGATAACCGCCTTGGCCTGACCGATACCCTGCCATGCGATACCGGCACGCGAATAGAACGTGTTGTAGATGTTCAGGGCGAGCATCTCGGTGGAGTGCGCGGGGGCGCCGCCGGTAAGGGCGAGGTTCTGGTCGAACAGCTTAAAGCCGTTGGTGATGGACAGGAACAGGCAGATGGTGATGGTCGGCATCAGGTTAGGGATCTTAACCTTCCAAAACGTCTGCCATGCCGTGGCACCGTCGACCTTGGCGGCCTCGATGTAGTCGGACGGAATGGACTGCAGACCAGCGATGTAGATAATCATCATGTAGCCGACCTGCTGCCACAGGGTCAGGATGATAAGGCCCCAGAAGCCAGCAGCAGAGTTAAGGGCGATGAGCTGGGCGCCCACGTTGGAGAGCAGGCAGTTGATCAGAATCTGCCAAATGTAGCCCAGCACGATGCCGCCGATCAGGTTAGGCATAAAGAAGATCGTACGGAAGATGTTGGTGCCTTTGAGCGCCTTGCGGGTGAGCGCCTGCGCAATGGCCAGGGCGATCACGTTGATGAGCACCGTCGACAGGAAGGCAAACGCCACGGTAAAGAAGAACGACGTGGAGAACTGCGGATCGGACAGCGCGCGCACGTAGTTCTCGATACCGACAAAGTGCGCGTTACTAATGATAATAAACTGGCAGAACGAGAGATAGAAGCCCTGAATAAAAGGGATCACGAACCCGATCATAAACGCCAGACACGTGGGCAGCATAAAGAGCGGCCACCAGCGCTTGAGTGCTTTGCCCATAAAAGGGTCCTTTCAATATGCAGGGGGCGGGCAAACCAACGTCTGCCCGCCCCCTGTCGCTAATCAGATAGCTTGGGCAGCAACTGCTTACTCGGAAGCGGCCTTCTCGGTCTTCCAGCCATCGACGAAGGCGTTCTTGACGCCGTCCCACTTGCTGTTATCGGCAGCGTAGGCAATCAGAGCCTGCTTGAGGTTCTTCTTCCACTCCTCGGAAGGAATGTAGACGAAGTCCCAAGCGACGGTCTTCTTGCCGTCCTTGGCCATGGCAACGGCCTGCTGCGAGAAGACGTTGGTGGTCTCCTTGGCGCTCTTGAACGGAGCGGTCAGACCCATCTTGTCGGCGATGATGCTGGTCGGGGTGTCAGCGGTGACGCACCAATACATGAAGTCCTCGGTGGCCTTCTGGGCATCCTCGGAAGCCTGGGAACTGACGCACCAGTAGTTCTCGCCGCCGGAGCACAGGCCCTGGTTCTCCTCGCCGTCAACACCGATGTAGATGGGCATCATGCCAATCTGATCGTCGGTCATGCCGGCCTTGACGAGGTCAGAGTAGGCCCAAGAGCCGTTCTGGTAGAAGACGGCCTTGCCGGTTGCGAACTCGTTGGTGGCGTCGTCGCCAGTCTTGGAGGCAAGCTGCGAAGGATCGCAGGTGGAGTCGGTGATGTACAGGTCGAAGATCTGCTTGTAGTTGTCGAGGAACTCACCCTTGATCTCGTCGTCCTCCTGGTTGTGCTCCTTCTCAAACTCGTAGTAGAGCGGCATGTTGGCAAGGTGGGTGGTGTAGCGCCAGCTGGAGGAGTCGTCCATGCCGGCGGAAGTGAAGGCACCCTCGACACCAAGCTCGTCCTTGCGGGCCTGGATGTCGTCGGCACAAGCCTTCAGCTTGTCGAAGGAGTTGATGTCCTCGGCCTTGTAGCCAGCCTTCTCGAGCAGCTGCTTGTTGTAAATAATGCCGAAGCTCTCCTGAACCCAGTCGATGCACACATCCTTGCCGTCGGACTGCAGAGCCAGGGAGTCATCAATGAGCTCACCGCGGAGCTTGGTATCGGACAGGTCGGCGCAGTAATCCTTCCAGTTCTTAAGACCGGTGGGGCCGTTGACCTGGAACAGGGTCGGAGCGGAGCTCTTGGACATCTCGGACTTAAGCTTCTCCTCGTAGGTGTTGGAAGCGGCGGTCACGATCTTGACCTCGACGCCCTTCTCCTTCTTATAGGCCTTGGCGATCTCCTTCCACTCCTTGTCGACCTCGGGCTTGAATTGGAGGAAGTAGACCTCGGCAGCGTCACCAGAAGCAGAGGAGCCGGAACCGGCGGAGCCACCGCAGCCCACGAGACCCAGACCAAGAACCGCAGCCGCGGAACCAGCAAAGCCCAGGAACTGCCTTCTGCTCATTTCGTTCTTCATTACAATCCACCCTTTCACACCGTGGCGGCACCCTTTGCCGCCGCCTTCGGAGATTGGCTCGGGGACTTTGCCCCTTTTGCTGATTTGTACAATACGCTATTTGGCTAGTTGTTTGAACAAGTATTACTAGAGCGGTAGAAAAACTTCGGTGAACGGTAGTATTCAACTTGATACTTGACAAGTTTTGTATAAACAATTATTTGTTATCTAATGCAGAGAAAACGCCCGGTCAAACCGACGCATCGTCGGTTTGACCGGGCGTTTTCGTTCGCTTTGAGGGCATGAGTCTCGTCAGGCTGCGAGCTAGCCGGCTATCGCTTGGAGTTGACGCGGTAGTGGAAGATCTCGGGATGCGTGCGGGCATGCGTGACCTCGAACAAGATGCCGTCCGAGGTGTACGACTGGCTCTCCATGACGGCAACACAGTTGTATTTGCCGAGGTCAAGATAGCTGCAGTCCTCATCGTTGGCAAGCTCGACGCTCACTGTACGGCGACTCGCCATCACCTTGACGCCGCGTTTATGCTCCAGATAGTCGTAAATCGACTTTGCGGCGATCTCGGGCGTCAGGCCCTTGGCGATCGACTCCAAAAAGTAACCATGGTCTACTTGGCGTGCATTGCCGTTAAGGCTTCGGACACGCACCACGCGAATCAACTCCTCGCCCACCTTAAAGCCCAGGCGACGAGAGAGTTGCTCAGTGCAAATCAAATGTTCAAAAGACTTGACCTCGGTCGATGCGACGGCATTGTTGCGCTTTGCAAATTCGCCAAACGACTCGACTTCCTCGAGTGCGCCCAGCATGTCGGTTTCGCCCTTGAGCCAAATAACGCGCACGCCCTTGCCGTGTATGGGCTGCACAAACATCTCGTCTGCCAGCATACTCAAAGCGCGGCGGACGGTATTGCGCGTGCAGCCAAATTCCGCGGTCAGCTCGGCTTCGGTTGGCAGCATCTCCTGAAACGCATAGGTCCCATTAATGATGCGCGAACGGATCTCGCGGTAGATTCCTTCGTAAATCGCTTTTGGCATTGTTTCACCTCTACATTATTCATTTCCGGCTAGGCACGATAGCATTTCTTAAAGTTGTTTAAACCGAATATCGGTAAAGCGACAGGATTTAACCGTTGACGGTTTCTGTCATGCCCAAATCGGTTTCGCTCAAAACTGCCGGTACGACAATCGTCTGGTCCTCTACAATGAATCCATTGTTTAAACGTTTCCCCACGCGCAACGCGCCTCGATATTCGGAAGGCAGAACATGCTGCAAAAAATCCAACGCTTTGGCGGGGCAATGTTCGCGCCCGCCATGCTGTTTTCTATATCAGGCCTCATGGTCGGCGTCTCCGCTCTCGCAACGACTGCGGACATCGTCGGCGATCTCGCCGTATACGGAACCCCTTGGTACGTTTTTTGGACCATCATCCAGCGCGGCTCGTGGACGGTCTTTAAACGCCTCCCGCTCCTTTTTGCCGTAGCGCTGCCCATCGGTCTTGCCCAAAAACAACCGGCTCGTTGCTGTCTCGAGGCTCTCGTCGCCTATTTTGCCTACTGCTTCTTTTTGAGCGAGATCATTAAGCTGAGCGGAGACAACCTTGGACTTGAGTACCCGTCATCTTTGACCTCCGCCAGCGGTATCACCGTCATCGACGGCATCAAGACGCTCGACACCGGCATTATCGGCCCGCTGGCGGTATCGGCAACCGTCGTTGCCATCCATGACCGCTTCTACGATGCCAAGGTTCCCGATTGGCTCGGCACCTTCTCGGGCTCCTCGCTGGTCTACCTCATCAGCTTTTTTGCCGTGTTTGCCCTTGCTGCTATCTCGGCCGCCATCGTGCCCTACGTATACGATGTAACCGATACGCTGCGTCACGCGCTTGCAGGCGTCGGTCCCTTTGGCGTGGGCATCTTTGTCTTTTTAGAACGAGCACTCGAGCCCTTTGGCCTGCACCACCTGCTCTACATGCCGATCTACTACGACAACCTGGTCATTAACGACGGCATCTACGCCACGTGGAGCAGTTTGCTCCCCATCCTCTCCCATAGCACGCGCCCCCTTAATGAGCTTGCACCGTGGGCCGGTTTTACCGCCACCGGCTGGGTCAAGCTCTTTGGCCTTCCTGCCATCGCAGCTGCGTTCTACTCCACCGCAAAACCCGAGCGCCGCGCCGGCCTCAGGGTCATCCTTGTTCCCGCCATCATCGCCTCGGTGGTTTGCGGCGTTACCGAGCCACTCGAGTTTCTCTTTATGTTCACCCACCCCGGGCTCTTTTTGCTCTACGCCGTCTTATCGTCTTGCCTTGCCACAACCATGAATCTCTTTGGCATCGTCGGCATCTTCTCGGGCGGCCTGATGGAGATGGCAGCCTTCAACTTTATTCCGCTCATGCGCACGCATGCCGGTGCCTATCTTTTGGCGCTCGGTATCGGCCTTGCCTTTAGCCTCATCTTTTTTGTTAGTTTTCGAGCACTCATCTTGGTCTATGACCTTAAGACACCGGGCCGCGAGGATCATGTTGCCAATCGCGCGGCAATCGATTGTTTAACGGGAAGCGACTTTGCCAAAGAGCAATCCCCCAATGACGAGGTCGATAGTCGATCCGATCAAGATCACGTCCTCGCTGAGCGGGTAATTCAGCTTTTAGGTGGCGTTGGCAATATCGTGGGCGCAACCAACTGCGCCACGCGCCTGCGCGTCGAGGTCGCAGACCCTTCCATCGTTGCAGATAACGCGTCGTTTGTCGCGGTGGGCGCCAAGGGCCTCATCATTACGGGCAAGACCGCCCAGGTGGTCATCGGCATCTCCGTTCCCCGCGTTAAAGAGCATTTTGACCAGATCATGGGCCTCGAGCCGGAATTTGTGCCCACCACCTCGGCCTCCCCTGCCGCCAGCGCAGCCCATAAGCGCGGCGATATTTGCTTCTTCGATATCGACGGAACGCTCGCCTGGCAAGACCCCAGGCTCGCCCAAGACCTTCCCGAAGACGAGCGGGACCTCTCCCCCTATCCCAACGAGGCGGTTTCGCAGGCAATCCGCGAGTTTGTCGCCAACGGCAACATGGCCTTTATCTGCACGGGACGTACCCTCAGCTGCATCCACCCCAAACTTCTTGAGCTGCCTTGGACCGGCATCGTCTGTCTTGCGGGCGGTTACGCCGAGATCAACGGACACGCAATTCGCGATCTGTCGATGACGCCCAGCATGCTGCAGCATCTTGCCCCCTATCTTGAGCAATCGGGCGAGGTCATCCGCTTTGAGGGCCTCAACGGCGTCGTGCGCATGAGTGCCGATGCCCCCGATGCCCCCGGATACGCGCGCACCCTGGGCGACGCAGTCACGCAGCTGCAACATTACAGTGTCTACAAGATCTTGATGTCTACATCGCTCGCCAACCACATCGCTCAAGATAAGGCACTTGAGCCGCTGCTGTGCTTTAACGAGCTCGAACTCGAGGTAACCGAAATCTCGCCCCGCGAATGCACGAAGCGCGGGGGCATCCAGTCTGTACTCGACGCCCTCGACCCCCACCACGGAACCGTATACGGCATTGGCGACGCCAGCAATGACGTCTCGCTGATGAACGCCGTCGATGTCGGCATTGCGATGGGCAACGCACCGGACTATCTCAAGGATAAGGCCGATTACGTGACCGACACCGTCGATCACGACGGTGTCGTTGCGGCGCTCGAGCATTTTAGGCTGATTTAGGCGCGCTCCATCAAACGCACGCCCGTTGTCCTAAATCGCCAAAACTGCCGCGCCAAACGCCCTGATGTGGCAATATGTTGTCTGCATATTGCATCAATGCAACCTCAGAAAGAATGCGAGAACCCGTGTCCAGTCCGTTTACCAGCTTTTTAGCCCAGCACTTTGACCAGATTAACGACTATCTGGCCACGTTCTTTGACGGACAGGCGACCTCTGCCGATATCGAGCGCTACCTGTATGCGCCGCTCTCGGCTTTTACGGCCAACGCCGGCAAGCGCCACCGCCCGCTTATCTGCATGCTCGCCGCAACCGCAGTGGGCGGTAGCTTTGAGAGCGCCCGCAGCGCCGCGGCAGCCATCGAGCATTTCCAGTCGGGCGCGCTGATCCACGACGACATCGCCGACAACGGACAGCTTCGTCGAGGCAAGCCCTGCATGCACCTTACCGAGGGCACGGGCCTTGCCATCAATTGTGGCGACCTGGCGCTCACCATGGTCACCAAGACGGTTCTCGACGACCCTACGCTGGAGTCCGACGTGAAGCTGCGCGTGCTCCACGAGCTTACCGAGATGATCGTCCGCACCATCGAGGGCCAAGCGCTCGACCTGGGTTGGGTCCGTGACGGGCGCTTTGATATCTCGGTTGATGACTACCTGGACATGGCGACGCACAAGACCGCGTTTTACAGCGGAGCCACGCCGCTTGCCACCGGAGCCATTATCGGCGGCGGCAGCGATGAGCAAATCGAAGCGCTGCGCGCCTTTGGCCTACACACAGGCCTCGCCTTTCAGATTCAGGACGACCTGCTCAACCTTGTCGGCACTAAGGAAGCCGCCAACAAGGACTTCCGCACCGACATCACCGAGGGCAAGCGCACGCTTGTCGCCGTACACGCCCTCTCTGATGAGCGCCACCACGACGAGGTCGAGGCGATTCTTTCCTCAGGCACCGATGATCCCGCGCAGCTCGCACGCGCCGTGGAGATCTTCCAGGAGACCGGCTCCATCGATTACGCCCACACTTACGCGCTCGACCTGACCGCTAAGGCCAAAGCGGCCATCGAGAACGTTGAGCTTGATCCGCACGCACGCGAGCTGTTCCTCTCCATGGCAGATTTCTTTGTGGAGCGCCTTAACTAACGGGGGTTATAAAACCTGTCAGCAGCGTATTTAGGCACAACTTGCTACACTGTTGAGTGCATGTTTATGCATCCCTTTGCGTTGTCTATCCGACAGACGCTCAAATAGTACGAATGGTACGCCGAAAGGGGTTCGTTCATGGAACCTATTACAACGGGCATGCAAGGAGCAGCCGTCGAGGACGTGCAGTCTCGTCTCCTGCAGCTCGGCTACACGATTGATGCCGCCGAAGTCACCGACAAGTACTTTGGAGCCACCACTGAGCAGGCCGTCAGCACCTTCAGGCTCGACAGCGGCCTTGCTGCCGGTCATGCCGTCGATATCCCCTGTTGGAGCGCCCTTGTAGACGCTTCGTATAAGCTGGGCGACCGCACCCTCTATCTGCGCATGCCCAATTTCCATGGCGCCGATGTGCAGGCCCTGCAGCGCGCTCTCAACGTTTTGGGCTTTGCCTGTGGCGAAGACGACGGCTACTTTGGTCCGCATACCGAGGCCGCCCTGCAGCAGTTCCAGGAAAATGTCGGCCTGTTTGCCGACGGCATGGCCTTCCAGGACACCTACGCCTACATCAACCGCCTGCACCATGTGTGGGAGGGCAAGCCCTCGGTCACCGAAGCCGAGTCCCGCATCGGTTTTGCTCGCGCCGCCAACGTGCTCGAGCGCTTTCAGATTGCCGTTATCGGCGAGGACCCCATCGCACGCAGTGTTGCGTCGCGTATGTGGAATATCGCCACGGCAACGACCGACAACAGCGGCATGATGCTCTGCGACTCCGAGGTCCCAACCGACGTTGACCTGGTGCTCGAGATCGCAAGCGACGAGCTGCCCGCCGACGCCGCACCGCGCGCCACGATTGCCCTCGCCGAGTGCCACAACCTAGCCCAGCGCATCCGCACTGCCAATGTCGCCGCACAGCAGAAGCCGGCACGCATTCGCATTGAGCTCACGGGCATGACGCGCTACAACGGCACCTTCACGGCCAGCGACGCGCAGACACTCGCCGTACGCCTGCTCGATGGCGTTTGCGATGCCCTCGCAGATTAGGTAAACTAAACGAGTTGCTTTTGGGCAACACCACACATTGGGACGTAGTTCAACGGTAGAACTCCGGTTTTTGGTGCCGGCTGTTGGGGGTTCGAATCCCTCCGTCCCAGCCCCCAGATACTTACGCGAACCCCTGCCGGGACCGTCCGGCGGGGGTTCCTTTTTGTCGAACGTGAACTCGGCCGTGAGCGTGCCGGCGGCGCGGTCCACCACCACGCGGCGCACGAACAGCCGCACGGCCTCCAGCGGGTCGGAGCGCCCCATGACGCGCCGCACCCAGAACTCCACCTGCTCGGCGTCGAGCGCCCCCATGCCGGCGCGCGCGTCGGCTATCTCGGCCTCCAGCGCCGCCCGCTCGTCGGCCAGCGCGTTCAGCTTCTCGGCCACGGCGTCCACGGCGCCGGTCTTCGCGGCCAGGTCCACCATGCGCGACTGCTCGCGGGCGTTCTGCCCCAGCCGCCTCTCCATGGCGCGCACGGCGGCGAGGTCGTCGGCCAGCGCCGCCTCCTGCTCGGCCATGACGTCGGCCACGATGCCCTCCACGGCGCCGTCGTCGGCGGCCAGCGCGTCGGCCACCATGCGGGCCACCTCCGCCTCCAGCGCGTCGCGGCGCACCTGGTGGCCGGTCGCCGGGCAGCGGTAGTACGTGTACTTCCTGCCCGACTTCCCGTGGCCGCTGCTGGACTGGTAGCGGTGGCCCTCCGAGTCGAACAGCTTCCCGGACAGCAGGTAGTCCACCGTGGACCTCCTTCGCCTCGTGCGCAGCGCCAGCCGCCGCTGCACGGCGTCGAACTCGTCGCGCGGGATGATCGCGGGCATGCCGCCCTCCACCACCGTGTCGCCGTAGCGGTACACGCCGCAGTACTTGTCGTTGCGCAGCATCTTGCCGACCGCCTGCACCGTGAGCGGGCCGCCGCCCTTCGAGCGCACGGCCGGCAGCGCCTCGATGATCTCGGCGAACGAGGCGCCCTGCTGGTACATGGCGAACACGCGGCGTACCGCGGCCGCCTCGCCCTCGTTGACCACGTAGCGGCCGTCCGGCCCGTGGTCGTAGCCGAAAACCCGGATGCCGTTGTGGCGGCACTTCATGGCGTTGCCCGCCAGCCCGCGCCGCACGTTCTCGGAGAGGTTCGCGCTGTAGTACTCCGCCAGCCCCTCCAGCATCGACTCCAGCAGGATGCCGTCCGGCCCGTCGCCGGTGCGCTCCGTGGCGCTCACGAGCCGCACGCCGGCCTGCTTCAGGCGCCTGCGGTACACCGCCGCGTCGTAGCGGTTGCGCGCGAAGCGGTCGAGCTTGTACACGTACACGGCCGAGAACAGCCCCCTCTGGGCGTCGGCCACCATGCGCATGAAGCCGGCGCGGCGGTCCGTGGTCGTGCCGGTCGTGGCGCGGTCCTCGTAGACGTGCCCCACGGCGTCGCCGGCCGCCTCGATGGCCGCGCGGCACACCCTCACCTGGTCCTCGATGGACTCCTCGCGCTGGCCCGCCGAGCTGTAGCGGGCGTAGATCGCCGCCGTGGCCATGGCCGGGCGCCTCCCCTCACATATCAATCGAATACCGCCGGAACCTACTCCCCGCCGGCGTTGGCCGGGTCGCGCGCCAGCGACGTGGCCACGCTGTGCAGCACGTGCCGGCCGTTCTCGTTCATCCCCTCGTAGGCGTCCTCGATGGCCTCCAGGCGCTTGTCTATCACGCGGTACTGCGGCTTCTCGGCCTTCGGCGTCTCGTACATATCGTTCAGCGTGCCGGGCACCACGAAGTCCTCGCCGAACAGGTCCTCGACCGTCACGCCGAAGAACCTGGCGAGCCGCGGAATATCGCCGCGGTCGCGCGGCATCGTCTTCAGCTGCTCCCAGTTCCTATAGGTGTTCAGGGGAACACCCAGCTGTTTTGCTGCAGCCTCCTGTGACAGCCCTGACTTCTTCCTGATCGCTTTTAGCTCGAAGAGCATCCAAGTCACCTCCAATAGGCAATCGCTTACCTGTTACTGATTATAAAAACAAAATTACCTATTGACTACCAACCTATTACTGGTTATCTTCTAATCGTCAACGACAGGTAAATAGTCACCTGTCACTAACCCCTTATGAGAGGAGAAGCAATGGACGAGAAGTACAGCCCGAGCTACGAGGCCATGGCGCCGGAGATGATCACCTTCGCGCCGGGCGAGAACGGGTGCATGGAGGAGACGCACGGCTCCATCGCCTCGCGCATCAACGCGAAGTGGGGCTTCGACACGTTCGCCGTGAAGCTCATGGAGTCCGACTCGTGCAAGCCCTTCGAGTTGGGCGGCAAGACGCACTACGCCTGCGCCAGCGTGCGCTTCACCGTGCGCGGCGTCGGCTGGGCCACGGACTTCGAGACCATCGTGCGCGCACCCGAGTGGGACGACGACAAGGAGAAGGAGGAGTAGATGAACGGGAAGCTGATGAAGGAGCGCCGCCGCGCGCTGGGCATGACCCAGATGCAGCTGGCGGTGGCCGTGGGCGCGTCGAGCGTGACCCAGGTGAGCTGCTGGGAGCGCGGCTGCACCGTGGCCAGCGTGCCCAAGCTGAGGAAGCTGGCCGAGGTGCTGGGCGTGACCATGGAGCAGCTGCTGGAAGAGGAGGAGTGATGGCGGAGGTGATCGTATATGGGCGCCACAGCCGCGGAGCGTCGGGCGGCGCTGACTGCCGCAAGGTCCGCGTTCGCCCTGCCGGAGGTCCGGCGGGAGTACGAGAGGTGGAGGGCCGAGCGCGCACAGGCCGCCAAGCACAGCGCGCCCAGTCCCCTGAAGAGGCCCGCGTGAGCGGGTACCCGCAAGTATCGCACAGGCGCGCCGAGTTCTGGCGCACGGTCCGCACGGCGCTGGCCGTGGCCCTGCTCGTGGCGCTGGCCGTGGGGCAGGCGTGGCAGCTCGGCTACACGCAGGGCACGGCGGCCGGCTACGGCGAGGGCCGCGCGGACGGCACGGACCGGGCGTACGAGCGCGGCTACTCCGCCGCGGTCTCCGACTACCAGGGGGGTGTGGCGGAATGGGCGAGGGAGTAGAGGCCGTCGTGGCCATCGACCCCGGCGCGCTCCACACCGGCGTGGTCCACATGACGGGGCGCCGCGTGCTCGACTCGCGCACGTTCGCCTTCAAGGTGGGCTGCGGCGCGGACAACGGCCTGCTGGACGCGCGCTGCGAGGAGATCTGGACGCTGCTCCGGAGATTCCTGGAGACCCACGAGCACGGGCCGGTCGTCATGGAGGGCTTCGTCCCCTACCCGGGCCGCTGCGGCGGCACCAAGGGCTCGCACCAGACGCCGTGGCTGTGCGGCCAGCTGCTGGGCCACCTGCGCGAGGCCGGCGAGGAGGTCGTGCTGCAGACCAGCAGGCAGGTGCTCAACGGCAGGACGCGCGGCAACGCCGCGTGGACCGTGGACTGGCTGAGGAACAGCCGGCAGTTCTACCTGGGGCAGGGGCTCGTGACCAACGAGCACGAGCGCAGCGCCTTCGCCCACGGCTGGTACTACCTGCACACCGGCGAGGGCGCGCCGAATGAGGAGGGGTGAGCGGTGCCGCCCGTGGACGGCCTCCGAGGAGCGCAGGCTGGCCGAGATCGCCGGCACCATGCCGAGGCGCGAGGTGGCCAGGGCGCTGAGGAGGTCAAACGAGGCCGTGCGCCAGAAGGCGTCCCGCATGGGCGTGAGCCTGCGCCACTGGGAGCCGAGGTGCTCCGAGACGTGCCCGGCGTGCGGGATGGCCCGCACGGGGCTGAGGGCGAGCGGCACCTGCCGCCCGTGCGAGCTGAGGGCGCTGGTGGCCCGCGCGGAGTCCGAGACGGCCGAGGCCATGGAGCGCCTGGGGCCGGCAGACCGCGCCGTGTACGCGTCCACCGAGACGAGGCTGCAGAGCGCACCGGACCCGAGGCCCGCGCCGCCCCGCACCGAGGGCATGACGCCCTACCGCGCCGCGAGGGCGCGCGACGCCTACCAAGAGGCGCTGGAGCGGTGGGAGGTGAGGACGCTCACCAGGCTGCTGAAGGCGAGGCGCCGACGCCTCGAACGCATGATTAAAAAAATCTCAAATCAATGACACAAACGCATTTTCCCAGCTAGGAGGAGTAGGAAACATGCAACTGAAGAGAGTAAAGACCGAGGACGTCTACCCGAGCGAGGGCAACCCCCGCCGCGACTTCGGCGACCTCGACGCGCTGGCCGCCAGCTTCGCGCTGAACCCGGCGCACCCCGGCGAGCCCATGACCCCGCCGCTGCTCGTGCAGGACGGCGGCGTGTACCGCATCGTCGACGGCGAGCGCCGCTGGCGCGCCATGCGCAAGGCCGGCACGGCCGAGTTCGACGCCGTGGTGTGCGAGGACTGGGGCGACGCCGACGCCGCGCTGGCGATGCTGGCCACCGACGACAAGAAGCCGCTGGACGACGCCGAGCGCAGCCGCGGCGCGCAGCGCTGCCTGCTGCTGGGCGTGGAGCCCGAGAAGGTCGAGCGCGCCGTGCGCAAGAAGGGCATGGCCCGCGTGCGCCGCGTGGCGTCCGAGATCGGAGCCGAGGCCGAGACCATGAGCCTGGACCACCTGCTGGCCGTGGCCGAGTTCACCGGCCAGCGCGCGGTCCGCGTGGCGAACGCGAGCGAGAGCGAATGGGTGCGCGTGGCCAGGGAGTGCCGCCGCGAGGTCGAGAGCGAGCGCATAGTGGCCGCCTTCGACGAGGCCGCCGAGCGCCTGGGCATCGAGCTGCACGGCCAGAAGTCCTTCGACACGGCCGGCTACGCCTACGACTGCCGCGCCGACAACCCCAAGGTGTTCGAGGACAAGGCGGCCGACGACCCGGAGGGGGCCGCGTGGGTGCTCGTCATCCCCACGGTGGCCGTGCCGTACGCCTACCGCTACGTGCCCGCCGACACCGAGGAGAAGGCGGCAGCGGCGAGGCTGCGCGAGGACGCCGACCGCATGGAGACGACCTGTCTCTTATACACATCTCCGAGCCCA
>URHQ01000028.1 GCA_900547655.1 uncultured Collinsella sp.
GGTACAGGCAAAAGCCGAGAAGCAAAATGCCGCCGAGCTTGCCAAGCTTGAGGCCGATAAGGCCGCTGCCGCCGAGAAGCTCTCGGGCGAGGGCGTGAGCGGCAGCAATTCCAGCAGCCAGGCCACCAACACCAACACCACCATCGACACCACGGTAAACAACGCCAATACCGGTAGTTCCGATTACGATTCGTTCATTAATGAGTGGACAGGCCGCATCGACAATTATCTCGCCGGCTCCCCCATGGCAGGCCAGGGCTACAACTTTGCCGTCGCCGCTTGGAATACCGGTGTCGACCCCCGTTGGTCCCCCGCTATCGCCTGCATCGAGAGCACCAAGGGTGCTTATTGCGCCAATTCCTACAACGCCTGGGGCTGGAGTGCACGTGGCGGCGGTTGGCGCAGCTTTGGCAGCTGGAGCGAGGGCATCTCCGCTCACGTTGCCTATCTGGGCGCCAACTACGGCTCCACCCTTACCCCGGCAGCGGCCAAAAAGTACTGCCCGCCCACGTGGCAGGACTGGTACAACAAAGTCGCCGCCCAGATGAACCGCATCTAAGTGCAACTGCAAAGGGCCCCAATGGGGCCCTTTTCTTTTAGGTGGCGGAAGTATCGACGACGCCGGTCGCATTGGCAACCGCGACTATGACGATCATGCATAGGAGCAGCACACCCAATGCCTTGAGCCAGAGTTTCGCGAGTTTCTTGCCGCGATAGCTGTCGAGCAATGCGAATCGCCGACGAAGACGGCGCTTATCGAGCAGCGCAAAATGCATAAGCACCATAAGGCCATCGACAAAGAAAAAATACTCGATTATGAGAAGCCACGTCGGGTAGCTTTGGTTTGCTCCGGTGGGGTGAAAGACGGCAAAGTGACTTCCGGCAAAGAACACAAGCAGTGAGAAGAAGACGAGCGTATTCCAAATGCGCCCCAGAGACTCCGGAACGCGAGAGAGCAGACCGCATGCAGTGGAGGCGGCAGGCCTAGGAAGCCCTGTGGGGTTCTGGAGCCCTTGGGGCGTCAACACCGTCTCCGAGGCCGGAGTACGGACAAGCACAGGCGCAGGAGGCCGCACGGGGCGACTTAGATCGTATGCCGCGCGCGTCGCCCGTCCCAACGCTTCCGCGCTCGCAAAACGCTTGGCCGGGTCGAGCGCCATCGACATGCAGGCGGCATCGGCAAGTGGAGTGGGAATGCCGCATGCCTCACATTGCTCGCGCATGTCGAGCCCTGGTTTAGGGTCGACTCCCGACAAGCAGAAGAACAACAGAGCGCCAAGTGCGTAGACGTCGCTGCGCACACTCGTCTGCCCAAACCCATACTGCTCGGGCGGCGCATAGGGCCGTGTCCCAAACTTGACGGTGTCGGCATCGGCGCCATCGCGCCATACGCGCGCGATCCCCAGGTCGATAATCACCAGCGATGAAAATGTCAGGCCGTCATCAGGCGTATAGTTGGCACCTGTCACGATGATATTCGACGGCTTGAGGTCGCGATGGATCACCGGCGCCGACGTCTCCCCCGCTATTGCAAAACCGGCGTGGAGCTCGCCCACGGCATCGCATAGGGCAGGATACAATTCACGCGCATAATCGGGGGTGGCTCCCAGACGGTCCACCAGCGCCCCGAGCGTCTCCCCTTCGATGTATTCCATAACCACGTTGAGCTCGTCGCCCACACGACAACAATCGACGATTCTGGGCAGGTGCTCAAAACGCCTGCCTGCCCGCTGAGCGGCAAACAGACGCTCGTATGCCCCGCCGATTTGAGCCGAAGCATCGATGCGTTTACGGACAAAGGGGCCGAGCGAACCACCGCCGGTTCCTTCAAAGTACACGAGCTCGGTTGCTTCAACGGACGAGCGCTTAAGTACACGCTCCACGCGATAGCTGTCGTCGCGATCGAGCGACGCCAGGTGCTCGGCAAGCGCTGCGGTCAGCTCGTCATCGGAATATGTTGGGCTCTGAGTATCCATAGCCTCCATCATAGCGCAGGGCGCAGACACCCCATGGCATCCGCGCCCCGTTCGTTTGCATCGTTGTTCGACAGCTCTACCGGCTCAGATATCAGCCGCTAACTCACCGTCTCCTCGCCAAAGCGATACAGTTCCTCGTTGACCTTTTGGAGACTGCACCCGCGATCGATGCAAAAGATGATAATCGCATCGCGGCGGTCCTTGCAGTTAAGGACGCTTACCCCGGCAGCCGTCAGCGCACGGTTGGTCTCTTTGAGCGTCAGCGCCATCGCAAAGGCAATCTGCAGCACCTTATTGCGGCTCGGATGCCGCGCACCGGTAAAGATCTGATAGCCAAAGGTCTCATTGAGATCGGCCATACGAACCACGCGCGAGCGCTCCAAGCCCTTTTCCTGCAGTAGCTGCTTCAGGTAGTTCGAAAGCGACGGGGCGGCAAAGTCGTGTTCTTTGATATAGCCATCGATGTTTGGCGCGTCGAGAAGCTCATTGAGCAACTCGTCAGTCAGCTTTTTATCGGGCATACGACTTCACCTCCCCCAGTGCATACAACATGCTAGAAACCGCTTACGTCCGAACGCTCCCAACTGGCGACCTGATCGGGAGACACCGTGCCCAGCGCCTCGAACTTCCAGGAGCCGCCCGCCTTCAGATGATTGGTGTTTGCAAGAGCCGTTCCAACCTGGTTGCCATCGGCATCATACAGAACATATTCAATCTGAATGTAGCTCTTTTCCTTGTCCGTGTTATTGGTCAGGGCGCCCGTGATCTTATAGGTAAACTGATTGGAAGTGTCTTCAGCCTCGTCAGCAATGGTATACGGTTCTTGCGGTTCTTTTTGCTCCTCAGCCTGCTGTGTCGTCTCGGCAGGTTTTGCCGAATCGCTCGCAGACGAATCGGTTGAGTTGCCGCCCATAGAGCCCACGGCACCGACAATAACCAGCACCACGATGATGCCTAGGACAATCTTACCGATTGGCTTCTTTCCCTCTTTTGCCATTATTCATCCTTCCTACGATCCGGCTACCGTGCCGGCACACAGCACATCGTAGGAAGGATTGAACTTGAATTCATTAGCTGAGAGCTAAGGTTGCGGTAAACGGCCAATGCAGTTATCCAAACGCCGAGCAAACGCACTTTGCGCGACCGTCTGCTGGCAGCGCATCAACCCACCGTGACGGATTCCCCGGTAAAGGTGCTCACAAGCAACAGGATAAAGAAGGCCAAATAGCTGATGCTCAGCAGGTAGGCGATGACCAAAAAGGCAATCCATCCTACATTGGTCTTACCGTCGGCGCGGCGCTGTTCACGACTGCGATAAAGCCAAATCGTCACGCCGATGGCAGTGATAAACAGCACGAATGCCGCCGCAGCCAGCCCAGCAAGCACAAACATCACGCCAATGCTTACAGCGATGACCGGAAGCAGTAGCAAACCGCACCCGCATCCACCCGGACTATATACGGCAGACTGTCGGCGTCGTTCCATCGTCACTCCAAGCCAAGCAATCGTTTGTAGACATCGAGGCCTTTGAGAAGGATTTCCTCGTCGAAGAGCATGCTATCGGTATGCAGAGCGCTTGTGGCATAGGCGGGACAGCCATCCGAATCACTCGGGTTGTCTTGGTCCTCTGGCATACCCGTGCCCAGCAGGAAAAACACGCCCGGCAGATGGCGTTGATAGAACGCGAAATCCTCGGCGATCAGCAGCGGTTCCTCCACAAGCTGCAGCCCGGGCAAGGCAGGCGCGACGCTGGCAAACAACTCGGGGTCGTTGTCGACCGGCGGATAGCCCTCGGCAAAGTCGAGATCATACGTGCAGCCCGTTGCGGCACAGGCATCGTCCAGCACGCGGCGCACGCCTTCGCGCGCCCGGTCGAACATGTCGTCCGTAAACACACGCAGGCTTCCGGCCACATGGGCCTCCCCCGCCACCGCGTTGCAAACCGTACCGGCCTGCAGCAGACCAAACTTACCGATACAGGGCTCGTCGGTGCCCAGCTCGTCCATCAGTTCGCGCTCGGCAACCAAGAACTTGGCAGCCGCCAGCGCCGCATCGTGCGACTCCTCGACCGGAACGCCATAGGTCTTAGCGATATGGATGCTCGTCCCGTGAATATGAATGTGTGTCTCACTCGAACGCGCCAGCAGCGGACCGGAACAACTCGCCAACGTGCCGGCAGGCAGATCGGGCCACACGTGGAAGCCGAAGATGCGATCCACCCCGTAGCGCTCGAACACGCCGCTCTCGCACACCGTCTTGGCACCACCAGTCGTCTCCTCGGCCGGCTGAAACACAAAGAGAACGTTGCGCCTAATGGCGCCCGGCTGCTCGCGAATCATACGGTCGACATACGTCGCGGCGGCAAGTGCCATGGCCATGTGTCCGTCATGTCCGCAAGCGTGCATCTTGCCGGGATGGATCGAGGCAAAGGCCGCTCCCGTCGCCTCCGCGATGGGCAGCGCATCCATATCGGCGCGAATCGCCGTGGCACGCGCGGCACCAACGCCAGCGTCGAAGAAAGCGCAGACGCAGCTGGGACACGGATGGGTCACCTCGCAAGCGAGCGGCGCCAACACGCCCTCGATATAGGCAATAGTCTGCGGAAGATCGAAATCGAGCTCCGGAATGCGATGGAGATCGCGGCGATAGCGACGGAGTTCTTGGAGCTCGGTCATAGAGAATCCCTTCGTGAGGCACATCTGTTGCAACTTATTGTGATACAGGATTGTGGCACACATGTTTCCAGCATATTGCTGCATTTTTTAAACGTTATATACGAATACTCTTGTTTGGTAAAGTGCAACGTGATAGGGTCTTTACCACTTGATAGAGGCGCGGGCACGAAGAGCCACGGGCGAGTCGGCAGACTTTGACCCCGTGGGGAGGCGAAACCCGCCGAACTGGGTTTTTCGGGCACGAACAACCTGGTGGGCCTGTGGGAAACACCCACAGGACTGTCTGCAGCAATGCGGGAGCGCTATCCGGACATTGGGTCCACGCTATGCGGATTCGATGCGCAGATGGCGCCGTCTGGATAGCGAGGTTTACGGGACATGGCATTGACCCCCAACGAGGCATATGCGGCCAAGCAGCCGTTTGTGGACAAGGAGACACTCGAGCATATCGTCGAGCAGTTCCCCACGCCGTTTCATCTATACGACGAGGCGGGCATCCGCCGCAACATGCAAGAAGTACGCGACGCCTTTGCATGGAACCCGGGCTTTAAGGAATACTTTGCCGTCAAGGCCAATCCCAACCCGGCGCTCATCTCCATTCTCAACGAATACGGCTGCGGCTGCGATTGCTCGAGCTATACCGAGCTCATGATCGCCCGCTCACTGGGTATCACGGGACACGACATCATGTTCTCGTCCAACGACACACCGGCTGCCGACTTTGAGCTCGCCGACAAGCTGGGTGCCATCGTCAATTTTGACGACATCAGCCACATCGAGTTCTTTGAGCGCGTTGCGGGGCCCATCCCCAAGACGGTCAGCTGCCGCTTTAATCCAGGCGGTCTGTTCCAGCTCTCCAACGGCATCATGGACAACCCGGGCGACTCCAAATATGGCATGACCACCGAGCAGCTCTTTGAGGCCTTCCGCATGCTCAAGGCCAAGGGCGCCGAGAATTTTGGCATCCATGCCTTCCTTGCCAGTAACACCGTCACTAACGACTACTATCCCAAGCTCGCACGCATCCTCTTTAAACTTGCCGTGCGCCTGGAGCGCGAGACCGGCGCACATGTCGCCTTTATCAATCTGTCCGGCGGTGTGGGTATCCCCTACCTGCCCGAGCAGCAGGCTAACGACATTCACGCCATCGGTGAGGGCGTACACGCAGCCTACGACGAGATTCTGGTCCCCGCCGGCATGGACGATGTGGCGATCTGCACCGAGATGGGTCGCTTTATGATGGGCCCCTACGGATGCCTGGTCACCAAGGCCATCCACGAGAAGCAGATCTACAAGGACTATATCGGCGTGGACGCCAGTGCCGTCGATCTGATTCGTCCTGCCATGTATGGCGCTTACCACCACATTACGGTGATGGGCCAGCCGGGTGGCGACGACAAGACCACAGCGCCCGTCACGGACACCTACGACATCACGGGCAATCTGTGCGAGAACAACGACAAGTTCGCCATCGATCGCGAGCTGCCGCATATCGACATGGGCGACCTGCTTGTGATCCACGATACCGGCGCGCATGGCTACTCCATGGGCTACAACTACAATGGACGCCTGCGCTCCGCTGAGGTCCTGTTGCGCCCCGATGGCTCGGCCGACCTCATCCGCCGCGCCGAGCGCCCGGGCGATTACTTTGCCACGCTCGACGTGCTGCCGAGCGGCCGAGAGCTGCTGGCCAAGTCGCGCGCCGAAAGTGCCCGCCGTCGCGCCCAAGACGAGCGCCTGGCAGTCGCCGCCCAATGGAACAAACGCATCCAGATCGCGGACGCGAAGGAGAAGAACATGGACATCCGCAATCTCGAGGGCTCAATCGTCGCCCTCGTCACGCCGTTTAAAAAGGATGGCAGTGTCGACTTTGACGCACTCGAGCGCCTTATCGATTTCCACCTGCAAAACGGCACCGACGCCATCCTCACCCTGGGCACCACCGGCGAGAGCGCCACGATGACCGACGACGAGGACAACTCCGTCGTCGCCGCCGTGGTCAAGCATGTTGCAGGACGCGTCCCCGTCATTGCCGGCTCGGGCTCCAACTCCACGCAGACCATGCTCACCAAGTCGCTTACTTACCAGGGCCTGGGCGCCGACGGTCTGCTGCTCATCACCCCCTACTACAACAAGTCCAATGAAGAGGGTATCTATCAGCACTTTAAGACCGTCGCCGATGCCGTGGACATCCCCTGCATCCTGTACAACATCCCCGGCCGCTGCGGCTGCGGTATCAGCGAGCGCAACGTAGAGCGCCTGGCCGCGCACCCCAACATCATGGGTATTAAGGAGGCCTCGGGCAACGTCGCCTACGCGGCCAAGATCGCCCACCTGCTGTCAGACGACTTCCGCATGTACTCGGGCGAGGACGCGCTTACCGTACCGCTCATGAGCCTGGGTGCTTCGGGCACCATCAGCGTGTGGGCCGATGTGCAGCCGCAGCTCGTACATGACATGTGCCGCGCTTATCTGGACGGCGACGTAGCGCGCGCCCGCGATATACAGATTGCCGGCCAGCCGCTCATCAATGCCCTCTTTAGTGAGGTCAACCCCATCCCCGTCAAAGAGGCGCTCGCCCAGATGGGTATGATCGAGGCAAACTACCGCATGCCGCTGTGCCCCATGGCAGACGACACGCGCTCTGCACTTACCGATGCTCTGAAGGGGGCTGGTCTGCTTGATTAAGACCGTCATTATGGGAACGGGCCGCATGGGCTCGCTCATCCGCACCACCGCCGAGGGCGTTGTCGACGCCGCCGGTCAACCCGTTTTTGATATCGTGGCCCAGATTGGCTTCGATTTGAGCAAGCTCGAGAACGCACCGGCTGCCGATGTAATCATCGACTTCTCGAACGTCGTGACCTTCGATGCCGTCGTCGCCTATGTCGAGCGCACGGGCGCGGCATTGGTCTCAGGCACCACAGGCTACACCCCCGAGCAGATGGACCGTCTGCGTGAGCTGGGCCAGAACACCCGCGTTATGCACTCGGGCAATTACTCCATCGGCATCGCAGCCCTGCGTCATCTAGTGGCCCAGGCCACACGCGAGTTGCCCGGCTTTGACTGCGAAATCGTCGAGACGCACCATAACCAAAAGGTCGACGCCCCCAGCGGTACCGCCAAGCTGCTGCTCGACGCCGTAGTCGAGGCCGAGCCCGAGACAGGCTACCACCCCGTCTACGGACGCGAGGGCATGTGCGGCGCACGCGATCCCAAGGAGATCGGCATGCACTCGCTGCGCGGTGGCACTGTCGCTGGCGTCCACGAAGTGAGTTTCTTTGGCCAGGACGAGGAGGTCACGCTCACCCACCGCGCCACGAGCCGTCAGATCTTCGTCAACGGCGCCCTGGCCGCCGCCCAGAAGCTCGTCACCCGCGAACCCGGCTTCTATACGTTCGACCAGGTCATGTTTGCCTAACCAGGTATCAACCGAATCCGCCCAAAGGAGAGATAGCAAATGAGTAACGCAGCCGAGATGGATGCACAGGAGATTATCAACTACATCGCCACCGCGCCCAAAAAGACGCCCGTCAAGTTGTACGTGCGCGAGAAGCCGGGCATGAAGGTTGCTTGGGGCGACGCACATGTCTACGGCGGTCGTCGCGGCAAGACCGTCTTTGGCGACTGGGATGAGCTTAAGGCCATCCTGGACGCCAACGCCGATTCCATCGATTACTACGACGTGGAGAACGATTGCCGCAACTCCGCCGTGCCCATGCTCGACCTTAAGGGCATCAACGCCCGCATCGAGCCGGGCGCGATCATCCGTGACCGCGTCGAGATCGGCGATCGCGCCGTCATCATGATGGGCGCCATCATCAACATCGGCTCCGTCATTGGCGAAGGCTCCATGATTGATATGGGCGCCGTGCTGGGCGGCCGCGCCACCGTGGGCAAGAACTGCCACATCGGCGCCGGCACCGTGCTGGCAGGCGTTGTGGAGCCCGCCAGCGCCACGCCCGTCATCATCGAGGACGATGTCATGATCGGCGCCAACGCCGTGGTCCTGGAGGGCGTGCACGTAGGCAAGGGCGCTGTCGTTGCCGCCGGCGCCGTGTGCGTCGAGGACGTCCCCGCCGGCGCCGTCGTGGCCGGTGTCCCCGCCCGCGTCATCAAGATGCGCGACGAGAAGACCAACAGCAAGACCGGCCTGGAAGAGGGCTTACGTCAACTTTAATAGTTACGCGGTTTTGACAAACCGCGTTTTCGCTGACGTATGCCCAACCTGCGGCGCAATGTCAGCAACCAAGCCGAAAACAAAAAAGGCCGAAACCCCATCCAGGGCTCCGGCCTTTGCTTTCCCGCTGTAGGCGTAACACAACTTATCGATTCTCGATGCTGCCGATGTTTTTGAGCTCGATGGAGATGAGGCCGTTGGGCTCGTTGACGAACTCAATGTACTCGGAGTTCGAACCCATCTCGGCCGGGAAGCTGATCTCGATACCCGTGTCGGTACGAATCTTGTGATTGCGCACGGCCGCGCGCTCGACCTGCTTGCGCTCCACGGGCACACGCTCAGGCACCTTCTCCTCGGTCAGTGCCGCGCGCACGCTCTCCTTGATGACCGGCTCGTCCTCAAAGACCTCATCGACGATATCCCAAGGGGGCAGTTCCTCGTCATCCTCAACTTTCTCGGCAACAGCAGCCTTAACCTTGGCGAGTGCTACAGCCGTGTTGGCGCCGTGCTCTTCAGCGACCTCCTCGACCACGCGCGTCACCGTGTCGATGACCTCCTTACCCGAAACGCCCGTGTCGCACTGCAGCAGGCCATCGGGGATAAGCATACGGTCCTCGCCGGCAATCTTGCGTTTCTTGTCCACATAGCCGATCTCCATGGTGCTCGCGCGCACGATGGCATAGCTCGGCACCTTTTGCGAGGGGTTCGGCAGAATGGCGTAGTGGCGCGCGATGTCGTTGCGCACCTCCCCCTCCTCGCGGCCCACTTCGTGCATAAAAGCCTGCTTGGAGCCCAGCAGCATCACGGCAAACCAGCGGGCATCCTCATCGTCATCAAAGTCCGCCACAAGCACGTCAGTGGACTCGGCTTTCTCGGCCTTGGTAAGTTCGGAAGAGATGAACTCCGCAATCTGCTGAGACAGGTCCACGAACTCACGCTCACCGAAGAAATAGCCCTTGAGCTCGCCGCCGAATGCGGAGTTCTCGGCAAACGTGGCACGCTTGTTATCGGCCGAAGTACGCGCGCGGCGCAGATGCGTGGTCACGAAGTTGCGCACGGTACGGCTCTCGATATCGAGCTCGCGCTGGCTCATGACGTTGACGGCAGAGTCAAAGTCCAGGATATGCAGGATCGCGTGATTGATTTTCATATACGGCATTCCGTTCTAGATCGAATTGAGCACGAACCAGTATAGCGGTCGAGCCCGCCTATAGCGGTCGAGCCCGCCCCAGGCGCATCGAAGATTGGTGCATCGGGGATAGGTTGCTTTGCACCAATGGTTAGCGCATGAGCTCGGACTGCCAAGCCTCGAGCTGTTCTGCCAGGCTCTTACCACTAGAAGGCACGCTGAACTCTGGACGTTTGGGCAGCAGCGCACACTTAAGAATCGCAACGATGGTCTGCGAGACAAAGCGTCGCGTATCCTTGTCAAAGCCTTGCGCAGCCTGGAGCATCACGGGCAGGCTCTCGCGTAGATTCCCAGCGATATCCGCAAACCGCTCAGCACCCGTAGCCTCAAACACGGAGAACAACGCATCCACAAAACGCTCGCGCTCGCTAGGCGATACTGCAAGCAGCATCTCGCGAATGGAGCCATCAACGTATCGAGCACCAGCGGACAGGCGCTCGCAGTACACGAAGTTGCAACCATCAACCACCCAGCTAAAGGGATTGTGCTGCAGCAGGCTGAACTCGGTGCTCTCAACGATGGCATAGTCCTCCTGCGTCTCGAACATCATGCCAAAGATCGACGACCGAGGTAGCGTCTTGTCGATTCGACCGGAAAGATCGGCAAAGGCGTTGCCGTTCAGAAACTCCTCGACGAAGCCCGGACCATCATGGGAATACGCCCGTTCGATTCGCTCACGGGCGACATCGGAGCACATCGCCGCACCGTACACCGCAAGGTTTCCACCCTTGGAATGACCTCCGCACAAAAGCGGCCCGTCAATCGCATCCGCCGCCTCGTCCACATAACGCGCCGCGGATTCCTGAGCCGGCACAGGACACCGGAACGCCATGTTAAAGTCCTCTTTCCAGCCCACAATCGTGCTGTCAGTCCCCCGGAAGGAAAGATAACTAAACCCCGCCGGAAACCGGAACGTCATGGCTGCAAACTGCTCCGTCGCCACCACATCGCTCACAGCACGATAGCCGCAAACGTGCACGCCACGGTAGCGAGGACTTGCTGCCACGGCCTCCAACAAGGCCCTGCTCCCCTCCGGGTCCCACAAGTCGTCAATCATGTCCCGGTAGCACTCGGCACGCAGCAGCTCGCGTACGTCTAGGCCCTGCCAGTTCGTCAGCTCCGCCATATCACCCGGCAAACGCAAATAGGACAACCACGCAAAGACGAGGCTATCCACCGCGCAGAACGGCCGCTCCTCAAACGGATCAAACGCCGTCTGGGCATAGGTCAAAAAATTAGGCGAATCCGACATGGCCCTCCCATCAACTATGGTGCATTGGGATGGTGCATTGGGGTCAGGTTACTTTGCACCAAAAAGGCGCCCGGACCGTGTGGGCCCGGACGCCTTCATTGTAGCTTTTCGCTCTAGCGAGCTTGATTTAGCAGGAGAAATCGACGCTGTCGATGATGTCCTTGAGGGCCTTGGCGGAGACGGTGAGCTCATGCTGCTCGTCATCGTTCAGCGGCACGGGGACGCGGCAGACAACGCCGTCGCGGCCAACGACGGTCGGCATGGAGATGGCAAGATCGGACAGGCCATACTCGCCCACCATGAGCGAGGAGACAGGCAGAACGGTCTGCTCATCGCGCATAACGGCGGTGCAGATGCGCTTGACGGCCATGGCGACGCCATAGTAGGTGGCGTGCTTCTTCTCGATGATGGTGTAGGCGGAGTTCTTGACGTCCTCGGCGATGCGCTTCTCGGCAGCCTCATGCTCCAGGTGGCCGTGAAGCTCACAGAAGGTGTTCAGCGGAACACCGGCAACCTGAGCGCTGGACCAAGCGACAAACTCGGAGTCGCCGTGCTCGCCCATGACATAGGCCTGGACATCGCGCGGGTCAACCTCGACGTGGGCACCAAGCATCTGCTGCAGGCGACCGGTGTCGAGCACGGTGCCGGAACCGATGACGTGGCCCTCGGGCAGGCCGGACATCTTGATGGCGGCGTAGGTCAGAACATCGACCGGGTTGGAGACGATGAGCAGAATGCCGTCGAAGCCGGACTTCTTAATCTCGGGGATAATGGACTTAAAGATGCTGACGTTCTTGTTGACCAGGTCCAGGCGGGTCTCACCGGGCTTCTGGGCAGCGCCAGCAGTGACGACGATCATGGCGGCGTCGGCGACATCGGAATAATCGCCGGCGTAGATCTTCATCGGCTCGGCAAACGTCATGCCGTGCGCGATATCCAGGGCCTCACCCTCGGCGCGGTTCTTGTCCACGTCGATGAGGACCATCTCGGAGAACAGACCGCTCTGCATCAGTGCGAACGCCGAAGACGAACCGACGAAACCGCACCCGACAATAGCGACCTTCTTCTCGTTAACCATTAGAAACTCCCATCTCTCTCCACAAACAAGCCGCCCGGGAACGACCCGAGCGGCTTGCCGTGATCCCAATACATCCAATCGGGACTTTGATTATGCTCCTATTCGCAGCCAAAAATCGACCGTTTACCGAAATTGTTTGCAGAATTCGTAAAATAACTGCACGAAATCGGTTTCGAGCTATTGACGAGCCGAAATAGCTTTCTAATACAGGCCCGCCTCGCGAATGGCCTCGACAGCCAAAGCGATCTGGTCGGGCGGCAAGACCAGCGCCATGCGCACGTGCCCCTCACCCGAAGGACCAAAGCTCGCGCCCGGCGTCACCACAACGCCGGCCTTCTCCATGAGCTCCTCGCAAAACGCCATGGAATCGGTGCGGCCACCGGGAAGCTTGGCCCACACAAACATAGAGCCATGCGCGTTGGGGCGCTCCCAGCCCAGGCCCTCAAGACCGTCGCACAGGGCATCGCGGCGCTCCTGGTACTTCAGACGCTGCGCCTCGACCTCATCGCGCGGACCGTTCAGGCAGGCGATGGCGGCCTTCTGGATCGGGAAGAACATGCCAAAGTCGATCTGGCCGCGCAGCTTGGCAAAGGCCGAGACCACATCCTCGCGACCGACCAAAAAGCCGATGCGGGCACCGGTGACGTTAAACGACTTGGAGAGCGAGAAGAACTCCACGCCCACCTCAAGCGCACCGGGATACTGCAAGAAGCTGCCGCCCGGCTCGCCGTCGAACACGATGTCGGAGTATGCGTTGTCGTGAACGATCAACAGATCATGTTCGCGAGCAAAGGCGATAATCTCCTCGTAGACCTCGGGCGTGCCCACCGAGCCGACCGGGTTCGCAGGCAGCGACACGATCATATACTTGGCACGATCGGCGACCTCGGGGTCGATGCCCGCCACATAGGGCAGGTAATTGTGCTCGGCGACCAGTGGATAGTACTCGAGCTTGGCGTCGGCGATCTTGGCGCCCGCCTCAAAGACCGGATAGCACGGATCGGGAACCAGAATGGTGTCACCCGGATCGAGCAGGGCCAGGCCCAAATGGCCCACGCCCTCCTGCGTGCCGTTGCACGACTGCACCATAGACGGCGTAATGCCCGAAACGCCAAAGCGGCGCTCGTAGTAATCGCACACGGCCTGCTTAAGCTCGGGCAGATCGCGCAGGGCATACTTCCACATCTCGGGATCTTGGGCCGCCTGCGTGAGCGCCTCGACCACGTGGTCGTACGGCTTAAAGTCGGGCGTGCCCACGCTCATGTTGTAAATGGTCTTGCCCTGAGCCTTCAGCGCGAGAAGCTTGTTGTTGAGCGAGGCGAAGACCTCCGCGCCAAAGCGGTCGAGACGCTGCGATGCCTGCATGGTGCCACCTTTCGATATAAAAAACGCGGCGCTCCGACAAGAGCGCCGCGCGATACGGGCCATCAGATTGCAAAAGTGTAACGCTTACAACCCCCGTATTGGTTCAATTTAGCCAACCTTAGTCAACTGGATTGAGCGCGTCGATCTGCGCAAGCCACAGACGCGAGCTAGCGTCACTCGGCATACGCCAATCGCCGCGCGGGCTGAGCGTCACCGAGCCCACCTTGGGACCATCGGGCAGACAGCTGCGCTTAAACTGCTGGGCAAAGAAGCGACGGTAGAACGTACGTAGCCACGTGTGGACGGTCTTGGCGTCGTAGACGCCCTCGAAGCTCTTGAGAGCCATGCGGTAGATCTTGCCCGGCTCAAAGCCAAAACGCAGCAGGTAGTAGAGGAAGTAGTCGTGCAACTCGTACGGGCCCACCAAATCCTCGGTCTTCTGCGCAATCTCGCCGTCGCCCGTGGGCGGCAGAAGCTCGGGGGACACCGGCGTATCGAGGATATCGAGCAAGACCTCGGCAATGCGCCCGCCAAAGACATCGGCGGCATAGCGTACCAGATGGCGCACAAGCGTCTTGGGCACGCTCGCGTTGACGGCGTACATGCTCATGTGGTCGCCGTTATAGGTAGCCCAGCCGAGCGCCAGCTCCGACAGGTCGCCCGTGCCAATGACAAAACCGCCAGCCTGGTTGGCCAAATCCATCAGAATCTGCGTACGCTCGCGCGCCTGGCTGTTCTCGTAGGTCACGTCCTGCACGGTCGGATCATGCTCGATATCCTTAAAGTGCTGCTCCACGGCAGCATGGATCGAGACCTCGCGAAAGCTCACGCCTAGGTCGCGAGCGAGCGACTCGGCATTGGACTTGGTGCGGTGCGTCGTGCCAAAACCGGGCATGGACACGGCCGTGATACCGGTGCGCGGCAGGCCCAAGGCGTCGAACGCACGCACGGTCACGAGGAGCGCCAGCGTGGAATCGAGGCCGCCCGAAAGGCCGATGACGGCCGCCTTGGTGCCCGTATGGGCAAGGCGGGTCTTGAGGCCGGCGGTCTGCAGGTCGAGGATAGTCTCGCAACGCTCAGCCAGATCACCGTGGTCGGCCGGCACAAAGGGAGCGCGGGGGAAGACTCGGTCGATGTCGAGCGCATCGCGCAGGACAGGTTCTTCGGCCAGTACGCCCTCAAACGAAAACTCAACGGTCGCGGATTCCGGCGCATTGTCGGTGCGCGTCCACGTCGTCGAGCGACGGCGCTCGGCAACCAGGCGGTCAAGGTCAACGTCGGCGATGGCCATATCGCAGGTAAGCAGTTTGGTCGCGGCGAGCTTGGAGCCGTTTTCGTAGACGAGGTTCTCACCCGCAAAGACCATGTCGGTCGTGGACTCGCCCTCGCTCGCGTCCGCGTAGGCATAGGCGCAGTACAGGCGCGCGCTCTGATTGGAAATAAGGCTGCGGCGGTAATCTGCCTTACCGATAATCTCGTCCGAGGCCGACGGGTTGAGAATCACCGTCGCACCGGCAAGCGCCATCTCGGTCGAAGGGGGCGCCGGCACCCACAGGTCCTCGCAGACTTCAACGCCCAGCACCATATCCTCGGCACCCTCATCACAGCAGCGGTAGACAAGCCCCGAACCCAGCGGAACCGGACCCTGACCGGCAAATTCAACCCACACGGGATCCGCAGGCGACGGAGCAAACCAGCGACGCTCATAGAACTCGCCATAGTTGGGCAGATACTTCTTGGCCGTGAGGCCCAAAAGCTCGCCCGCGCAGCACACGGCGGCACAGTTGTAGATATTCTCGGCAACCGCAACGGGAAGACCGATGGTAAAGACGATCGGCAGCTCACGGGTTTCATCGAGGATATGCACCAGAGCAGCCTCGCAGGTATGCAGCAGTGTGCGATTATGGAACAGATCGGCCGCGGTATAGCCAGTCAGATTAAGCTCGGGCAACACCAACGCGCGAACGCCACGCCCGGCAGCATCGCGAACAGCCGCCAGCGCAACCTCGGCATTGCCCTCGACATCGGCCACGCGAATCTGCGGCGACGCCGCCGCCACACGCAAAAAGCCATCAGACTGAGAAAGGTGAAGATTCATAAGAATGCTCCCGTGCGTAGACGCCATTCACAACAATTAGCAAGTCCTATTGTAGTTCAACCGCCGGGTGGAACCGCATCCCACCAACTTGGTGAGCAATTGATGAGTTGATGGTATCTGTTAAATGTCACGTACGATTCACATCTGGTGGGTACCCTGATGGCTACACGAAACGAAGCAGATTTACACCGGGAGGACCCCGTATGACAACCAAGTACACCGACGCGCCGCGCACGCGCGTCATGACGCCGGCATCGCTCAACAACGGCGTACACGAAAACCATTCCATTGGACAGACCATGGCCATCGCGCCCAAAAAGGGCCTGTTCGACGACATTTCCATTCCCCAGATCATCGCCGGCGCCGCAGCTGCCGCCACGAGCGTGGCGCTTGCTTCAAAGATCGGCATTGCCGGCTCGGTGATTGGTGCCGCTGTGAGCTCAGTCATCACTGTTGTGTCCTCGCAGGTCTATCGCCACTTTATCTCTGCCAGCGCCGAAGCAATCAAGGGCACGCATGCCGCTGTCGACTACCCTGCCGGCGCCTACGAGCCCGTTGAGCCCGATGTCGAGGAGCACCTAGGTGGCGCCGCGACCACGCAGGAGATGCGCCAGGTTGCGGGACGCGCGACCACGGCGCGCGTCGCCCCCAACAGTCTGCGCGCCAAGGCGGCGGCAGAGCGCAGCCAGACACAAAAGAAGGTCATCGTCTTCTCGATCGCCATCGCCATCGTCGCGGTCATCGCCTGCGCCGGCGCCATCCTTATCACCACTGCCGGTGAGGGTCTGGGCGAGCGTCCCGAGCCAATCCTGTCGTCGCGCACGACCGAGAGCGATGCAAATGGCAACACTCAGCCGCAGGATCAGCAGGCACAGACGGACGACACGCAAGACAGTCCTACCTCTGCCAATTCGTCCTCGAACACCCAAAACCAATCGCAGGGCACCGATTCCTCTACGGCCAATAGTGGCACGCCGTCCGACACGACCAACTCAAGCCAGACGACTGACGGCTCTCAACCGAGCACGGGCGACCAGACGAGCGACACCACGTCGGGAACGGGCTCAGCAGACAGCAGCAACACCAACAGCTCGAATAGCTCGAGCGGAACCGCTTCCGGCACGGCATCTGACAACTCGAACCAAGGCACGGCATCGGGCAACTAAGCACATTTGCCTCTCATAGATAACCGACCTGCATAACGGGCGCGAACCGGCAAACGGTCGCGCCCGTTTGCCTTGGGCGCCGCCATGGCGAACGCCATGCGATGGTAAGATGCTTTACATGTGTAAAGAGGAGATTTGCCATGAGCAAGACAATAGTTAGGCCCACACTTTCGCTGGGCAACCACATCTATCTGTATCGCCTGCTGCGCGATGCGATTGGATGTGGCAAGCAAACGTTTATGACGCAGGTCGAGGAGGCGCTCGCCGCTGGCGACATGACCGCTTATGACCTGGGCTTCGAGTCCACGCGCGAGCTGCTCGAGGAGCTCGACGACTGCATTAAGCTGACCGTCTTTAAAGGCGGCCGCCTGTATGCCACGGTCATCGCCAACGAGGCCTGGGATGCTGCGCTTGCCAAGGGCGAGGACAAGCCCAAGACCGCCAAGGGCGCCAAGCAGTCCTACAAAAAGAAAAAGCGCGGTGAGAAGGACCTCAAGGCCGTGCGCCCCAAGCACGTTAAGCGTCCCGAGCCCGAAGCCATGGTTGAAGCCGCGCCGGGACCCGAGCCCGAGACAGAGATCGAAGTCGCTATTGAGGTAACGGCAGAAGCCGAAACCGAAATCGCCGCCACGACCGATTCCGAAGTCATATCCGAGCAGGAAGCCACTGTGGAGCTCAACGAAGCGCCCAAGTCGACAACCGAAGAAGCCGCTGACCAACCCGAGCCGTCTGCGTTCCAAAACAGCGATGTCTTTGGCGACGAGGCCGAGGACGATCAGTCCGACGAGCCCGCAGATCAAGACGCTACCGAGTCGGCGCCGGAGCCCGAGACGCCGCAGCCCGCCATCTCGCTCACGGTCGTCTATGACCCCGAGAATGCCAATGCCGGCATCACCACCATGGCATCCACGCCCATCGAGGCAAAGTCGAGCGTCGAGAATGAGAGCGCGACGCAGGTTGAGGTTGAAACTGAAGCTGCAGACGCGCCCGTCACCGTGAAGCCCGCAGATTCCACAATCAAGCCGAAGACGACGCTGGAGTTCGCACCCGTCATCGAATCCGTGCCCGCCTCTGCTTGCGACCAAATTCCCGCACCGGCACCGGCTTCGGTACTCGCAGAGGCCCCAACCCCCGCACCCGTAGCGCCCGCCATCCCCGAGGACTTCCCCGTCGATTTCGCAACCGAGGTCTTCTGCCCCGGCCCGCTTCTGCACCAGCTGTCGACCTATCTCCCCTACGGCGCCGATACCCTCGGCATTGTCGGCGAGTACTACTGGATCGCCCGCGAGCGCGGTACCATCGAGGCCGCGCGAAACCGCGCAAGCTTCCCCCTGCGCTACACGCAGGCCGGCGAGCGCCACGAAGTCACCGTGCGCATTCGCCGCAACACCACCGGTGGCCTCGGATCCACCTGGGCCATCGACAAGGTCGAAGCCCCGGTCGAGTAAAAAACGGCCTCGGATAGCCAATTGATCATCCGAGGCCGTTTGAATTCAGGCCTTTTAGTTGTCATCGGTGCATATAGACACCAGAGAAGCAAGCTCATCCTCAAGTTGCGGAGCAAAGTATCTAAAAGAAACCTGCGCTCCAGTCGGTATCGACTCAATCATATTCGCAGCATTATCTGAAACTCGGTACGATGCAGTTTCACCTGTCTTCAAATCCTCTATTGAGCAGACAGCGTCTTCAGCATCAATCGACCTAAGCACGCCTTTTCCTTGTAACATCACATCGGCATGCCCGCCAGCTATTTCTAATGAACCTGAGTCTGTCGCAGTCACTTCTCCGGAACCTCCGCGCGATATCTCTTCCTTTGTTGAACAGCCCACCAATGAAGCCATCAGCACCAAAGACAGAGCTAGACGAATCGCCCTACTTCGAAAAAGTCGTTCCATAAGTCCACGCATAATAGCTCTGATCATACTTCAGGAAGGATAAAGATGAATTCCAGCCGTCCGCTATGCCAATCATCTGCCTTGTCTCTCCAGTTTTCTTACCAGTAAGTGTGGCGTAAGCCTCCGCTGTTACAGAATGGGCTGATCCGTTGTACAAACTCGCATGTAAAACATTCGGTCTATTAGAGTTAATCTCATTTTGAATGCTCGCGATAGCCGGAGAGGAGACAGTGCGGGCGATAAGAGTACTTCCTCTGCTTGCGCAGTAATTTGTAAACCCCGTTGCACAGGTTGATATCGGCGTTCCACCCAAAACAACGCCGGGAACAGTCTGTTCTTCATCGGAAAGAGCATGGGTATTGGTGTAATTCCATATCTGCATATATTGCGAAGGGTCGCTATATAAATTGGCAATGCCATACAGTTCCGCAACGTTCGAAAAAGCTGTCACCATACAAGCATAGTGGGCGGTAAGCCTCTTAATCTCGCTTTCATCATATGACATAAACTGAGAAATGGAACGAAATCCAGATACTGTGTAATCCTGCATTTGAGTTGCGTAAATTACAACATCGTTCCAGCTTGAAGGTTTATTCGATAAAACGACAGGCCGTCCTTCTATGGAAACAGCCGGGATTGTTCTTCCGCAATTTGTTGTTATTGAACCGTCCAAAGATTGCACGCCGAATTCGAATGGATTGATCATTACGACTGGGTTATTGAACGAATAAGACTCGACACCAAGATCTCCTCCCCGATCCATAGGGCTGACTAAGCCGTCTCCAAAACGATATCCCGTAAGTATTTCATCATCTGAAGCATCTAAAACCAAATAGCCCGCGGCTCTATTGGATGTCACAACCGGAACAATGTAACCAAGCGGGGACCCATCAACATCTACAAAAGGAATAGGGTCAGAAGGCGTATACGAATAGCCGAGGAGTCCCTTTATATATTTATCGGCAAGCTCTTGCGCAATTTCAGAAGTAAATTGTATCTGCTCACCATCAATATTGCCCGTCGAAGCAAAAACCTCTTTCGGACGTGCGGCTAAGGCGACAATTGAAGACGCGACAAGTTGCAGAAAACGACGACGCGAAAGCATATGTTCTTCTTTCTAGAGAAGCGACTTATAAGGTACTCCTATTCTATAATCTTTTTTTTAACGTTACAGCACTGGTTATATTTCAATTCGATTTGCTTATGTCCTTGCAACCCAATGCGTCTTTACGTTTTAAACGGAATTAGAAAATCACTCATAGCAAAAACGGGCTTTAATCCCAAAGAGATGACTTTGATTATGAATCAAACCAGCAGCCAGGGCATAGCTGCAGTGCAATCGCTACAAGAAAGGCCGCCCTTGGTGGCGGCCTTTCTACTTGCTACTAGTCGCGCGTCAGCTTACGGTGAATACGATGCGGCTGGGCTGCGTCCTCGCCCAGGCGCTCGATACGGTTGGCCTGATAGGCCTCAAAGTTGCCCTCAAACCAATACCAGTTGCCCGGATTCTCGTCGGTGCCCTCCCACGCCAGAATGTGCGTGGCGACGCGGTCCAGGAACATACGGTCGTGGCTAATAACCACCGAGCAGCCCGGGAACTCGAGCAGCGCCGCCTCGAGTGAGGACAGCGTCTCGACGTCGAGATCGTTCGTGGGCTCGTCGAGGAGCAGCAGGTTGCCGCCCTGCTTGAGCGTGAGCGCCAGGTTCAGACGATTGCGCTCACCACCGGAGAGTACGCCAGCACGCTTCTGCTGGTCCTGGCCCTTAAAGCCAAAGCTCGCCACGTACGCGCGGCTGGGGACCTCGGTCTCGCCGACCATCATGTGGTCCAGGCCATCCGAGACGACCTCCCACAGGTTCTTATCGGGATCGATGCCAGAACGGTTCTGATCGACATAGGAGATCTTGACGGTCTCGCCCACCTCGAGCTCGCCCGAAGTCAGCGGCTCCAGGCCCACGATGGTCTTGAAGAGCGTAGTCTTGCCCACACCGTTGGGGCCGATGACGCCCACGATGCCGTTACGCGGCAGGGTGAAAGAAAGGTCGTCGATGAGCACGCGACCGTCGAATTCCTTGTGCAGGTGATGGGCCTCGAGCACCTTGTTACCCAAACGCGGTCCAACGGGAATGCGGATATCGGTCCAGTCGAGCTTCTGGCTTGCGCGGGCCTCGGCCTCCATCTCCTCATAGCGAGCCAGACGGGCCTTGTTCTTGGCCTGACGGGCCTTAGGGCTGGAGCGTACCCACTCGAGCTCGGCCTCCATGCGCTTGGCGAGCTTGGCGTCGCGGTTGCCCTGCGCCTCGATACGGGCGGCCTTGGTCTCCAGATACGTGGAGTAGTTGCCCTTGTAGGGATAAAGGTGACCGCGGTCGACCTCGCAGATCCACTCGGCAACGTTATCCAGGAAGTAGCGATCGTGCGTGACGGCAAGCACCGCGCCCTGGTAGTTGTGAAGGAAGTGCTCGAGCCACAGGATCGACTCAGCGTCTAGGTGGTTTGTAGGCTCGTCAAGCAGCAGCAGGTCGGGAGCCTCGAGCAGCAGCTTGCACAGGGCCACGCGACGGCGCTCGCCGCCGGAAAGCACGTTGACCGGCATGTCGGAATCGGGCAGCTGCAGGGCGTCCATGGCCTGGCCGAGCTTGGAATCGATATCCCAGCCGTCGGCGGCGTCGATCTCGTCCTGGAGCTTTCCCATCTCGGCCATGAGGGCGTCCATGTCGCAATCCGGGTCGCACATCTCCTCGCCGATCTTGTTGAAGCGATCGACCTTGGCGATCATGTCGCCAAATGCCATGCGCACGTTCTCGATGACGGTCTTGTCGTCGTCGAGCGGCGGCTCCTGTTGCAGGATACCCACGGTGTAGCCGGGGGTGAGCCTGGCATCGCCGTTGGAGACCTCCTCGATGCCGGCCATGATCTTGAGCAGGGTCGACTTGCCCATGCCGTTGGGACCCACGACGCCGATCTTGGCACCGGGGTAGAAGCTCAGGGTCACGTCGTCAAGGATTACCTTGTCGCCATGGGCCTTGCGAGCCTGATACATCTGGTAGATAAACTCCGCCATATGTCTGTTCTATCCTTTCTACCTGCTGTTTCCCTATTCTTGATTCGCTTTAGTGGAAACGAAATGAGGGAGCCAGCTCTGAAACGTAACGAAAAAGGGGCATGGTTGCCCACACCCCCTAATACTACCTGGGAAAAGTCCCCCGGAACATACTATGAGGTAGCGCGCACAGTCGTGGTGTAAGAAGCAAGGGAGGGCCATCGCCTAGAATCG
>URHQ01000029.1 GCA_900547655.1 uncultured Collinsella sp.
GTCCTGCGCAAGACGAAGGCCACATTAAGTGGCCTTCTTTGCGTGCGGAACTCATTTTGAGCAAGCACCCGCCCTGCCGGGGCTCCCGGGTTCTGTGACGACTTGGCCGTTCGGGTCAGGTGGGCTGATAGGAAAGATGGTGACGGAGGCGCAAAATGCGCCTCCGCCTTTTGAATGTGATGGAAGTGTGGCGAAATGAGCTTAAAACTTCCGTAAATGTGATAAATGTCACGTTTTACCTAGGGTAAAATGTGGGAAATATCACGTTTACGGAAGTTTCTTTTTGGGAGGTTCGGTCATGCAGCGAGATATCATTGCCAAGCTTAACGCTTGGAAAGCGTCAGAATATCGTAAGCCGCTTATCCTTAAGGGGGCGCGCCAGGTTGGAAAGACGTGGGCGCTTAAGGAGTTCGGCCGAACCTCGTACCTCAATTTTGTGTATCTGACGCTCGAGGAGCCGTCACCTGGGGTACAGAGCGAGTACGCTCAGTTTTTCGAAGGTACGCGCGATCCTCGACGGATCATCTCAAATCTTTCCCTGGCACTTGGACAGCCTATCGATCCCGGCGAAACGCTGCTTATTATTGATGAGATCCAGGATTGTCCTTCTGCAGTCGGCGCCCTTAAATACTTCTGTGACGAGGCCCCCGAGTATCACGTCGCATGCGCAGGGTCTTTGTTGGGCGTTCGCTTGTCCCGTGAGACCAGCGCTTTTCCGGTGGGAAAGGTCGAGTTCATGGAGATGCGCCCCATGAGCTTTTCCGAGTTTCTGAAAGCCGAGGGCGCTGCAAACTACGACGAATACCTTGGCGGCCTGGATCAGATCGAGACAGTGCCCGATTTCTTCCATGTCCGTCTCGTCGAGCATCTTCGTCGTTATTTTGCATGCGGCGGCATGCCAGAGGCTCTTGGCCGGTGGGTGGAGACGGGCGATATCGTTCAGGTCGATAAGGTGTTGTCTGATCTCTTGGATTCCTACGAGCGCGATTTTGCCAAGCATGGTGGCCGTGCGCAGTTCGCCAAGCTTTCACAAATATGGAACTCGATTCCAGCTCAGTTGGCGCGCGAGAACAAAAAGTTCGTTTGGGGTGCGGTGCGCGAGGGGGCTCGTGCTCGAGAATACGAGGATGCTCTGGAATGGCTTGCCGATGCTGGGCTCATCACGGCGGTTCGCCTTAATGCTGCCGGTGGTGTGCCGCTCTCTGCGTACGATGACCTCAAGGCATTTAAGGTCTACTGTCTTGATGTCGGCTTGCTGCGCCGCATGGCAAGGCTGGATGCGTCCGCTTTTGCCATCTCGGATGCGCTATTTTCGGAGTTCAAAGGTTCGTTCGCCGAGAACTATGTGCTTCAGGCATTACTTTCACAGTTAGATGCTGCTCCGCGTTATTGGACAAACGAGAAGCCGAAGCACGAAGTCGATTTTTTGATTCAAGTCGGAAACGAAATCGTTCCCGTCGAGGTCAAATCGGGAGAGGTCGTTCATTCCAAGAGCCTTAAGTACTATGCCGACAAGCATGCGGAGACGACTCCATTGAGGGTCCGCTACTCACTCAAGAACCTAAAGCTCGACGACGGGGTGCTCAACATTCCGTTGTATTTGGCTGATCGATCTGTCCCTCTTATCAAAAAGGCCCTTGATCGTGCACATCTTGACGTTTAGATCCTGGGTGAGCTGACGGGCGGCGGCTAATTAATCGCTCCGTTACGGCCAGGGAGCTTGGGCCTTAGCGATGCTTGCTTCGCCAAGCCGTGGGTGTCATGCCGGTGTATTGTTTGAAGGCTTGGGTGAAGGCGGCCTGCTGAGGGTAGCCTAGACGCTCTGCCACCTGCGCTATCGTGAGCGCGCTATCGGCCAAAAGGTCCTGCGCTCGCTCCATACGGCGTCTGCGAATGTAGGCGCCCAGGGACTCGCCAGTTTGGGCCTTAAAGGTGGCGCATAGTTTGGAGCGGCTTGTGTAGAGCCTCTCGGCCACCTCGTTGACACCCACACGTCTGCCTTTGTCGAGCGCGCACTCAATCATTGCCGTTGCTTCTTCGGCAATGGTTACGCTGACGCGCGTGTCTGCCGCCTGCCGCGCCTGCTTGTGGGCCGCGCACGAACAGGCGAGCTCCGCGACCATGGTCTCCACGATGCCCTGCATATAGACGTGTCCGCCTGCGGTGCGGGCGCGGTCCTCGTTAATCCGGCGAAGCGTGTGGCAGATGGCAGACGTCGCTTCCTCGTGCCATGGCTCGGCAAACGCCTCAAAGATTCCCGCGAACTCGGTGGGATAGCGGTGTTCCAGTTCGTCAAAATATCCAGGCAAAAAGAGCACCGAGCGCGAGTGATAAAGCTCCCCCGCAAACAGCGGGCTTAATTCCTCGCCACAGCTATCTTGGATAAAGCTGCAAACGGCATTGTTTGGCCACGGTCCATGCAATGGTTTGAGGTTTGCGGGCGTTATGCCAGCCTCGGGCATGCATGTAAGTGTGGGCGCGCTGACTTCGCTCACGCAGGCGTATGGCTCGGGTGTGTATTCGGCCAGGTACATATCGTGCGTCGGGGTAATGAAATGCTCCATGACGATGCAGGCAGGGGAGAGAGGCATGATCCATGCGCGGCCGTGCGCCCGGTCGTTTGCCACCTCGCCGGTAAAGACGGCGCCCTTGCCGGTAAGCTCCAGGCCAAACTGCTCAAATTGCGGTGCGTAGAGCTCGGTTATGTCGGTCGCTGCCCGCCGTATTTGCAAAAGCGTCCCTTTCCTTTGCAGAAACGTCCACGCCTGGCTTGATTGTGAGCCATGGCTAACACATCAATGATAAGTTCATTACGGTTAACTCTCAAGCCGTTAGAAAGGAATCTCATGGCAAAGGGATCAAAAAGGGAAGGTGGAGGCATCGGCGAGTTGCTCGCGTATGCCGGTGACCGTAAATTCCTAACGTATTTGGGCATGGCGCTCTCGGCGCTCTCGCAGCTGCTGAGCTTTGGCCCGTACGTGTGCATTTGGCTTGTCGCTCGCGACCTGATCGCCGTGGCACCTAACTGGAGCGAAGCCTGCGACATCGCGATGTATGGCTGGTGGGCCGTGGGGTTTGCGCTGGCAAGCATCGTAGCTTATTTCGTGGGGCTCATGTGCACGCACCTGTCTGCGTTTCGCTGCGCGTCCAATATCCGCAAGACTACGAGCGAGCACCTGCTTAAGCTGCCGCTCGGCTACTTTGACACGCACGCCACCGGTGAGCTGCGCCGTATTGTAGACGGATGCGCCGCCTCCACCGAGACCCTGCTCGCGCACATGCTGCCCGATATCGCCGGCGCCGCCGCCATGGTCGTGGGCTTGCTCGTGCTGCTTTTCGCCCTCGATTGGCGCTTGGGCGCGGCATGCCTTATCTCGGTCGTCGTTTCGTTTGGCGCCATGGCCACCATGATGAGCGGCGAAGGCGCCGAGTTCATGAAGGCCTACATGGGAGCGCTGGTCAAGATGAACAAGACCGGCACCGAATACGTACGCGGCATCCCCGTGGTCAAGGTGTTTCAGCAGACGGTCTACTCCTTTAAGGCCTTCCACGATGCAATCGCCGAATACGCCGACATGGCGCAAAACTATGCGGGCACGTTCTGCCGAGGTCCGCAGGTACTCAACCTTACCGCGCTCAATGGTCTTGTGGCATTCCTGTTGCCCGTGGCGTTGCTGTTGGCGCCAGGCGAGACGGACTTCGCGCATTTTATGACCAACTTCACGTTTTACGCGATATTTTCGGCCGTGGTACCGACGGCCATGACCAAGCTCATGTTTGTGGGCGAGGCCTCTCAGATGAGTGCCGATTCGTTGGCTCGTATTCGAAGCGTCATGGATTCCAAGCAGCTTTCCGTGCCCGCACAACCCAAGCACCCTGCCGGCGGCGACGTGCGATTTGAGGACGTGAGCTTTACGTACGAAGGTGCCGAAGCACCTGCCGTTAGCCATGTAAGTTTCAGCGTTTCCGCTGGTAGCACCCTCGCCCTGGTGGGTCCCTCTGGTGGCGGTAAGTCAACCTGCGCAAGCCTGATCCCGCGTTTTTGGGATGTTTCCTCGGGTCGAGTGCTCGTAGGCGGTGTGGACGTTCGCGATATGGATCCGCACGAGCTTATGGACCAGGTCGCCTTCGTGTTCCAGACCAACCAGCTGTTCCGGCAAACACTTGCCGATAACGTGCGCGCCTCCAAGCCTACGGCTACTGACGACGAAGTGCGTGCGGCCCTCTCCGCAGCTCAGTGCGACGACATTGTGGCCAAGCTCCCACAGGGCATCAATACCATGCTCGGTGCCGGCGGAGCATATCTTTCGGGCGGCGAGGTCCAGCGCGTGGCACTTGCCCGCGCGATCCTTAAAGACGCGCCTATCGTGGTGCTCGATGAGGCTACGGCGTTTGCCGATCCCGAGAACGAGGCGCTTATCCAACGTGCTTTTAGCAAACTGGCGGCGGGTCGCACGGTCATTATGATCGCGCACCGACTCTCGACTGTAGTGGGCGCAGACCAAATCGTGGTGCTCAACCAGGGCAGCGTGCAGGAGTCGGGTACCCATGCCGAGTTGCTGTCCCAAAATGGCCTGTATGCCAAGATGTGGGCCGAGTACGAACAGGCCGCGAGCTGGAAAATCACTGCAGCGACCGCGGATGCCACCGTCACGAAGGGAGGCGAGGCCTAAATGTTCGCCTCATTCCAAAAGAAGTATTTCCTATCCGATAAAGGCGTCGCCGGCGTAAAACGCGGCATTTTCTGGACCACGCTCACCAATCTCATCACCATGGCCGGCATGGGCTTTTTATTCCTGGTTATGGCCGGCTTTGTCGAGCATCTCGTCAGCGGGGCTGACCTGCCGGATGCCCTGCCGATCGTGGGCGGCCTCCTGGTCTTTTTCGTGTTGCTCTTTGCCTCTAACTGGCAGCAGTATTACTACACCTACTGCATCTTTTACGAGGAGTGCGGCAAGCAGCGTATGGAGATTGCCGAGCGCTTGCGCAAACTGCCGCTGTCGTTTTTTGGTCGTCGTGATCTGGCCGATTTAACCGAGACCATCATGGGCGACGTCCAGGCCATGGAGCACGCCTACAGCCACGTGCTGGGAGAGCTTTGGGGTGCCATCATCGCAAGCGCCATTGTCTTCGTGGCATCGCTGTTCTTTTGCTGGCAGCTGGCGATTGCGGCGTTTTGGAGCGTTCCCGTGGCCTTTGCCGTGTTGTATCTAACACGCGGCCCCATGACTCCGGTGTTTGATCGCGTGCGCGCCGAGAAGGTCAAGGTTACCGAGGCTATTCAAGAGACGCTCGACTGCGTTCGCGAGATTCGCGCCACCAACCAGGAGGCCCATTATCTTGAGGGACTCAACGCCGTGATCGATGCCGAGGAGCGCGAGACCACCAAGGGCGAGCTCGTTAACGGGCTTTTGGTCAACTCCGCCTTTGCCATCCTGCGTCTGGGCATTGCCACCACGCTGGTCACGGGCGCCGCGATGGTCGCCTCCGGGCAGGTCGACTTTTTGGTGTTGTTTGCCTTCCTGCTTATGGTGAGCCGTATCTATGCGCCCTTTGACCAGGCATTAATGTTAATGTCCGAGCTGTTTGCCGCCGAGTCGTCTGCCAAGCGCATGCGTTCCATCATGGAAGAGCCTGTGGCGCGGGGCAGCGAGAACTTTGAGCCTGCGGGCCACGATGTGGTGTTCGATCACGTGGCATTTGGCTATGGTGCGGGCGAGGACGGACGCGCCGGCGAGAAAGTTCTTACCGATGTGAGCTTTACCGCCAAGGAAGGCGAGGTCACGGCGCTGGTCGGTCCTTCGGGTTCCGGTAAGTCTACGGTGAGCCGCCTGGCCGCGCGCTTTTGGGATGCCACTGCGGGCAAGGTTGCCGTGGGCGGTGTGGATGTTGCGGGCGTGGATCCCGAGGTGCTGCTGCGCGACTACGCCATTGTGTTCCAAGACGTGCTGCTCTTTGACGACACGGTGATGGGAAACATCCGCCTCGGGCGTCGTGATGCCACCGATGAGGAAGTGCTTGCAGCCGCGCGTGCCGCCAACTGTGACGAGTTCGTGAACCGCATGCCGCAGGGCTATGACACTATGATTGGAGAGAACGGCTCCAAACTCTCCGGCGGCGAGCGCCAGCGCATCTCCATCGCCCGCGCACTGCTCAAAGACGCGCCCATCGTGCTGTTGGACGAGGCGACGGCAAGCTTGGATGTGGAGAACGAGACCGTGGTACAGCAGGCGCTCTCCCGTCTGCTTGCAGGCAAGACGGTTATCGTTATTGCCCACCGTATGCGTACGGTGGAAAATGCCGACAAAATCGTTGTGCTCAAGGATGGAGTGGTTGCCGAACAGGGCACCCCGGCACAGCTCAAGGCGGCAGGCGGAGAATTCGCCCGCATGGTTGCGCTGCAAAAGGAGGCGGCTGCCTGGCAGCTGTAGGAAAGGGGACCAAGATTTCCAAAGGTTAACTTTGGTTGACCATAATAGTTCGACTAAACTAGTCTCAAAAGCGTGCTCGAGCAAACTAATGAACTCGGGTGCTAAGGCACCATGCCGCGCTTGTGCGGCAAAAGGGAGAAGCAACATGAAGAAGTCGACTTTTAACACCCTGCTTGTCGGTGGCGGTTTTCTGCTTGGCACGGCCGGCATCAAGCTGCTTACCAGCGCTCCGGTAAAGAATGCCTGCGTGCAGGGTATCGCGTGCGGCATGCGCATCAAGAACGGCTACCAGGACATGGTCGAGCAGGCCAAGGCTAATGTCGACGACATGGTTGCCGAGGCTGCTTACATCACGCAGAGCGAGGCCGCTGCTGACGAGGCAGCCGAGTAACGCTCTCAGACACAAATTATGAGATTCTCGATTATTAGCGAGATCCCTGGCAGGACCCGTCTTCAATTGGCGGGTCCTGTGCCAGAGAGCGATCTCGATGCACTTCTTAAGCTTGGCGGCGACATTGATGGCGTGCACAAGGTGCGCGTGTATGGCCGCATTGGCCAGATGGCGCTGGAGTACGACGAGCCGCGCCGCGCGAGCGTGCTCGATGCCTTGGGCGCACTCGATGCTCAAGCCATCGCCGATGCCAAGTCGGGTTACGTGATGCAACTCGAGCCGCGCAAGCACAAGCTCGTCATGGACCTGGCGACACTCGTCGGCACCCACTACGCGCGCCGCTGGTTCTTGCCGACGCCCTTGCGTGCGGTGTTTGTCGTGGCCGGTTACATGGCATTTTTGCGCGCTGCCCTTCATGAGCTGGCGCAGCCGCGCCTGACCGTTCCCGTGCTCGACGCTTCGGCCATCGGTATCTCGTTTGTCAAACGTGATGTCGATACCGCGGGGCAGACGATGTTCCTGCTCAATGTGGGCGAATTGCTCGAAGACTACACGCGCGCCATGAGCGAAAACGAGCTCATCAACTCGCTGCTCGATGTGCCCGACAAGGCGCAAAAGGTCGTCGGCGACACCGAGGTGAGCGTTGCCGCCACCGAGCTTGAGCCCGGCGACTTGGTTGCCGTTCGCACCGGCATGTCCATCTGCATCGACGGTGTGGTTGAGCAGGGGAGCGCCATGGTTAACCAGGCGACCCTGACCGGCGAGCCGCTTGCCGTCGAGCGCAGCGCAGGCGACGATGTGTTTGCTGGAACTGTCGTCGAGGACGGCAGCATCTTGGTGCGCGTGCGCGCCAACACGGCTCAGACCAAGCTGCGCTCGATCGTCTCGCTCGTGCAGGCGGCCGACTCGCTCAAGTCTGAGGGCCAGTCGCACATGGAAGACCTCGCCAACAAGATCGTCCCGTGGAACTTCCTGCTCGCGGGCCTTGTCGCTCTCACCACGCGTAGCCTCATTAAGACCTCGGCGGCGCTGATGGTCGACTACTCGTGCGCACTCAAGCTCACGGGCTCCGTCGCCGTCATGACCGCCATGAGCGATGCCGCCAAGATGGGCGTGATGGTCAAGGGTGCCAAGTACTTTGAGTCGTTTGCCAAGGCCGATACCATTGTCTTTGATAAGACCGGCACGCTCACTGAGGCGCAGCCGCGCCTGGCTTGCGTGCTGACGACCGATGGCTGGAGCGAGGACGAGGTTCTGCGCCTTTCCGCCTGCTTAGAGGAGCATTTCCCGCATCCGGTGGCACGCGCCGTGGTCAATGCGGCACGTGAGCGCGGGCTCGAGCACCGCGAGCGCCATGCCGCCGTCGAGTACATCGTGGCGCACGGTATCGCTTCGTCCATCGAGGGACGTCGCGCCATCATCGGTTCCGCTCACTTTGTATTCGACGACGAGCATGCCCAGCTAGAGGCGGAGACGCAAGAGCAAATTGAGTCCCAGATGCAGGGGCTGTCGCCGCTGTATCTGGCGGTCGACGGCAAGGTCGTCGGCGTGCTTGGTATCGAGGACCCGCTTAAGCCCGGAGTGCGCGAGGCCATCGCCGATCTGCATGCGCTGGGCGTCAAACATGTCGTCATGCTCACGGGCGATTCCGAGCGTACCGCCGCACGCATTGCGCGCGAGGCGGGAGTCGACGAGTTTAAGGCCGAGCTGCTGCCCGAGGACAAGTACGCCTACGTGGAGCAAATCAAGAATGAGGGCCGTCATATCGCCATGGTGGGCGACGGCGTCAACGATTCGCCGGCGCTCGGTTTGGCTGACGTGGGGCTGGCAATGGGTGGCGGAAGCGATATCGCCAAGGAGGTCGCCGATATCATCCTGACCGATACGGATCTGGCTGCAATCGTGCGCCTGCGCCGCATGAGCCAGGGGCTTATCGACCGTCTGACGAGTTCGTATTCCAAGGTGATGCTCACCAACTCGGCGCTGTTGGCATTGGGTATTACCGGCATGATCACTCCGCAGACGTCGTCACTGCTGCACAATGGCTCGACGATTGCCTACAGCCTGAGCAACGCGAAGGCCTATCTACGCTAACGCTTTTGCTTGAGTTTATGGCCTGCACCCGGGCGGCACCGCAGCCGCCAGGATGCAGGCCTTCTTTTGTTTGACGAGATGTTAGCTCGGATATATGCTTGTGCTAGCACTGCTAGCAAATGCTGAAGGTGAGGTTGAGATGGCTACCGTTGGCAGCATGGCGCAGGTGAATGTTCGCGTAGATCGCTCGGTTAAAGAGCGCGCCGAGGAAGCGTTGCGGCTTTCGGGCAGATCACTGCCCGAGCTCATCAAAAAGGTGGTGGCCAAGGTCGCACAGGGTGGCGGGCAGTGTGAGGAAGTGCTGTCTGCCGTTGATGGCCGGCAGCAGACCGTCGCGCCCGATACGCCGTTCGCCGCATCATGGGCGGCGGCGGATCAGCTTTACGCGGACCTGGGTATCGATACGTCGCCCGTATCCGACGATCGCGATTGGGACGCAATCTATTCCGAAGCCATGGACGAGCGCTATCGCCAAAAGGGGATGATCCTGTGAGCGGGGCGCCTCTCAAGATCATGGTAGACGCCAACGTATGGGTTGATTCGTTTTGCGTCGACCATGCCGAGTCGCTTGCCGCGCGTGCGTTTATTGGGCAGGCGACGGAGACGGGGGCGTTGCTGTTCTTTCCGGTGCATATTGCCAAGGACGTGTTGTACGTTGTCCAACACGAGCTGAAGCGTAGCGTTCTTGCCAGCGGGGGAGCGCTCGACGAGACTTCTGCCCGAGCGATTGGCGATGCGGCGCTGGCGTTCGTTCGGAATATGACCGAAAACGCTATGGCCGTGGACGCTGATGCATCCGATCTGTGGCTAGCCGACAAATATCTGACGCTCCATCGCGATTACGAGGACAACTTGGTACTCGCCGCGTGCAAGCGCGCGCAGGTCGATTACTTGGTGACCAACGATCGCAAGCTGCTCGAACATGCCGATCTCGCAGCAAAGACCCCGCGCCAAATGATGCCGATTCTTGCTCTGGCCGAACGTGGTGGCGCGGCTATCGGTTGACGCGAACTGTTTGTGGGCCTCTTGGACGACGATGCGCCAAGGGGCCCGCGTCTGCTATTTACAAAAGCGCGGCCTTGATGGTGGGACTTTCTGCGAGCTGCTCGGCTGCCTTTTCGTTGGAGCTGTCGAGTGCTGCCAGACTGCGGTAGACCCACTCGTTGACCTGGGTGTTCTTGACGCCTGCGATCTGCATAAGGGCGCCTACCTCGCGGATTGCTGCGAACAGATCGGCCTTGGGCCCCGCGAGCTCGACCTCGATACCGTGGTAGGCGGCCACGCCGCGGTTCTCGCTCACGTGGTCGATAAAGCCCTCGACGGTCTCAAGCTGCTGGGCGAGAGCTACATCATCGTCAGCGTCCAGCGCGACGAGTGCGTTCGATACCGTGAGGGCGGGATGTCCGCAGGGGACAAAGCCTTCGATGACATCCATAGCTTCGGTAATGGTTGAGCCCAGGCCTGCGAGGGCATTGACGAGTTGCTGCTTGGTATCCATAACGGTCCTTTCGACGGGTCAATTTTGCTTGGCGAAAATATACGTGACGCGTTCGGTGGCAAAAGTGCGAAGTGCGGCGCACATTGGGGTCTTCACAGCTCGTGCATAGAACAGCTGCCTGCCTTTAGAACGTGGTAAGATAGCTATCCACGAGCGGGGTTCACCCGCGTGTTCCTTGAAAAGTCGACGGTTATCGGGTGTTTGCAGACCCGATACCATCCAGACTTTCCCGACATTCGGGGGCGACTGGTTTCGACACGATAGCTCTGAGAGAGGAAGCAAGCCGAGGTCTCCTCGCCTCGTTAAACAGGGGTACCGTCAAATTGAATTGACAACAACTCTTCTTTTGAGCCTATGGCTCTCGCTGCTTAGTTTATAGCGGCGCGTCAACCCGGTGATTTCCCCGACACCGGCGCGACGTCATTTTAGGGGAATGCTCCTGCGCACGTAATCGGTATGGCGCAGGCTAAGACCGAACCGGTTAGGACGCCGCGAGCGTGTCGCTGCGCGCAAAGCGTCCGAGACTAAACCAGCGACTGAGCTTGGAGATGCCAATCAGGGGGCTTTCGTGGACCGGAGTTCGATTCTCCGCGCCTCCACCATAAGTAACAGGCAGGTAGATACTTATATCTACCTGCCTTTTTATTTCTAGTCCGTATCGCGGAGAATCGAACTCTGTGCAGGGCGCGGGCGTAAAGAAAACGCGTAAGCGTTTTTAGCCCGCGGGCGAGGGCGCCGGCAGGCGGCCGAAGCCGGTGCGGATTTGCGAAGCAAATACGCGGATTCTCCGCGCAATCTATCAGCTCAATATGGATGCGATGTTTATCGAATCTCAGCCGGCCATGCGCCGCATCAACGGATCCCCCCGTACCGCGGAGAATCGAACTCTATGCAGGGCGCGGGCGTTAAGCAAACGCTACGGCAACGCAGAGTGGGACGCGCTTTCCCAATGGCGGCCCAGGCGGAAAGTCCATCCCGGAATCCGCGCTCAGACTGGGACGTAGTTTCCGGATGGCGCCTCAAGCGGAAACTGCGACCCGGAATCGAGCCGTAGAGTGGGACATGCTTTCCCAATGGCAGCTCAAGCGGAAAGCGCGTCCCGGAATCTAAGCTCGGAATGGGATTCATTTTCCCGATGGCGGGCTCAGCGGAAAATGCGACCCGGAATTTGCTCTGAGAACGGGACACGCTTTCCCGCCGACCGCTCCGCCCTCCTCAACTCCAAAACCTGCGCGCTCGCCATCCCAAAACTGGGTAGAAGAAAGCCAAAACGCAATCGCAGGAGGTCAATATGACTGCAGAAGATAAGGCAAAGAACGCCGGCAAGGTCGCGCTCGTCCTGGAGGGCGGCAGCTTCCGCGGGCAGTTTACCGCGGGCGTGCTCGATGTTCTCATGGAGGCTGGCGTCGAGATTCCGGCTGTCTACGGTGTATCGGCCGGCGCTCTCAACGGCGTGAACTACAAGTCGCACCAGATCGGCCGTGCCAACCGCATCAATCTGGCTTTCTGCAACGACAGCCGCTTCATGGGCGCCGCGTCGTTTGCGTCCACGGGCTCTATTGTGGGTTACGACTTTATCTTCAACGATGTCCAGGACCGCCTGGATCCCTTTGACAACGAGACGTTCGACGCGAGCCCCATCGAGATGTACGCCGTCGCGACGGACATGCTCTTTGGAACCGCCACGTACCTTCCGGTCAAAAGCGCCGTACTCGACCTCGATGCCGTGCGCGCATCGACGTCGCTGCCGCTGGTGACGCCGCCGGTCGAGATTGACGGGCACAAATACGTCGACGGTGGCGTAGCCGATTCGATCCCCATCGAGCACGTGCTGGAGGAGGCGGGCTTCGACCGTGCGGTCGTCATCGTCACGCAGGACCGCTCGTACGAGAAAAAGCCTTACGAGTTTATGCCTGCCGCGCGCGCCCGCTATGCCGACTACCCCTATCTGCTCGAGGGAATCGAGACGCGCCACGACCGCTACAACATACAACGCATGCACCTGTGGAAGTATGAGCGCGAGGGCCGTGCGCTGGTCGTCGCTCCGCAAAAGCCGGTCGAGGTCGGTCATGTCGAGCACGATTCGACAAAGCTATTGGACCTGTATATTCAGGGCCGTCAGGAGGCAAAGCGCCTGCTCGCGGAAATCCAAGAGTTCGTTGAGCGATAACGACGGCGAACCCTCAAATAATGACAACAGCTAAAGAGCTGGAAAAATCACGGCTCGTGGATGACATGTGCAGAAACTCTGGTCGGAGCCAAAATACCTGTTGACTCGTACGGCGAGCGGGGTAATATGGACGGGTTACTTGCAGAGCCCCGTGAATCTCTGTAACAACACGTACTGTACATGGAGGAGTCTAAGTGATTTCGAAATCGACTCACTACGCCAAGCAGGGCGAGGTCCAGCGCAACTGGGTTCTCGTCGACGCCGATGGTGCTGTCCTGGGCCGTCTTGCCACCCAGATCGCAATGATCCTGCGCGGTAAGAACAAGCCCCAGTTCACGCCCAACAGCGACTGCGGCGACTTCGTTGTCGTCATCAACGCCGATAAGGTCCAGCTTACCGGTAACAAGGCCGACACGAAGACCTATTATCGCCACAGCGGCTACAACGGCGGCCTCAAGGCTGAGAGCTTCCGCCAGGCTATGGAGAAGCACCCGGAGAAGGTCATCGAGCGCGCCGTTCGCGGTATGCTGCCCAAGACCACCCTCGGCCGTGCCCAGATGACCAAGCTTAAGGTCTACGCTGGTGCCGAGCATCCGCATGCTGCCCAGAACCCCACGAAGATTGAGCTGGAGGCTTAAAGATGGCTGAGAACACCGTTGTCTACCAGGGTACCGGCCGTCGTAAGAACGCCGTCGCCCGCGTCCGTCTCGTCCCCGGCACCGGCAAGGTGACCATCAACAAGCGTGACGCCGAGCAGTATTTCGGCCGTCATCAGCTCGTTGAGAACGCCCTTGCTCCCTTCAAGGTGACCGACACCGCCGGTCAGTTCGACGTTATCGCTCTGTGCGATGGCGGCGGCATCTCCGGTCAGTCCGGCGCTCTGCGTCTGGGCATCGCTCGCGCTCTTCTGAACGCTGGCGACTACCGTGCTGACCTCAAGAAGGCCGGTTTCCTTACGCGCGATGCTCGCGTGGTCGAGCGCAAGAAGTACGGCCTCAAGAAGGCCCGCCGCGCTCCCCAGTTCTCCAAGCGCTAAGGTTTTATCTCCTTTCGAGATACAATGTACAAGCGGGGCCTGCCGATTCCTCGGCGGGTCCCGCTTTTCTTTTTCGACTAGGGTGGGCGGTTGCATATCGCCTGCTAGGGAAGGAGCGATCCTATGCCCCAGAACATCTTCGGTACCGACGGCGTCCGTGGCGTCGCCAACGCCGATCTTTCGTGCGACCTCGCGTTTCGTCTGGGTCGCGCGGCGACCAAGTTTCTTGGTCCGGACATCTGCATCGGCCGTGACACGCGCCTTTCGGGCACCATGCTCGAGAGTGCTCTGACCGCCGGCATTATGGCCGAGGGCGGCCGCCCGCACTGCTGCGGCGTCATCCCTACGCCTGCCGTGGCGCTGCTCACCGTCCAAAACGAGCTCGACGGCGGCATCGTTATCTCCGCTTCGCACAATCCGCCGGAGTTCAACGGCATCAAGTTCTTTAGCCGCAAGGGTATGAAGCTTCCCGATGCTGTCGAGGAAGAGATCAGCGCCTGGGTCATGTCCGAGGAAGCCATGGCTGCCGACACGCTGCCGACCGGTGCCGGCGTGGGCCACATCATCAAGATGAAGGACGCTCGCAAGGCATACGTCGACCACGCCATCGATACGCTTGATGGCCTGAGGCTCGATGGCTTGGTCGTTGCCGTCGACTGCGGTCACGGTGCTTCCTGCCAGACTACGCCCGCCGCGCTGCAGCGCCTGGGTGCCACGGTCCATGCCATCAACACCGATTACTGCGGTACTGACATTAACGTTGAGTGCGGCTCCACTCACCTTGAGCCCCTGCGCGAGCTCGTGCTGCGCACCCACGCTGACATCGGTCTGGCCCACGACGGCGACGCCGACCGTGTGCTGTTCGTGGACAGCGAGGGCAATGAGATCGACGGTGACTACATCCTGGCTATCTGCGGTTCTGACCTCGCCGCTCGCGGCAAGCTCGCCAACTCCGAGATCGTCTCGACCGTCATGTGCAACCTGGGCTTCTCCATCGCTATGAAGGAGCAGGGCTTCGAGATGGTCCAGACCGCCGTGGGCGACCGCTACGTTCTAGAGCGCATGCTCGCGGACGGCGCCGTCATCGGCGGCGAACAGTCCGGCCACATCATCTTCCTGGAGCACAACACCACCGGCGACGGCCTGGTGACGGCTCTGCAGCTGCTGGCCGTGCTCAAGCGCACCGGTCGTACCCTCACCGATCTTTCCGGCATCATGAAGAAGTACCCGCAGGTACTCGTCAACGTGCATTCCGACAACAAGGCTGGTCTGGACGATTGCCAGCCCATCTGGGATGCCGTTGCTGCTGCCGAGAAGGAGCTTGACGGCCGCGGCCGCATTCTGGTGCGCCCGAGCGGCACCGAGCCGCTGGTCCGCGTGATGGCCGAGGCCGAGACGCACGAGCTGACCCAGCGCGTTGTCGACGACATCGTCGAGGTTGTCAAGCGCGAACTTCCCTAATGGTCAAAAACCGTTGCCAAGTGGTAAACTGTTAAGGTTATTTTGATTGATTGGTATGTCCGAGGGGGAGCATGTTCACTAAAGTCCTAAGGTCTTTTGGTATGCGTGGTCGAGTCCTTACGCTGGATGCTCCCATCTCGGGCGATGTCATTCCGCTTTCCGAGGTAAACGATCAGACGTTTGCCACCGGCCTTTTGGGCCAGGGCGTTGCCATTCAGCCTACGGGTACGCGCGTGATCGCGCCGGCTGATGCCAAGGTCGAGGCTATTTTTCCCACGGGACACGCCGTTGCGCTTAACACGGTCGATGGCTTGGACGTGCTCATCCACGTTGGTTTGGACACTGTTCAGCTCGAGGGCAAGCACTTTACCGTACATGCGCAAGTGGGTGACATCGTCCATAAGGGCGATGTGCTCATTGAGTTCGATCGCGAGGCAATTGCTGCCGAGGGCTACGATGTGACGGTTCCCATCTTGGTGTGCAACTCCGTTGAGTTCTCGAGCATCAAGGGCTCCGTTGGCGTGCATGTCGAAGAGATGGACCAGCTCATCGTTGCTCGCGAGCGCTAGCAAGTGCACGTGGCCATTAGTCTACAATTCAAACACGTTTACGGAGGGCGCCCTTGAAAGAGGACGCCCTCAGTGGCAAGATGGGATTTGTCCGAAGCTAAAAGGCTTTGGGTCACCGTGGACGGGCAGGGGCCTCGACGCGGCTAGACACGAGACACATACATTACGCGACCTCGCCCTGGTGGCCGCACACGTTGGTTGCGGCCGACGCGGGCCGCGGGCAAGTGCTTGTAAGGGAGCCTTGCCTCTCTTGTACGAGAAAGGACGCGTAATGAAGATCATTAAAGCTAAAGACTACGAGGATATGAGCCGCAAGGCCGCTAATATCATCTCGGCCCAGGTTATCCTCAAGCCCGACTGTGTGCTGGGTCTTGCCACCGGCTCCACCCCGATCGGTGCCTACAAGCAGCTCGCTGCTTGGTACAAGAAGGGCGACGTCGACTTTGCCGAGGTCAGCACCTACAACCTGGACGAGTATCGCGGCCTTTCGCACGACGATCCCCAGAGCTATCACTACTTCATGCGTGAGAACTTCTTCGATCACATCAACATCGACCTGAACAACACGCATGTTCCCGACGGTTCCAACCCCGACGCCGCCGCTGCCTGCTCTGAGTACGACAAGATTGTCGCCGACGCCGGTTATCCGGATCTGCAGCTGCTCGGCATTGGCAACAACGGCCACATTGGCTTCAACGAGCCCGATGACCACTTCTCCAAGGGCACGCACTGCGTCGACCTCACCGAGAGCACCATTCAGGCCAACAGCCGCCTGTTCGACAGCATCGACGACGTGCCCCGTCAGGCCTACACCATGGGTACCCAGACCATCATGTATGCTCGCATGATCCTGGTTGTCGCTAACGGCGAGGCCAAGGCTCAGGCCGTGCATGACATGTGCTATGGTCCGGTTACGCCCGAGTGCCCGGCTTCGATCCTGCAGCTGCACACCAACTGCGTTGTCGTTGCCGACGAGGCCGCCCTTTCGCTCTGCGAGTAGCGCGAATCCTGCAGCTCGACATAGCCTTGCCTAAGGCCTCCGCTTTGCGGGGGCCTTTTTGCTATCCCATTTCGCCCACTTGACCAAAATCTTGCCGCAAGCTTGACGAATGCCGGATGCCCAACAGCTTGATTCATTCCATACCAGATTCTATGCAAAAATGCCACTAGAAGGTCGTAGACGGTAGCGGGTGCTAGGCGAGTTGAATGACATGGCTGAACCTTGTTCATCTGCGTTACACTGCCGCTTAGATGGGACAAGCTGACAAGCTCATTTACCTGCTTAAAGACCGATTAGTCGGGGGATTAATAACAATCGGCCCTCGCTGTACAAAAACTTGCCGCTTGCGTACCAAAAGACAACCTAAAACACAAGGTCGCTCTATTCATAGCGCGGCTTGTATGGTCTTGCGGCTACAGTGTCCATACGGTCGAGTTGAGGAGCGGGCATGGTAAACGATTTGAGCGGTATAGACGACCTCGAGCTGATGCCGCTGGGCGGAGGCTATATGGTGCGACGCGAACGCTTGATGAATGAGCTTATCGCCAAGGGCCGAAAGGCCGGCATCGTGGTTCTTTATGCGCCCGACGGGTTTGGGAAGACCTCGGTGCTGCTGCAGTACACCCATGAGGTTAAATGCGACCCGACGCGAGGCCCCGTGCGGATTATCGAGGCCGATCGCGCCACTGGGCGCGAGGTGTTTATGCAGCTCGAGGTGGTTACCGAAGAACTCAAAGACAAACCGCACTCCCTTATCGCAATTGATAATGTGCCAAACCTCGATCAGCACGATACCGAAGACCTCATCGACAGGATTCGCGGCCTGCGCGCTATGGGGGTAGGGGTCTTTATCTCCTGCCGTCCTTCAAATCGTCAGCTGATTCATGGGCTGGGCGATTCGGTTAAGATCAATGCGCAGATGCTCAAGGTGCATGCCTATGAGTATTCGGCGTGGGCATCGGCGTTTTCGATCAGCACATCGCTCGACTTTTATCAGCTCACGCAGGGCGTGCCCGAGCTCGTTTCGGCATTGCAGACGGGTCTGTATGGCCAAGGCGACGTAGCCGGTCTGCTCGAAAACGAGATTGTCAACGTATATGGCGCGGCACTTGTCGATCTGGCTTCGCTCGACAATAATGCGCTGTTTTGCGTGGCATGTCTCATGGTTTTGATGGGCGAGGGCAATATAGCAGAACTCGAGGCTTGTGGGGTAAGGCTGTCGATGGTCGACCAGTCCTACTTTGTACGCGACTACCCGATCTTTGGCTTGGACCCCGCCGAGCGGAGTTTTACGTGTCTGGGCACGGAGGATAACGGACGCTTGCGTTTGCGTAAGTTGGTGGCCGAGGTTCGCCCCGAACTTGTTCCGAGGGCGGCCCGGATTTTGCTTAAGGCGGGCCGATGCGATGCGGCGATGGGCCTGGCGGACGCCTTTTTGGACCGTGAGGCGGTTCTTGAACTTGCTGGACAGTATGGGGTCGATCTTGCTCTGACGGGGCACGGGGCCGATATCTGCCGAGCAGCGTTGGGCACGATCGATGCCGACGATCCGGCTCCGGAGCCAACGCCTGCCGAGGCGCTTGGCGTATATCTGGCAGCGGTCAGCGTGTCCAATACAAAGCTCGCTCGCTATATGGCATCGGTCATCGAGCGCGGGGGCGAACGGGCGGCCTGCGAAATAGACCCTGTTTCATGGAGGGTGGCCCAGACACTGACGGCTGTTTGCTATGGGGACAACGGGCTTGGGCTTCCTACGAACCTGGCCGTGCCAGAAATAGAGACGTCCCACACCGCACTCGACATGCTGTCCGCGCATATCGAGGTCAAGCGATGCCTGACCGAACGGGGAGATGACGGCGGCGTTCTACAGCAGCTCAAAACGAGCAAGGCCTACGACTGCGAGCTCGACATCGCGGGGATTGTTATACGGGCCGACAGCATGCTGGTGGAGCTCTTTGACGGGTCGTTTTCGGGAACCGATGAACGCGACGACGAGATGGCGCTGGTGCGGGAGGCACTCGACGTACGTGGGCTTAAGGCGATGGCTATCTGGGTGCGCATGGTGTTGGCGGCACGGCGGCTCCTTTCCGGCTTGCCGGTAACCGACGACGCGGCGTTCAACGAGCTCGATCGTTTTGCCGTGCGCATGCGCGACAACCAGATTCAGCTGTTTGGCCTGTTGCTAGAAGGCTGGCAGTCGCTGGCAGAAGGACGGCCGGTTAATGCAAAGTTCCGTGCGGTCCAAGTGCTCAAACTTGCCGAGGAGTCGATTGCGTACATGCGCGATAACGCATTGCTGTTGGAGCGCGCGGCATATCTGCGTAACACCTCGATGGTTTCGGTGCGCGAGGAAGCGGAGCTACTCGATATAAGCCAGACGCAGGTTGGTGGAGCGGAGGCCTGGATGGTGGCGCTTCATTTGGCCTGTGCGGGCCGAGACAGCGACCTTGCGGCCTGGATGTCCATGAATCGTGCGGGGATTCTAGAGCCATCGTATCGGCTCTTTGCGCGCCTTGCCATGCATTGTCTGGGCGAGCCGGCGGGCAGGATACGCAAGAAGCTTCCCGTGCGCGAACTGTCGCGGTACTCGCTGCGCGACGATTTGGAAGGGGAGGGCGAGCGCCTGTTCCAGGCCGGCGAGGTTGAAGCCGTTGATACCATCGACCATATCGAGATTCGCATGTTTGGTGCGTTTCGCGCCGAGCGCGACGGGTTTCCCATCACGGACAAAATGTGGCGCCGCAAGAAGGCGGCGACACTTGCCGAGCGGCTTGCGCTGGGCATGGATGCGCTCGTCGATCGTGAGACGCTGGCCATGGAGCTGTGGCCCCATGCCGAGTTCAATAGCGCCCGCAACAACCTGTACTCGACGATATCGCGCTTGCGGTCGGCTTTGGGGCCGACGCCGGATGGCAAGTCATGTGTGCTCATCCAAAATGAATGCATTGGGCTCAACGGCGACTACGTCAAGACCGATGTACGGCTGTTTGACCAGATAAGCCGCGAGGTTTTGGGAAATCGCACGGGTGCGCGCGGGCCCCATCTGGTCGAGTTGTGCCTTAAGATTGAGCAGCTTTATGCCGGACCGCTGTATGTTCCCAATGGCTGTAATCCCACCTACTTTTTGCGTATGCGACGCATTATGCAGTCAAAGTACATCGATTGTATGATTAAGGGGGCAAATGCCGCTCTAGAAGAAAACGATCTGCAGTCGGCGATTTGGCTGGCGGAGTCGGGGCTTCGGCAGGAAACGGCGCGCGAGGATATGGTGCGCTGCGCCATGCGCGTCTACAGTGCGGCGGGGCGGAGACGCGATATCGTCGAGCTGTACAGCGGGCATATGCACCATCTGAGGGAGCAGGTCAATGGCGTGCCCGAGCCCGAGACGCGGCGTCTGTACGAGCGCTTGGTGGAGGGGCGGCTCAATCGCGTGCTGGTCGAGCGATAAAAAACGGGCGCCCGAAGTACTTGGGCACCCGTAAGCTTGCTATGTGTTGGCTCGCCGGATCATTGGCTCTTAGACGAGCTTGATCTTCTCGATGTCCTTGCGCGAGGACTCGCGATACAGCGAGAACTTGCGGCCGATAACCTGGACGACCTCGGCGTGGCAACGCTCGGCGAGCTCCTCGGCGGCCTCGCGGGCGGAAAGACTGGAGCCATCGAGCACGGAGCACTTAACGAGCTCGTGCTTCTCCAGGTAGGCGACCGTCTGCTCGACGGTGCCCTCGTTGACATCGGACTTACCGATGATGATGGCGGGGTTGAGGTGATGGGCCATGCTGCGAAGCTGCTTGACCTGGGCTCCTGTCAGTGCCATGGGTTCTCGCTTTCTATGTATGGGGCGCCCCGCGATGGGGCCTTAATCTACGTGAGCTGTCCCACGATAGCGCAGGAACGGCGCGGTGTGGGGCGCGTTTGCCCAGTTCAAAAAGAATGCGGATGCCGAGTGAGTGGGCGGCGTGGGCTGCGAACAGGCTATGAGCTGGGCGCAGAGACCGGCTCCCATGCAATAAACGCCCAACGAACCTTGCGGACGTGGTCGAGCATATAGCGTCCCTGTGGCACACCCTTGGAACCCGGCTCACCGGCATGGGGGTTCTCAATCATGTGTTGAGCGATGTAGTCGCGCAGACGGTCGACCTTATCTTCGTTGCCATGCTCGAGCATACGGGAAAAATCTGCTACGCCCGCTTCAAGGTTATCGAAGGTATCGCGACGAGGCGATTCAAAGTACGTAACCTGCGGCAGGGCACCCATCTGAATGAGGATATTAAAAGCATACACAAAGCCATTACTGCAGGTAACCGAGGCGCCGATGGCGTTCATCAGGTGCAGGTCATAGCGCGGGCTGGAGTTGGCGACCATCGTGACAGCACAACGCCGACGAGCCGTACGATCAAGCTTGGCAAGCGCACCTTTTAGGTTGGTCGTGGTGACAGAGCGACTGGCAAAGGCAACATCCACCGCTTTTGCGACCGGTCCAACCAAATCCCAATCATCATCCCAAGCAAGCTCAAGCGGCGTTATGCGCCCCTCGAGCCCGTAGTAATCAATGCCGGCATCAAGCGTGCCCAGCATGGCGGGGGAGAAATCAGCAGCAATCACAGGATGTCCGGCCTGAGCAAGCGGAATAGCAATCGACCCAGCCCCGCACCCCATATCGAGCACCGACTCGCCGGGCTCAAGCGCCAACAGCTTTATAAAATCCCGGGCATACGGAGCAGTCTCAAGCGGCCGAAAATGCCGAGCCCGCTTATCCCACTCAAAAGAATCATCAGCCCGCCGCCGAGCAGCTTGCAGACGCATCCATTCGCCATTCCAATCCGCAGCAAGCAGCTCAGATTGAATTACACTATCAGCCACGGGCTATCCCCCTCACAACAAAAAAGCGACTCCTCTCAAAAGAAGAGCCGCAACCAGCATATATCAGAAAAAGAACCGTTCCAACGCCAAATCGCCGCACCAGCCAAGTGGTGCAGGAGCGAAGCAACTGCAACCGGGATAGAACCCAACTGAGGTCCCGTTGTGCGGGAGCCCCGGGGAGGGCAAATATATAAGGTCGATCGCGAGTTCCGCACGAGCCGGAGAGCACTTAATGTGCTCTCCGTGCGAGC
>URHQ01000030.1 GCA_900547655.1 uncultured Collinsella sp.
CACCCTAGAGTTCGTCGGCAGCGTCAGATGTGTATAAGAGACAGGTCTGATATTTTCTACCAGCTAGTTCCTCTTACTCGTCGAGGAGATCTTCTGGCATGTCGTTGCCGTCGCCTAGGTCGACTGGGGCCTCTTCGGTGTCTGCTGCGGCCTCGGCACCTTCGCCTTCGGGCTTCTCTTTGGCGGCTGTCATGCGGGCCACGGCGCAGATGCGGTCGTTGTCGTCGACGGTCATCATCTTGACGCCCTGGGTGGCGCGGCCAGTCTGGCTGATTTCGTCGGTCTTGACGCGAATGACCGTCGCGCCCTCCGTCACGATGAACAACTCGTGCTGCGGGCCCACCGTCTTCATAGCCGCGAGGTTACCCTTACGCTCGGTCATTTGGATGGTGTAGACGCCCTGGCCGCCGCGATTCTGCTCCGGGTAGTCCGCGACCGGCGTGCGCTTGCCGTAGCCGCGCTCGGTGATGACGAACAGATCGCCGTTGCCGTTAGTGACTTCCATGCCCAGAACGCTCACGCCGTCCTTCATACCGATACCGCGAACGCCGCTGGTATCGCGGCCGGTGGCGCGCACCTGCTCCTCGGAGAACATGATTGCCTTGCCCGCGGTGGTGGCCAGGATAATCTTGTCGCCCTCACGCACGCGGCGCACGTTCAGCAGCGCGTCGTCGTCACGCAGGTTGATAGCGATCAGGCCATCACGGCGGCTACGATCGTAAGCGCTCATCACGGTCTTCTTGACCATGCCGCTCTTGGTGGCAAACATCAGGTACTCGTCGGCAGGGAACTCGCGGCAGCTGATGACGCTCGCGATCTTCTCGCCCTCCTCGAAGGGCAGCAGGTTGACGATCGCGGTACCGCGCGCCTGGCGCGTACCCACCGGCAGCTCGTGCACCTTCAGGCGATAGACCTTGCCCTTGCTCGAGAAGAACAGCACGTACTCGTGCGTGGACGCGATGAACATCTCGTCGATAACGTCGTCCTCTTTGAGGTTGACGCCCGATACACCCTTGCCGCCGCGCTTCTGGGCGCGGTAGGCAGCCACCGGGATACGCTTGACATAGCCAGTGTGGGTGATGGTCACGACCATATCCTCGTCGGCGATGAGGTCCTCGACATCCAGGTCCTTCTCAACCTGGCTGATCTCGGTGCGGCGCTTGTCGCCAAACTTCTTGGAGATCTCGCGCATCTCTTCCTTGATGACGCCCAGGATCTTCTCCTCATGCGCCAGCAGGTCCTCGTAGTAGGCGATGGCGCGGCGCAGGCCGTCCAACTCTTCTTGGATCTTGTCGCGCTCCAGGCCGGTCAGGCGGCGCAGCTTCATCTCGAGGATGGCCGTGGTCTGTTCGGGCGTAAAACCAAAGCGCTCGATCAGGCGGCTGCTGGCCTCGGAGTCGGTCTGCGAGGAGCGGATGATGCTAATGACCTCGTCGATATGGTCGAGAGCCATCAGGTAGCCCTCGAGGATATGGGCACGCGCCTGGGCCTTCTTGAGGTCAAAGCGGGTGCGGCGGGTGACGACATCGACCTGGTGGTCGATATAGTGCTGCAGCATCTCGCGCAGGCTCAGGCATTTGGGAACGCCGTTGACGAGCGCCAGGTTGTTGGCGCCAAAGGTCGTCTGCAGCGAGGTGTACTTATACAGGTTGTTGAGCACGACCTGCGGAATGACGCCCTTCTTGAGCTCGATGACCAGACGGATGCCCTTCTGGTTGGACTCATCGCGCATGTCCGAGATGCCCTCGATGCGCTTGTCGTTGACGAGCTGGGCGATCTTCTCCTGCAGGGTGCCCTTGTTGACCATGTAGGGGATTTCGGTGAAGACCAGACGGCTGCGGCCGGTCTTGGTGGACTCCACGTGAGCCTTGGCGCGCACGGTAATGGAGCCGCGGCCGGTCTCGTAGCTCTGCTTAATGCCGGCGCTGCCCATGATGATGGCGCCGGTGGGGAAGTCCGGACCGGGCATGATCTGCATGAGCTCGTCGACGGTGGCGTCGGGGTTGTCGATCAGGTAGCAGGTGGCCTCGATCGCCTCGGTGAGGTTATGCGGGGCGATGTTGGTGGCCATGCCGACGGCGATGCCCTGGCTGCCGTTGACCAGCAGGTTGGGGAAGCGCGCAGGCAGCGCCACGGGCTCGGCGAGCGATTCGTCGTAGTTGGGCTGCCAGTCGACGGTATCCTTCTGCAAGTCACGCAGCAGTTCCATGGCGGGCTTTGCCAAGCGGCTCTCGGTGTAACGCATGGCTGCCGCGCCGTCGCCGTCGATGTTGCCGAAGTTGCCGTGACCGTCGATGAGCGGCGTGCGCATGGAGAACCACTGCGCCAGGCGGACCATGGCCTCATAGACCGCGGAGTCACCATGCGGGTGGTACTTACCGATAACTTCGCCGACCGTCCAGGCCGACTTCTTATGTGGGCGGTTGGGGTAGATGCCGCTCTCGTTCATCGCGTACAGAATGCGGCGGTGCACCGGCTTTAAGCCGTCGCGCACGTCCGGCAGGGCGCGCGCCGTGATAACCGACATCGAATACTCGATAAACGACTGCTTCATCTCGCGACCGAACTCCGAAATCTGGAGCTGACCGCCGTTGATATCCTCGCCGGCCGAGGCGCCACGGTCGACTTCGCCAAAGCTCTCCTCGAGCTCGGCGTCGTCTTCTTCCTCATCATCATCGGCATCGGGGTTATAGGCGTCCGGGTCGCCGTCCTCGCCCTGCTCAGCACGGGCAAGCAGGCGCTTCAGATCATCGGGCATACCGGCGTCGCCGGCCTCGTCCATACCCTCGTTGTTGTTGATATCGTCTGCCACGTTACCTCCTCTTAAGCATCAAGGAAACGCGCGTCATGCGCATGTTTTTCAATGTACTCGCGGCGATAGCCGACCTCGGAACCCATCAGCTCGCGCACGGCGCGGTCCGCCACCACGGCGTCCTCGATCGACACACGCTGCAGGATGCGGGTCTTGGGGTCCATCGTCGTCGAGGCAAGCTGCTTGGGGTCCATCTCGCCCAAGCCCTTGTAGCGCTGGACGGTATAGCCCTTGCGCTTTTTGGTGATCTTGCCGTCCTTGGCCTTGCCGTCCTCGTCGTTATCGTCGGGGTTCAGGCCCAGGCTCTGGATGGTGTCGCGCAGGATCTCGTCTTCGGGCTGGCGGCCGTTGGGATACACGTAGTGGATCTTGTTGCGCACCTTAATGCCAAAGATGGGCGGGCAGGCAACATAGACGTAGCCGGCATCGATCAGCGGACGCATGTACTTGTAGAAGAACGTCAGCAGCAGGATGCGGATATGCGCACCGTCGACGTCTGCATCGGTCATGATGATGATCTTGTGGTAGCGCGCCTTGGTGATATCGAAATCGCCGCCGTCGCCGGCACTCGTCGTGACACCGCAGCCGATCGCGGTAATCAGCGACTGGATGGTGTCACTCGAGAACGCGCGATGGTCACCAACGCGTTCGACGTTCAAAATCTTGCCGCGCAGGGGCAGAATCGCCTGGATGTCTCGGCGACGGCCGTCCTTGGCCGAACCGCCTGCCGAGTCGCCCTCTACGATGAAGAGCTCGGTCAGCTCGGCATCGCGCACCGAGCAGTCAGCGAGCTTACCGGGCAGGGACGCCGTCTCGAGCAGGCTCTTGCGGCGGGTCGCCTCGCGCGCCTTGCGGGCGGCGTTGCGCGCCTTGCAGGCCTGTTGCGCCTTCTTGACGATCTCGCGGGCGGGCTTGGGATGCTCCTCCAAGTAATCGGCGAGGCCGTCGGTCACGATCTTGAGCGTGAGCGCGCGCATATAGGAGCTGCCGAGCTTTGCCTTGGTCTGGCCCTCAAACTGCGGATCGGGCAGCTTGACCGAGATAACGGCCGAAAGGCCCTCGCGCACATCGTCGCCGGTCAGGTTGGCGTCTTTTTCCTTGAGCAGGTTCTGCTTGCGCGCGTAATCGTTGATCACGCGGGTGAGCGCGGTGCGGAAGCCCTCAAGGTGCATGCCGCCCTCGGGGGTGTAGATGTCGTTGGCAAACGACATAACGTTCTCGCCATAGCCGCTATTCCACTGCAGGGATACCTCGACCTCGCCCATCTTGGCCACAGGCGCGTCCGGATCCGATTTGCCCTCGATGTAGATGGGCTCCTTAAAGGCCTCGGGGACGTCCTTGCCCTCGTTGAGGAACTTGACGAAGTCGATGATGCCGCCCTCGTAGCAAAACTCCTCCACATGGGGAGTCGCCTCGCGCTCGTCGGTCAGCACGATTTTGAGGTTCTTATTGAGGAACGCCGTCTCCTGCAGACGGTTGTGCAGCGTATCGAAATCATAGATGCAGGTCTCGAAGATCTCGTCGTCGGGCCAGAAAGTGACGGTGGTGCCCGTCGAATCCGAGGTGCCCACGACTTCCATCTTCTTGACGGTCTTGCCGCGCGAGAACTCCATCTCGTAGGTGTTGCCATCGCGACGAACCTGAACGACCACGCGCTTGGACAGTGCGTTGACGACGGAGATGCCCACGCCGTGCAGGCCGCCCGAGACCTTATAGGCCGAGTTATCGAACTTACCGCCGGCGTGCAAGATCGTCATGACGACCTCGAGCGTCGGGATCTTTTTAACAGGGTGCTCGTCGACGGGGATACCGCGACCGTTGTCGACGACCGTGATGGAGTTGTCGGCGTGGACCGTCACCTGGATCTCGGTGCAGAAACCGGCCATGGCCTCGTCGACGGAGTTGTCAACGATCTCCCACACCAGGTGATGCAGACCGCTGGCGCTCGTCGAGCCGATATACATGCCCGGGCGCTTACGAACGGCCTCGAGACCTTCGAGAATCTTAATCTCGCCGCCATCGTAATCGTTTTCGTTTGCCACACGTCCTCCTTCAGTCAAGAAAATGTGTACAGCCTTACTAGTTTAGCGTAAAAAATACCCTCGGGAACGAGGGTATTTGGCTCTACAAGGCCACCAGATGCGATTTAAGGCTCTTTTTTGCTTTGCACGCCCTTGGCCCACTCGGCACTGGCTCTCATGGCGTTCTCGAGGGCCTCGCGCAGTTTTTGGTCTTCGATGGGCGCCACTTGGCACTCAATCTCGGTGCGCTCGGCATCGCTGAGGTCGGCGTGCGGGGCCGGCGGGCGCTCGGTCGTCGCCGGGCGCAGGCGCTCCTTGGCGGCGGGCGGCGTGTGACCGGGTGCGGTGGTTTTGAACACCAGGCCGTCCACATGCGCACCGGCGCGCTCCATGCGCGCGCGGATGATCTCGCGCAACAGCGTCATTTCCTGCGTCCACGAGGGCGAGTCGAGATACACCAGCAGTTCATTGGACTCGGGCAGGTAACGCAGCCCCGTCACATGCCGCCCCTCGCGCGTGCCCGAGCACACCGCGTTCCACGCGCGATAGACCGCGCGCGACTCCTCGGCAGCCTCCATCTGCGCACGGCGCTCAGGGGTCGCAGCCGCCAGGATGCGTTGGCGCTCTGCGTTCAAAAAGCCACTGAAGGCGACCGTCTCGCTCTCGCGCTCGTAATTAGCACGTCTCACCCATGCTCACCACCTTGGCTCGATCAAGCAGGTCATCGGTAAAGTACCCCAGGTTGGTCGTGGTTATGACCGTCTGGATATCATCGCCGATCAGCCGCAGAAAAGCACCGCGGCGCTCGCCGTCGAGTTCGCTCATCACGTCGTCCAAAAGCAGCAGTGGGGCGGTGCCCAGGACATCGCGAGCCACGGCCACCTCCGCCACCTTCCAGGACAGCACCAACGTTCGCTGCTGTCCTTGGCTGGCAAACGAACGGGCGGAGCGACCCGCCACGGTAAACTCGATCTCGTCGCGATGCGGTCCCACCAGCGTCACGCCGCGGCGAATTTCCTCGTCGGCGTGCTCATCAAGGGCAGCCAGCATGCGCTCGTACGCCCAGCCCTTCAGTTCTTCGCGATCCTCGACCTGGGGCAAATCCCCCAGCGTGGACGTATAGGTCACGTTGGCAGCCTCACCGGATGCCACTTGCCCGTAGGCAGTGTGCACATGGCCCGCCAGCCGGTCGAGCAGGGCCAACCGGTGCACGAGCAGAGCCGAGCCCGCGCGGGCAATCGAATCGTTCCACGCGCCGAGCATCTCGCGGCAGCACCAGGTCTCCTTGAGCAAGGCGTTACGCTGGGTCACGCAGCGCCCATAGGTGCTCGCAAGATCGGCATAGCGTGCGCTCAGTTGCATGCCAAAGTCATCGAGGGCGGCGCGGCGCACGCTGGCGCCTCGCTTAACCATGTCCAGATGGTCGGGGCAAAACAGCACGCTCGGCAGGACCCCGCGCACACCGGCGGCAGAGCACCTCTTGCCGTTGCGACTAAACGAGCGCTTACCGTCCTCCGCGTTCAATCCCATATCAAGCACGCGGCCGTCTCCCTCAAGCCTCAGCTCGACCTTGCACGAGCCCACGCCGTCATGGACGAGCTCGGCTGCGGTCGGATGCCTAAACGAGGCGCCGCTCGTCAGCAGCTGCAGCGCCTCTATGAGATTGGTCTTTCCCGCCGCGTTGGGTCCCGCAAGTATCGTCACGCCCTCGTCCAGGGCAAGGCGATAGCTATCGAAGCTGCGGTAGTGCGCGACGGAAAGATCGCGGGCGAACATGGTCATAGGGCGGTTGCTAGATGCGGACCGGCATGACCAGGTACAGGTAGTTGATCTTGTCGTAGGACTTGAAGATGCCCGCCTGCGAATAGCTCTTGAGCTCCAGCGTGATCTCCTTCTCCTTGGACAGGGCATTGAGGCAGCCGAAGATGTAGTGGTAGTTGAAGGCGATGGTACCCGACTCGCCCTCGGCCTCGACATCGATCGTCTCCTGCGCAAGGTCCTGGTCATTGGAAATGGAGGACAGGCCCATCTGCCCGTTCTCGACATCGATCTCGAACTTGACGGCGGGGTTGGCGCTCGCGATAACGGCCACGCGTTTGAGGGCGGCGTTAAAGGCGGCGACGTCGATCTTGACGCTCGTCACGCACGAATCGGGGATGAGCTGCTTGTAGTTGGGGTACACGCCCTCGATGCGGCGCGACACGTAGGTGGTGTTGCCGGCCTCAAAGACGACCTGGGTGTCAGTAGCCCCGATCATGATGGTCGCCTGGCTGGCCATGATGTTCAGCGCGTCGTTAAAGGCGTCAGCCGGAACGTTGAGCTCAAAGGAACCCTCGAGGGTCGAGGTCTCGACCTGCGTATCGCACACGGCCAAGCGGAAGGAATCGGTCGCCACCAGGCGCACGGTGTTGTTCTCGACCTTCATGTGCACGCCACCCAGGATGGGGCGGGCCTTGTCGGTCGAGGTGACGCGCCACACACGGCCGACCATTTCGGACAAGATATCAGTCGGCAGCTCCACGGCACTCTCGATGGCATAGGCCGGAAACTCGGGGAAGTCATTGGCATCGAGCGTGTTCAGCCTAAAAGAGCTCTTCTCGCAACTAATCAGCACCTGGCGCTCGGACAGCTCAAAGGTGACCGGGGCATCGGGGAGGGTCTTGGTGATATTGGAGAGCATCTTACAGGGGATAACCATCTCGCCCTCTTCTTCGACATGCGCCGCGATGCGATGACGGATCGAGATAGTGTAGTTAGAGGTCTGGAATTCCAAGATGCCGTCTTGCGCCTTGACGAGCACGCCCGACAGGATGGGAAGGGTGGATGCCGAAGCGACACCCTTCATAACGACGCCGATGGCTTGTGTAAGCGAGCTCTGGCTGACGGTGAACTTCATCTTTTAATACCTTTCTATAGATATAAATATCTTAATAATAGTAATAGCACTGACGAAACTGTTGATTACTCCCAAAGACGCAGGTCAGACCCAGAAAGAGAATCGACAGCAACCTGTGTGCAACGGGGGTGGTTTTCCACGTTCAAAACCTGCGCAAAACTTTTCATCATCGCGGGTTGGGTTTTAGACACCTTATGCCCGTGGTTTCGACAAGTTTTCAACAGGTGTCTCTATTTCCCTACGAGCGCAGTGTAATTTTATCGCGCAACGATTTGAGATCTTCGGTGACGGTGCGGTCTTCCTGGATCATCTTCTGGACCTTTTTGTAGCTCGTGCTGACGGTCGAGTGGTTGCGGTTGCCAAATTCGGCGCCCACCGCCGTGGTCGTCATCTCGCACATCTCGATGGCCAGGTAGATAGCGATATGGCGTGCTTTGGCGATATTGGCGTTGCGACGCGGGCCGATGAGCTCCTCGTGCGTCACGCCGTACTGCTCTTCAATGACGGACTGAACCGTCTGGACGTTGATCTTTTTGGCCGATGTGTCGAAGTACTGGCTGGCGATGGCGTCGATATCGTCAAAGGTGAGCTCCCCGCCCTCGCGCTCGCGGTCGCCCGCCTCGCCGGCGCAGCGCTCGCAAAAGCTCTCGAGTTCGCGGATGTTGGTGCCCGAGACCTCGGCCATGTGTTTAAAGTGCTCGTCGGTCAGGTGTCCGCCGTCGCCCCCATAGGCCGCCAGCAGCGAGTCGTCGCCTGCCTCGGGAGCGGCGACGATGGTGTTCTCGTAATAGCGCTGCAAGATCTTGTATTTCATCTCGTAGCTGGGCTCCGCGACCAGGCAGAGCATGCCGGCGTTGAAGCGGCTGGTCAGGCGCTCGTCCATGCTCAGGTCCTTGGGGGCACGGTCTGCCGCGATGACGACCTTCTTGTTGTTGCGAATGAACTCGTCCATGAGCTGGAAAAAGTAGTCCACGCTCGCGCGCTTGCCGATGATGTTTTGGATGTCATCGATGATGAGCACGTCCACGCCGTGGTACGCCTGCATGATGGGGGCGTTGCTCTTCTTTTGACGGTCGAACTCGGTCATCAGGTCGTCCAGATACGCCTGGGAGTTGGCATACTTGACCTTGATCTCGGGCGACTTCTCGGCGAGCTCGTTTTTGATGGCAAGCAGCAGGTGCGTCTTGCCCAGGCCCGATTTGCCGTAGATGAACAGCGATGTGCACGTGCCGCGCTCGTCTGCGAGGGCGGCAAACTTGAGTGCCGAGCGATAGGCATGGCTGTTCTCGGGACCGTAGACAAAGTTCTCAAAGGTAAATTTTGAGTTCGCGGCGAGCGGGGCTCCATCCGTATTCTGCTCGGCCGGCACGGTCGGTGCTGGCACGGGTGAAGCGGGGGTCGCAGCTTGCGTGGATTTGGTCGGCGCTCCGCCCTTCATCTGGTTCATCATGCGACGAAAATCATCGGCCGAGAGCGTGTTCTTGATTGCAATACCCGAATCCGCGCCCGCCGCTGCGTCGTGAGCGATGGGCATGTGCGTGACGGGTACGTTCGTTGACGTCGCCGCCGCGGTCGGCAACGGTGCCATGGTTTCACGGGAAACATCACCGTGCTGGTGCTCGATTGTCGGCGCGTCGCCTGCGGAGGCCGGCACCGCCGGGGAAGCAGCGGGAGCCGTGGCGGGCGCCGTCGCGGCAGCGGATTCCGTCGCGGCGCCTTGCGGTGCCACAATATCGAGCGCAATCGGTGCAAAGGCGATTTCTTCCAGATAGGCCTCAATAGTCGGCTGATGCTTTTTGAGCTGCGCGATGGCAAAGCGCGAGGGCGCCTCGATCGTGAGCGTATCTTCGGTCAGGCTTATGGCGCGCGATTGCCCCAGCATGTTGATGAGGCGTGCATCTTGGCCGTCGCGCTGGCAAAAGGCGATGGCATCCCCCAGGATGATGCTTGCTTCCTCGTCCACTGTCTCTCCCGTTCTTTAGCTCTGAGCTCGCACGCGAGCGGCGCCGAGTTCGGTCAGATGGTATTTCTGGCCATGCTTGATGACCAAGCCGGCCTGCGCCAAGTCATTGAGCGTGCGTGACCAAGTGGGGGCCGAGTTTCCAAACGCCCTCGCAAGATCGGTTGCACCGCACGCTTGATTTTGCGCCAGATAGCCCAGCGCGGCGTTGCCGCGATCGCTTACGAACACGTCCGGTTGTGGCTGCGCATACTGATTTGCTGCATTAGGATACATCATTTGAGCTGCTGGTTGTTGAGAACTCTGTATCGGCGGCATTTGCTGTTGAAAACTTTGAGGCCACTGTTGGTAAGGCTGCGGAGGCATCTGCTGGGCCCAGGGGTTGTACTGCTGCTGCGGCATCTGCTGGTACGGCTGCTGATATCCCTGCTGGTACTGCTGCGGGAACTGCTGGCCATACCCCAGTGGCGGCATCTGCTGATATGGATATCCCTGTTGGTACGGCTGATAGCCCATTTGCTGGCCACCCGGTGCCCCCGTCGCCTGCTGCATTGCTGCTGCATCCTGATCCGCCAGCGGCATGGCCTCTGGCGTGTTTGGCGGCATCGACATCGATGCCGCCTGGGGCTCTTGTGTAGGAAGCATTCCGGGCTGCTGCATCTGTCCCACGGGGGGCTGCATCTGCTGCGTTGCCATGGGCTGCTGCGCAAAAGCTCCCGGCAGGGGATATGTGGGCTGCTCCGTCTCGGGCCGCACGGCAGCGCCGCGTCCGCCGGCACGCTCGATTTCCTGCACGCGTTTAGGGTTCAGGCTTACCGTAACCACGGTGCCGTTGCCCATGTTGTCCTCGATGGATACGGCACCGCCGGCGTTTTCCAAATACTCCTGCACCATGGGAAGCCCCGCTCCGGTTCCACGGATATAGCGCTTCATCTTGCTGTTTGCGCTGGTAACGCCAAAGTCGAAAGCGCGCTCCTTGTCGTCGATGCCTGGTCCTTGATCGGCAAAGCGGATGGTGTCTCCGCCGTCCAGAATCGAGATGATGGGCTCGGCAAAGTGCGCGTGGATAAAGTTTTCGACAATCTCGCGGATGACCATGAGCGAGATATGGCCACCTTGTTCTTTCATGCACTGGTAGACGGTGTTGGTCGTCTCTTCCAAATACGTGCGGACATCTTGCGGATCAATGACGATCACACGCGGTGTCGACAGCATGTCGTCATAGACGGCGATGCGCGCGGCGTACATGGCTTTCGGCGCCTGCGTGGTCGTCTGCTCGCCTTCCTCACGCTCTTCGCGCACGCCGGTGATGTGCTCGTTGTCGGGTGCCGGGTCTCCGGAATCGACCATGGTGTAAAAGTCGTCAGACATGCCGCTCGCAATCTTTCAAAAGGTTTCGAACAAATAGTAGCTCACCGTGCAATGTTTCTCATCTTTCGACAACTTTTCAAAACCTGTTGAAAACTCTGGAAAACGGACGAAAAGTTCTCAACATTGCCAACATGACCTGTTGAAAACTCGATGAAATATCGTGAAAAGTTGTCATACACCGCTAAATCGAGCTCGGCTTATGGGGGAACCGTGTGAACTGCGCAACCTTTTACCTTTGATTTCTTGACATTTGAACATTGATTTCCCTACAATCTTCAAGCTCACGTGTCTATATCTGCGTCCGCGCCCCCGCGGACACTCGAAATGCAGCAGGAGGAACTTAAGATGAAGCGTACGTATCAGCCTAATAAGCGTAAGCGTGCCAAGACCCATGGCTTCCGTGCCCGTATGGCCACTAAGGGTGGTCGTGCCGTGCTCGCCCGTCGTCGCGCCAAGGGCCGCAAGCGTCTCACTGTCTAGCAGCGATACACACATCTCGCATGAAGACTATTAAGTCTCGGCAAGATTTCGAGCATGTGTTCAGTCAGGGGCGTCGTTTCAATCACCCTCTGATTCGAATGACCATATGTGAATCGGTTGGCGAAGGCGACTCCGGAAGGGTCGCCTTCGTTGGTGCTAAACGGCTCGGTTGTGCCGTCGTGCGCAACCGTTCTAAGCGTGTGATGCGCGAGGCCGCCCGCAGCTGTGGATTTCCCGTTGCGGGTTATGACATCATCTTGTTCGCAACTCCCAAGACGAGGGTTTCCTCGCCGCAGGAGATGGACAAGGCGTTGCGTTCGCTTATGAAACGCGCCGGCGTTGCCGGGGAGGAGCGATGAGCAATCACGTTTTGCGACGTGTTGCCATCGCTCCTATTCGCATATATCAACAGGTTATTTCGCCCTTATTGCCTGACGCCTGCATTTATTACCCAACGTGCTCGCAATACGCCGTCCAGGCGATTGAGAAGCACGGTGTTTTGAGAGGCTGCTGGCTTGCCGTGAGGCGCATCGCTCGCTGCAATCCCCTGCACGTCGGCGGTTATGACCCTGTGCCCTAGCGGGCACTCGCTATCGGAGGAAAACTTACATGTGGGATTGGATCGTTAACATCCTTTTCGAGCTGCTCAAGCTCATCCAGACCTTTGCGGTCGACTGGGGCCTGTCCATCATCATCCTGGTGGTCATCATCCGTCTGCTGTTGACGCCGCTCATGCTCAAGTCGACTAAGTCGACGGCTCGTATGCAGGTGCTGCAGCCCAAGATGCTCGAGATTCAGGAGCGCTATGCCGACGATCCTCAGCGTCAGGCCGAGGAGATGCAGAAGTTCTACAGCGAGAACAAGTTCAATCCGCTGGCCGGCTGTCTGCCGCTTCTGATTCAGATGCCTATCCTGTTCGCCCTGTTTACGCTGCTGCGTAACCTGCCGGACTACTTTAACGACGGCACGTTCTCGTTCTTCAACATCCTGCCCGACCTGACCACCACGCCGAGCGCTTCCTTTGCCGATGGCTTTATGGTTGCGCTGCCTGCGCTGGTCTGCCTGATTCTGTTCGCCGTCCTGACCCTGATTCCGCAGCTCTATATGTCGCGCAACCAGACCGGCCAGCAGGCTCAGAGCATGCGTATGATGGCTGTTGTCATGACGGTCATGATGCTTTGGATGGGCTGGAGCCTTCCCGTTGGTGTTCTGCTGTACTACGACGTCTCGTCTGCTTGGCAGGTTATCCAGCAGATTTTTGTGACGCAGAAGGTTATCGAGAAGGCCAAGGCCGATGAGGAGGAGCGTCTTAAGAACGCGCCGCTGCAGGTTGAGGTCACTCGTCGCGAGAAGAAGCCGCGCCCGCACAAGAAGAAGTAGTGGGATATCAATCTTATTTAGGTACCTAACTTTTGGAGTACGTTATGTCTGAAGAGATCATCGAGGATATGCTTGAGGAGGTTGCCCCGCAGGTCGCGGGCGATTATCCCGAGATTGCACAGCGCTACAAGGCTGGTGAAGAGCTGACCGATGAGGAGCTCGACACCATTGCCGATGTTGCGATTTCCATCCTGCGTTCCATCCTTTCGCACTTCGATGCCGCCAACTCTCCTATTGATGAGTATGAGGGCGACGAGGGTGAGCTGATTCTGGATGTAACGGCTCCCGACCTTGCTGTTCTCATTGGCCGTCATGGTCGCACTCTTGATGCTCTTCAGGTAATGTTCTCTTTGCTGGTGAGTCGCAAGCTTGGCTTTAGGTATCCGGTTGTAGTGGACGTCGAGGGATACAAGAGCCGCCGCCAGGACAAGGTCGCCTCCATGGCTCAGTCTGCTGCCGAGCGTGCCATCCGCACTCATAAGAGTGTTTCGCTTCCGCCCATGAATGCCTACGAGCGCCGACTGGTTCACATTGCACTTCGTGGCAATGATGCCGTCGATACTCATTCTGAGGGTTCTGACCCTGATCGCCATGTGGTGATTGTTGCTCGATAATCTACTCGAGCTTATGCTAAGGGGACGTGGTTTCCACGTCCCCTTTTTTTGTCAAAAGTTCTCGATACACTAATTTTTGTCAGAAAGGAGCTTTCGTTGTTAGTACTTACTGATCAGCAAGCTGACGAGATGTTGAGTCGTCTAACTTCCTATTGCAAAGAGTATTCCTTGAGCGTAACTGATGTTGAGCTGAGGAAATGTATCCAGCATTTGGATTTGGTTCTGGAAACAAATAAGACAACGAATCTTACCCGTATCCTTAACGTAGAAGATGCTGCGGTACTTCATATCCTCGACTCACTTGTTTTGCTCCCCTATATCAATAAGGCTCCTGAGGGAGCTTTGCTCGATATGGGAACAGGTGCGGGCTTCCCTGGTATTCCTTTAACCATAACCGCGCATCGTAAAGCTACTTATATTGACTCTGTTGGCAAGAAGGTTGATGCTGTTAATTCTTTTGTTCATGCTCTTGGATTGAAACGTGCTCATGCGGTTCATGATCGTCTTGAAGAATATGCTCGAAGCCATAAGAAGCAGTTCTCTGTTGTAACCGCCCGCGCACTGGCCCCTCTACCGATACTTGTTGAGTATGCGGCTCCGTACCTCAAGGATGGAGGGCTATTTGTTATCACCAAGGGCAATCCTTCGGATGAGGAGCTTGCTTCTGGCATGTCAGCCGCAAAGATTTGCGGCTTCACTTTGCTTCTGAATGACGCTATCGATTTGCCTGAGGGCCTGGGCCACAGGGAGTTTATTGTTCTTAAGAAGAGTCATCCAGCATCCGTTTCATTGCCTCGTGCAAATGGCATGGCAAAGAAGAATCCGCTTGCCTAGATGTTTCACGTGAAACATAATGGATACTAACAACTTGCCATGTTTCACGTGAAACATGGCGGTTGATATCGAATCGGATTGTTTCACGTGAAACATCCTCCGTTTGACAGCTTTAATACACACCAGGAGGGACCGTGGGATTTCGCGACGTTAAGCGTTCTAAGAGCGCAAAAGACACGCGTATCATTGCAATCATCAATCAAAAAGGCGGCGTCGGCAAGTCAACGACGGCTGTAAACCTTGCAGCAGCACTGGGTGAGCAGGGTCGTAAGACGCTGATTGTCGATTTTGATCCGCAGGGAAACAGCACCAGTGGATTCGGAATTGAAAAAGAAGACCTTGATCACTGCATCTATGATGCATTGCTGAATGATGTGCCGGCAGAATCGCTTATCCTTGATACAAATTGCAAAAAGGTATTCGTAATTCCGGCAACAATTCAGCTTGCAGGCGCCGAAATTGAGCTCGTAAGCGCAATTGCTCGTGAAACCCGCCTCAAAGATTTGCTTGAGCCGATTCAGGACGAGTTCGATTTTATTTTCATTGACTGTCCTCCTTCGCTCGGCTTGCTTACCATCAACGCCTTGACCGCAGCAGACAGCGTTTTGATTCCAATCCAGTGCGAGTATTACGCACTCGAGGGCGTTACGAAGCTGCTTGAGTCAATGAAGATGGTCAAATCACGTCTGAACAAGGGTTTAGACACCTATGGTGTGCTTATGACCATGTATGACTCGCGTACTTCTCTGTCGAATCAGGTTGTTGAGGAGGTTCAATCGTACTTTGGTGACAAGGCGTTTAAGACGCTGATCCCCCGTACGGTCAAAATCTCCGAAGCTCCGTCTTTTGGAGAGCCGGTAATTACCTATGCACCTCAAAATAAGGGTGCAAAAGCATATATGAACCTTGCAAAAGAGGTGATCAAGCGTGCCTAGTGTAAAGAAACGTGGCGGATTGGGACGTGGACTCAATGCTTTGGTCTCAGAGGCCGAGTATGAGACCGGTGGTTCGGCTGCATCGGCTTCAAATGCCACATCTGAAACAAAGCTACCTATTGAGGACATCGTTCCCAACCCAAATCAGCCACGAATTCACTTTAACGAAACTGAACTTCGCGAGTTGAGCGAGTCAATCCAAGAACATGGCGTTTTGCAGCCACTTTTGGTTCGCAAACATGGAAACGGCTATGAGATCATCGCTGGTGAGCGTCGTTACCAAGCGTCAAAGCTTGCAGGTCTTGAGGAGCTGCCTGTCATCATTAAAGATGTTAATGATGAAGAGATGCTTGCTCTTGCACTTATCGAAAACCTTCAGCGTTCTGATCTGAATCCTGTCGAAGAGGCTAAGGGCTATCGCCAGCTCATAGATGCCAGCGGTATGACCCAGGAGGCATTGTCAAAGGCTGTAAGCAAGTCACGCTCTGCAATTACAAACTCGCTACGCCTTCTTGATCTTCCCGAAGTTGTTCAGCAGATGATATTTGAGGGCAAACTTACTGCTGGTCATGCACGTGCGATTCTTGCAGTTCCCTATGAGGATGCTCGAATTCGACTTGCTGAGAAGGTTGTTGCAGAGGGCCTTTCCGTAAGAGCGACAGAAAATCTTGCTCCGTTGTTTTCTGCCGGAGAGACACCTAAGACTCCGAGGCCTGCAACGCCTCAGTCTTTTAAAAAGGCTGCCCGCGTGCTTCGTCAGGTTTTTAATACCAACGTGCGTGTGAAGAGCTCGCGAGGAAAGAATAAGATTGAGATTGAGTTTAAAGACGAGGAAGAGCTCTCTCGTATTCTTGGCGAAATGATTCAGTTTGATCAAGGAGGCCAAGATGAGGAATAGGATTTTAACTGCGATTGCATTGGCGACGACTGTCGCGGTTGGTGCCTTTGCTGGCTATAAGATCGCGACAGACGATGGGCTTCGAGGTCGTTTGCTTCGTAGCGCGCAAGATATTGTCGATACATCCAAGAAGAAAATGGATGTTATGACAGAAGATGTTGCCATGCGCACTGCTCAGGTAACGAAGAATCCCAAGATTAATCAAGGTTGGGTTAGCAACCAATGGGAAAATGTAGGCTATTAGGTACCTAACAATTACTTAGCATATTTTGAGGGGTTCTTGTCTGATTCACGAGGCAAGGACCCCTTATTTTGGCCGTAAAAAATGGGACAGGTAGCAGCTGATTCAAAATTAAGGCCAATAAATGAAACGGCCCCGGTTGCATATCTTGCAACCGGGGCCGTTCGATGTTTCACATGAAACGTTTTGGGGTGCGACTCCCCTATGCGTGCTTCTGAACTTTGAAGCGCTGCTTCAGCTGTCCGCAAGCGGCGTCAATATCGTTACCACGGGAGTTGCGAATCGTGGTCTCGATGCCACGAGACTCAAGGCGACGCTGAAGATCCTCAACCTTATGAATCGGCGATGGCTTGAGCGGGCTGCCCTCGATGTCGTTAAGCTGGATCAGGTTAACGTGGCACAACGTTCCTTCGCAGAAGTCGCAGAGCGCCTGCATCTCGGGATTCGTATCGTTGACGCCTTCAATCATGGCATACTCATAAGTCGGGCGGCGGCCAGTCTTCTCGGTGTAGAGCTGAAGCGCCTCGTGAAGGCGAAGCAGCGTGTACTTCTTAACGCCGGGCATGAGCTTGTTGCGCGTCGACTGGATGGCGGAATGCAGGGAAACGGCAAGCGTGAACTGCTCGGGGATGTCGGCAAATTTGCGAATACCGGGAATAACGCCGCTGGTAGAGACGGTGAGATGACGAGCGCCGATACCGATGCCATCGGGGTCGTTGAGGATTCGCAGCGCCTTGAGAACCTCGTCGTAGTTGGCAAACGGCTCACCCTGGCCCATGAAGACAACGCTCGTGGCGCGCTCGCCAAAGTCGTTGGATACATGAAGTGCCTGGTCGACGATCTCTTGAGCGGTCAGCGAGCGCTTGAGGCCGTTGAGACCGGTAGCGCAAAAGGCGCAGCCCATGCCGCAGCCTGCCTGGGTGGAAACGCAGACGGAAAGCTTGTTACGACGGGGCATACCGACAGTCTCGACGGAAACGCCGTCGTGGTACTCGAGCAGATACTTACGAGAGCCATCTTTGGAAACCTGCTTGGTTAGTTCAGTCGGCGTGTCAAAGGCAAAAGCCTCTTTAAGCTGCTCGCGGAAAGCCTTGGGAAGGTTGGTCATATCGTCAAACGAACAAACGTTCTTCTCGAAGACCCATTCGATGAGCTGCTTCGCGCGGAAGGCGGGCTGGCCAAGTTCGGCCACGAGCTCGCGAATATCGTTTTGGCTCAAGTCGCGAATGTCCTGAGATTTAGTCCTGGGATTCATGGAAGCCTTTCGATTTTGGGGAAACGTAGAGGGTATCGCTACAATATGGTATCAGCTGCAGAAATTATAGAGGAGGAGTCTGCCCATGCCGGGTAAAAGCCTAGAGAACATGCACGTAGCGGTCTTGGCGGGCGGTCATTCCGCCGAGCGCGAGATCTCGCTCAATTCGGGAAAGAACGTTGTGGTGGCACTGAAGGAAGCCGGCTACACCTCGGTGGATCTGCTCGACACGGCCGCTGATGATTTTATGGTAACCATGGCGACCGGCGGCTTTGATGTGGCGTTTATCGCCATGCACGGTGCCGGCGGCGAGGATGGCGCCATGCAGGGTGCCATGGAGACCCTGGGTATCCCCTACACGGCCTCGGGCGTGCTTGCCAGCGCCTGCGGTGCCGACAAGGAAGTCTCTAAGCTCCTGTACGCCAAGGCGGGCATTCCCATTGCCCCCGGCCTTGCGCTCGAGGTGGGCGATGAAGTCGATATCGATCATATCGTCGAGGTCTGTGGCGAGCGCTGCTTTGTGAAGCCGGCCGTCAACGGTTCCAGCTATGGCATTTCCCTGGTCCATGAGCCCTCCGAGCTGCCCGCGGCAATCGCCAAGGCGTTTGAGTACGGCGACAAAGTGCTGGTCGAGAAGTGCATCGAGGGTACCGAGATCACCGTCGGCGTATACGGCGAAGATGACGTGCGCGCTCTGCCGATTGTCGAGATTCGTAAGCCCGAGGACTGCGAGTTCTACGATCTGGACGTGAAATATGTCGACCCTACGGACATCCATCGCATTCCGGCGCAGATTTCACCCGAGAACTACGCTCGTGCCCAGGAGCTTGCCTGTGCCGCTCACAAGGCCCTCGGGTGCCTGGGTATCTCGCGCAGCGACTTTATCGTGAGCGAGGACGGCCCCGTTATCCTCGAGACCAATACCATTCCCGGCATGACCGATACGTCGCTGTATCCGGATGAGATCCGCCACACCGACGACATGACGTTCCCGCAGGTCTGTGACAGTCTGATCCGTATGGGTCTTCGTCGAGCGGGCATTGCATGCTAATCGAGGACGCGGTTTCGTCAGGAACGCCGCAGTTTGTCATCGACTCCTATGCCACGCTAGCCGAACGCGCCAAAACGCAGTCCTTCGGCCTCATCGAGGAAGATGTGATTGTCCTCGATACCGAGACCACGGGTCTTTCGGTGCAGGACAACGAGCTGATCGAGATCTCGGCGGCCCGTCTTTCGGGCCGCGAGGTTATCGACCGCTTCGATACCTTCGTGCATCCCAAGCAGCTGATTCCTGCCGAGATTACCGAGCTCACGAGCATTACAAATGCCGATGTGGCAGATGCCCCGTCGGCCGTTGAGGCCGTCGCCGCCCTCGCCGATTTTGTCGGTGGTTGCCCGGTGATTGCACATAACGCCACGTTCGACCGCTCGTTTATCGAGTCGGTCAAAGGCGGCGTCAATGTGAGCGATATTTGGATCGATTCGCTGGCGCTGTCGCGAATCGCGCTTCCGCGCCTGGCCTCGCACAAGCTGTCTTTTATGGCCGATCTGTTTGGCTGTGACTCGGTATCACACCGTGCCAATGCCGACGTCGACGCCCTGTGTGGCGTATGGCGCGTGTTGCTTGTGGCACTCACCGACTTGCCCCAGGGCCTCATGGCGCGCCTAGCCGACATGCATCCGGATGTGCCTTGGTCCTATCGTCCTATCTTCTCATTCTTGGCAGGGCAGAACCCTGGTTCTATCTTCTCTCTCAGCGCCGCTCGTACTGACGTTCTCAAGGCCGATCGCGCCGACGATCGGGTGGACGCCGACGAACTGCCGGTCCTCAAGATGCCGAGTCGTGAGGAGATTGAGGCAGACTATGCGCCAGGTGGCCTGGTCAATCGCATGTATCCCACTTACGAGCCGCGTGATGAGCAGATCGCGATGGCGCTCGAGGTCCGCGATGCGCTGGTCACGGGCACTCATCGTGTAATTGAGGCGGGCACAGGCGTCGGCAAATCGATGGCCTATCTGGTGCCTTTTGCCGAGGCGGCACGCCGTAACAACATCACGGTTGGTATTGCGACCAAATCGAACAATCTTGCAGACCAGCTCATGTACCATGAGCTGCCAAAACTTGCCGAGCAACTGGACGGTGGTCTGTCATTTTGCGCTCTCAAGGGCTATGACCACTATCCGTGCCTGCGCAAGCTTGAGCGCATGAGCCGAGGCCAGGTCGAGATTACCACCAAGCGCGATCCGGCGGACACGCTCACGGCGGTCGCGGTCATTATGGCGTACGTCTGCCAATCAGCCGATGGCGACCTCGACTCGCTTGGCATTCGGTGGCGCAGCGTCAACCGCCCCGACTTTACGACGGCCTCGCGCGAGTGTGCTCGCCGCCTCTGCCCGTTTTTCCCTGATAAATGTTTGGTCCACGGCGCTCGCCGTCGTGCGGCGCATGCCGATGTGGTGGTCACCAACCATTCCCTGCTGTTCCGCAATGTTGCGGCCGAGGGCAGGATTTTGCCTCCGATTCGTCATTGGGTAATCGACGAGGCTCATTCTATCGAGCGCGAGGCGCGCCGTCAGTGGGCGCGCGTGGTGTCGGCGGACGAATCACGCGTTCTGTTTGAGCGCCTGGGTGGCTCGAGCACCGGTGCGCTAAGCCAGGTCTCCCGTGATTTGGCAACCTCCGAGGGCTCTACGCTCTATTTGGGCCTTACTGCCAAGGCGACGTCGACGGTTGCGCGCGCGAGCATGGCAATCGCCGACGTGTTCGATGGCGTTCGCGAGCTCGGCCGCCGTGCCCGTGGGGGTTATGACAATGCCAATCTATGGATTGGCCCCGAGCTGCGCGAATCTGACGACTGGCATGATTTCTTACCGTCGGCCTACACTGCCATCGACGCATTGGAACAAGCTGACAAGAGCGTCGACGCGCTGGTGCAAGCCGCCGCCGCCGACAAGCCCGAGGTTGTTGTCGACCTGGGTGATATTTCGCGCCGCCTGCACGAGCTGGCCGAGAACCTCAAACTCATCATTGACGGCACCGATGAACACTACGTGTATTCGCTGCAGGTCAATCGCAGGCTGCGTGCCGGCGGAGAGTCAATGACCGCAGAGCGCATCGACATTGGCGAGGCCTTGGCAACCGAGTGGCTGCCCGAGGTTCACACGGCTATCTTTGCCTCGGCGACCATGACGGTGTCCAAAAGCTTTGAACACTTTAACCACGCGGTCGGTCTCGATCGCATCGGTGCTTCAACATCCTCGTCGCTGCACTTGGACTCGAGCTACGACTTCGATTCGAACATGGCTGTAGTCGTTGCGGGCGATATCCCCGATCCGCGCGATCGTGAGAGCTATCTTACGGCGCTCGAGCGCGTGCTGGTCGACGCCCATCTTGCCATGGGCGGATCGGTGCTCACACTGTTCACCAATCGGCGCGACATGGAAGACCTGTACGCCCGCGTTGAGCCCAAGATGGCCCGTGCGGGTCTGGAGCTCAACTGCCAGCAGCGCAACTCATCTCCTCGTCGCCTGCGCGACCGGTTTATCAACGAGCCGACCTCGTCGCTTCTGTCTCTTATACACATCTCCGAGCCCACGAGACCGGAGCCTATCT
>URHQ01000031.1 GCA_900547655.1 uncultured Collinsella sp.
TCTCGTGGGCTCGGAGATGTGTATAAGAGACAGCACCGTCTGCATCTGGTTTGTGTCGAGCATGATGGGCGTCGTGGGCTTTGCCGGTGCGGTTGCCGAGGTCGGCGTGGGCCGTGTGTGCCTGGCACTGGCGGCGACGTTTGCCCTGGCGTGCACGCCGCTGGCCGTTGGCTTTGCCCTTTCGAGCCTGGGTGCGCGCGAGGAGCTGCTCAATGGCGTGGGCAACCTGCTCGGCATGCTCATGACGTTTTTGGGCGGCGCTTGGATGCCGCTGTCGCTGATGGGCCCGGCCGTGCAGACCGTGGCGCACTTTGTGCCGACATATTGGGTGAACGACGCGATCGGCAAGGCGCTCGCGTCGGACCTGACGTCTGCCATGTTGGGCGACATCGCCTGCGACCTGGGCGTCACCGTGCTCTTTGCCGTGGCCATCGCCGCCGCAGGCCTGGCCCTCTCACGCACCAAATCCCACGCCTAATCGCCTAGTCATTGGGGACGTTCTTTAGTCGTTGGGGACGTTCTTAAACGACTAGCCATCGGGTGGGTACTCATTGGGGACAGACTTAAACGACCAAGAGTGGTCATTGGGGACAGACTTAAACGACTAGTCATTGGGGACAGTCTTTGCCGAACCGCCGGCTTGCCAAGGACTGTCCCCAGCTGCCGGCAGAAAGGGAACGTCCCTAACTGCCGGGTGGCGAAAGAGTGTCCCCAACAGCTAGTCATTTTAAGAACGTCCCCAATGACTAGTCTGAAATAAATCTCAGGCCTCGCTCCAAAATAGTTCGCCAAGGTTTACTATTACGTTCATAAAGTAGTACAAGGCTAACAATGGGGGATAGCATGGCAACGCAGGAAGCCTACGTCCAGGTTAAGGATCTCAAAAAGCATTACGGCGACGGTGATGCACGTCTGACGGTGCTCGACGGCATCGATGCGTCCATCAATCGCGGCGAGATCTGCGTCATGCTGGGACCCTCGGGCTCGGGCAAGTCGACCTTTCTCAACCTCATTGGCGGCCTGGAGGATGCCGATGCCGGCTCTATTCTGGTGGACGGCTGCGACCTTACCGTGCTCAAGGCCGGAGACCTGGGCGAATACCGACGCCGCGAACTGGGCTTTGTCTTTCAGTTCTACAACCTGGTGCCCGATCTCACCATCAAGGAGAACATCGAGGTCACGGCGCACCTGTCCAAAAACCCGCTCAATGTCGACGACCTGCTGCGTTCGTTGGGCCTCTACGAGCACCGCAACAAGTTCCCGCGCCAGGTCTCGGGCGGCCAGCAGCAGCGCTGTGCCATCGGCCGCGCGCTCGTCAAAAATCCGGGCCTGCTGCTGTGCGACGAGCCCACGGGCGCGCTCGACTATAAGACGTCCAAGGAAATCTTGCAGCTCATGGAGGATGTCAATCACGAGTACGGCTGCACCATCATCATCGTCACGCACAATGCCGCCATCGCTCGCATGGCCAACCGCGTGCTGCGCCTGCGCGACGGCCGTATCGTCGAGGATGAGCTCAACGAGTCGCCCGTCGCTGCCGCCGAGCTCGATTGGTAGGCGGCGCCATGACACCCCTCGCAAAACGTCTCCCGCGCGAGCTGCGCCGCAATATCGGCAAGTACCTGGGCATCTTTTTGCTTATGTGCGGAAGCATCGCTCTCACCTCGGGCTTTTTGCTCGCAGCGCATTCCATCGGCTGCCTCATTGACGACATGCGCGACGAGTACACGATTGAGGACGGCCGCGTGACTACCTCCTTCGAGGCCACCGACGAGCAGCTCAAGGCTGCCGAAGACGCGGCGGGGGACGTCGGTGGCGTTACGCTCTACAAGAATTTCTCCATCGATGCCCTCATCAAAAAGACCGCCGGCGACGATGGTACCAAGCGCACGCTGCGCACCTATGCGCACCGCACCAAGGTCGATATCGCGTCCTACTGTGAGGGCAAGGAACCCAAGGCGGACGACGAGGTGGCCATCGATCGCGTTTTTGCCACCAACAACGACCTCGCCGTGGGCGATAAGGTCGAGCTCGAGGGCCGCACCTACACCATCTGCGGCATCATGACCCAGCCCGATAGCCAGGCGCTGTTCCTCAACAATTCGGACTTTACGGTGAACACCATCACGTACGGCGTGGCCGAGGTCACCGATGCCGGCTTTGCCGCGCTCGAGGATGCCGGCGGCGCGCCTGCCTACACCTACTCCTTTACCTTTACCGATCGCGATCTCTCCACTGCAGATCGCATCGATGCGGAGCAGGATATGGTGGAGGCGCTCACCGATGCCGATGCGCGCGTGGACGATTTGGTCGATGCCGATTCCAACCAGGGCATTGGCTACGCGCGCGACGACGTAGACGGCGACTCCATGATGTGGATGACGCTGCTCAACATCATCATCGTGATCATGGCGTTTGTCTTTGTGGTTCTTACCGACGCCACCATCGAGGAGGAGAGCGCCATCATCGGCACGCTGCTCGCCAGCGGCTATCGTCGACGCGAGATCGTGCTGCACTACCTGGCACTTCCCGCCATCGTGGGCGTGGTCGCGGCGCTTTTGGGCACGGCGCTCGGCGTTGTGTTCTTTACCGAGCCCATGCGCAGCCTCTATTACGGTTCGTACAGCCTGCCGCCCTTCCAGGTGTACTGGAGCTGGGAGATCTTTGTGAAGTGCGCCGTGGTTCCCGCCGCCGCGCTCATCCTCATCACGCTGGTGGGTCTGCTTCGCAAAATGGGCAAGACGCCGTTGCAGTTCCTTCGTCACGAGGCGAGCGGCAGATCGGGCACCAAGCGCGGCCTGCAGCTGCCGGAGCGCATGGGTTTTGTCTTGCGCTTCCGCCTGCGTATCTTCCTGCGCAACCTGGGCAACTTCGCCACGCTCTTCGTGGGCATTGCGTTCGCCTCGCTGCTGCTGCTCTTTGGCCTGGCGATTTTGCCCACGATGACGCACTACGCGGACAACTTGGAGACAAGCCTGGTCGCCGAGCATCAGTACACGCTCAAGGCGCCGCTGGAGCTCGAGGGCACCGCCGAGGAGCGCGAGCAGTGGTCGGCACTCGAGCGCTTGCAGTCGGTTGACGGCGCGCTGCTTTCCGCCGCCCAGGATGCCGATGACGAGCTTGACGATGCGGCCGATGCGGCGCAGGCGGCAGCCGATGCCGCGACCGCATCTCCGTCTGCCGAGAGCCTGGCCGCGGCGCAGGACGCGCTTGCCAAGGTCCAGGACAAGAAGGATGCGCTCTACGCGCGCCTCGATGACCTTGCCGATGCTCTCGGCTGCAACCGCGACGAGGCCATCGACCTAATCGATAAGGCCTCTAAGATCGACGCTGACAACGACGAAATCCACCCGGTCAATGCGACCGACAACGGCGCGGGCGCAATCGCGCAGGCCGAGAAATATGCCGTTTACCAGTTGCAATACGACCGCGGCGATGGTAATGGACAGGAGACGATTTCCGTTTACGGCATCTCGCCCGATTCGCGCTACTGGAAAGACCTCAACGTCGGCGATGGGCGCGTCGTCTTTGGCGGCGGTCTGCTCGATAAGTTTGGCTGGAGCGAGGGCCAGAAGGTCACGCTCGGCGACAAGTACGAAGGCGAGCATTATTTCCTTGAGTACGCGGGCAAGGACTGTGCCTGGGGCTCCAAGTCGGACATGAATATCTATATGAGCATCGACGACTTTAACGAGCTGTTCGACAACGACGCCGCCTACTTTAACGGCTATGTGAGCGACGAGAAGCTCGACCTCGATGCCCGTTACTTTGCCGGCGACACCACGCCCGACGACATGCGCGCCGTGGGCGACCAGTTCATCGGCATGATGAGCAAAATGATCGGCATGATGATCGGGCTCGCGGTGTTTATCTTCCTGCTGTTTATGTACCTGCTGACCAAGGCTGTGATCGACCGCAGCGCCCGTTCGATCAGCTACATGAAGGTCTTTGGCTATCGCGATAGCGAGATCGCGCATCTGTACATTCGCTCGATCACGCTGTGCGTGGCGGCGTCGCTCGTGCTGAGCCTGCCGGTCATTATCGGCTCGCTCACGGCCATCTTCCGCTCGATGCTGCTCGCCTACAACGGCAATATCGAGATCTACGTGCCCGCTTGGTCCATGGTGGCGTGCGCAGGAATTGGCTTTGCGACCTACCTGGTCGTGGCGCTGCTACACACGCGCTCCATCAAGCGCGTCAGCCTGGCCGAGGCCCTCAAGGTGCAGGAGTAGTCATTTAAGAACGTTCCCAATGACTAGGTGCCGTACTTGACTTTAACTCTGCTTTAACTGGTACCATCCTCTTATGTCTGTAACGCCATATAGACCGAGGGGATAGATCTATGACCGCAACTGCACCCGCAGCACCCGCTAAGGTGTACTTCACCAACCTGCGCACGCATGCTCGCGAGAGCCAGCTCGACAAACTCAAGCGCCTCATCCGTCACGCCGGAATTGAGCAGATCGACTTTGAGAACAAGTTCGTCGCCATTAAGATTCACTTTGGCGAGTTGGGCAACCTGAGTTTTTTGCGCCCCAACTACGCCCGCGCCGTCGCGGATGTCGTGAAGGAACTGGGCGGCAAGCCCTTCCTCACCGACTGCAACACGCTCTACGTCGGTAGCCGCAAAAACGCGCTCGAGCACATCGATACCGCCTATCAGAACGGCTTTACCCCGTATGCCACGGGCTGCCAGATCATCATCGCCGACGGCCTCAAGGGTACCGACGAGGCGCTCGTCCCGGTCGAGGGTGGCGAGTACGTGCGCGAGGCCAAGATCGGTCAGGCACTCATGGACGCCGACATCGTGATCAGTCTCACCCACTTTAAGGGCCATGAGCAGGCCGGTTTTGGCGGCGTCATGAAGAACCTGGGCATGGGAGGCGGCAGCCGTGCCGGCAAGATGGAGCAGCATGCCGCCGGTAAGCCGAACGTCACGACCGAGCACTGCATTGGCTGCCATGCCTGCGAAAAGATCTGCGCGCACAGCGCCATCTCGTTCGACGACACCCGCGAGCGCGAGCTTGTCAACGGCAACACCCGCACGGTCCACGTCGCTGCCATCGACCACGATCGCTGCGTGGGCTGCGGCCGCTGCATCGGCGTGTGCAACCAGGACGCCATCAAGCCCGGCTATGAAGCCGCGGCCGACGTGCTCAACTGCAAGATCGCCGAGTACACCAAGGCCGTTGTCGACGGCCGCCCGAGCTTCCATATCTCGCTTGCCATGGATATTAGCCCCAACTGCGATTGCCATCCCGAAAACGACACGCCTATCGTCAACGACATCGGCATGTTCGCGAGCTTCGACCCGGTCGCCATCGACCAGGCCTGCGCCGATGCCGTCATGGCATCCGAGCCGCTGCCCAACACCGAGCTTACCGATAGCGCGGCCAAGATGGAGCACAATCACGAGCATCTGGAGGGCGAACAGGCGCGCGACCCCTTCTGCATCACGCATCCCGACACCGACTGGCGCGCGTGCATCGCGCATGCCGAGAAAATCGGCCTGGGCACGAGCGAGTACGAGCTCATCGAGGTCAAGTAGCGCCTGTCTATTGGACATATCAAGCGCTTTTGGAGCGTTAGTTGAGCAAAAGCCGCCCGTGGGCACAGCGTCCACGGGCGGCTTTTCGAAAGTGCGGTGAAAAATCGAATACCGCCGACCACAAACCGATTTTTGGCAACAAAACCCAGACGTTGCCTTTTGCCTAAAAATTCTTGTCGAGGAAGTTGTCGACCGTGTTCCAGTAGAGTTCGGGGTCGATCTGCGCGCTCTTGGCGTGGGTGGCGCCATGGATAGTGAGCTTTTGCTTGACCTTGCTGGCGCACGCGTCGTAGTTTTGGTCGAGCATACTGTACGGTACAAAGGTGTCCTGGTCGCCGTGGATAAACAGCATGGGAACCGTCGCGTGTTTGAGTTGCTCCACACTGCTCGCCTTATGAAAGTCGTAGCCCGCGCGCACGTTGCACACCAAGTTTGCTACATCGAGTAAGGGAAAGCTGGGCAGGCCGAACACGTCCTTGAGCTGCAGGGAAAACTCGTCCCAAACACTTGTATAACCGCAGTCCTCGATAATGCATTTCACGTTTGCGGGCAGAGATTCCCCCGCGACGTTCATGGCGGTTGCCGCACCCATCGACTCGCCAAAGACCAGGATACGCGCCTCGGGGTCAGCCTGAACGATTCGCTCGATCCATGCGACGACATCGAGGCGCTCGGGCCAGCCCATGCCGATATAGTCGCCGCCGGAGCGCTCGTGGGCGCGGGCGGCGGGTGCGAGTACGTTCATGCTGCGGTCGTGGAATCGCTTGACGTATCGGGCCATACCGATGGGCTCGTTGGTATATCCATGCAGGCAGACGGCGTAGTCGTGCGTGTTCTCCGACGCGGCAAAATACCAAGCGGCAAGCTCGGTTCCGTCATCTGCGGTGAGGCTGCTGCTCTCGCGATTTTCTTTAAACCACGCCCGTGCCTCGGTGTCCTCGGCATCCGGCTGCTCGCCTTCTTTGCCGTTCTTGCTATCCTGCATCGTCTTCATGGTGTACGGCGCTTGGGGGTTCAGGGCAAAGTCAAACAAAAAGTTGCCGGCAAATCCGAGCAACGTGACAACGAGCGCCAACGCAACAACGGCGGTTATCTTAAGCTTTCGATGGGGGTGTGCGATTTGGGACATTCGCGGTTCTCCTTAAAGATGTTGATATATCAACATTTAAAACAAGCGCATTATGGACGTTCGCCGTTGATGCGTCAACAGGCAAAGAATGGGTAAACAAAGGGTCACGTATGGTGCAAATTTCGCACGTACCTAGACGCTTTGATATAGTGTTGAGAACTCTTTACGTTGGAGGATGTAACCGGCATGTCCGATTCGAGCGACAGTTCTAAGCCGCGACCCAAGACCGCGGCCGTTCCACACTACACGATGGGCGAGGAGATCATGAACTCCGTCACCCATGGTGTCGGCTGTCTGCTGGGTATCGCGGGCCTGGTGCTCCTGATCGTATTCGCTGCCCTGCGCGGCGGAGGCCCAGCCCACATGGCCGCGGCGATTGTCTATGGTGTCAGCATTATTCTCGAATATCTGGCCTCCACGCTCTACCACGCGATTCAGCCCGCGCGCGCCAAGCGCGTGTTTCGCATCATCGACCACAGCTGCATCTACCTGCTCATAGCCGGCAGCTATACGCCGTTTTGCCTCATCACGCTTGCAAACGACGGCGGCCCTGCGCTGTTCTTTGCCGTATGGGCCATCGCCATTATCGGCATCGCGCTCGAGTGCTTTTTGCGCGAGCGTCAGCCGCACTGGGTAAGCGGCCTGGTCTACCTGCTGATGGGCTGGCTCGTCGTCTTTAAGCTGCCCGAGCTTGTGGCGTTGCTGAACCCCGTCGCGCTTGCCCTGCTCGCCGTCGGTGGCGTGTGCTACACCGTGGGCGTGCCGTTCTATATCGCCAAAAACGTGCGCTACCTGCACAGTGTTTTCCACTTGTGGGTGCTCGCCGGCAGTATCTTCCAGTTCATGGCGGTGATCCTCTTCGTAATCTAGCGACCGCGCCCACGGCCCCGCTCGCGCGGGCGCCGGCGCAATTGCCGTATCCGCCATCAACGTTTTACCCTAACGTCCCGAATCTTGGAGGTTCGAGAAACTCCCGATGGACATAACCATCTCCCTTATCACTACCCTCGTCCTGACGCTTATCAACGGCTACTTTTCTATGTCCGAGATGGCGCTCACCACGGCTAAGCGCGCCGTGTTGGAGCATGATGCCGAGGAGGGCGATAAGCGCGCCGAGCGCGCCGTCCAGCTCGCCGCCGACTCCGATCAGCTGTTGGCCACCATCCAGGTCGCCATCACGCTCGTGGGCTTCGCCTCGTCCGCCGTCGCGTCGACGAGCCTGTCCGACCCGCTTGCCACGTGGCTCATGAGCTTTGGCATCGCGCCGCTCTCTGCCATCGCGCGCGGTCTGGCGCCGGTCATCATCACCGTCGCCGTCGCCTTTGTGTCCATCGTGATCGGCGAGCTCGTGCCCAAGCGCATCGGCCTCGCTAACGCCGAGGGCGTGTCCAAGCAAGTCGTGGGGCCGCTTTCGGTGTTCCAAAAGATCGCCCGCCCGCTCGTGTGGCTGACCGGTGCCTGCTCCGACGGCCTGGCCCGCATCCTGCGCATCAAGAGCGCCGATGACCGCCAGAGCGTCTCGGAGGAAGAAATCAAGTACATGGTCTCGGAGCAGGACGACTTGCTCGACGAGGAAAAGCGTATGATCCACGAGATCTTCGACCTGGGCGACACCGTTGCCCGTGAGGTCATGGTTCCGCGCGTGGACACCACCATGTGCGAGGACGACGAGACGGTCGCCGACGTGTTGTCCACCATGCGCCAGACCGGCTTCAGCCGCATTCCCGTCTATCACGAGGACCCCGACAACGTCGCGGGAATCGCGCACATCAAGGACCTGATCCAGCCCGCGCTCGACGGCAAGGGCGACCAGCCCATCGCCGATTACCTGCGCGACGCCACCTTTGTGCCCGATACCAAGGACATCCTGCCGCTGCTGTCCGAGATGCAGACCTCGCACGACCAGATCGTAGTGGTCGTGGACGAGTACGGCGGCACGGCCGGTATCATCACCATCGAGGACATCGTCGAGGAGATCGTCGGCGAGATCGAGGACGAGTTCGACCCCGACAACAAGTATCTCACGCGCCTTTCGCGCCGCGAGTGGCTCGTTGATGGGCGTTTTTCGTGCGATGACGCGATTGAGCTTGGTTGGCCGCTTGAGGAAAGCGATGATTATGAGACCATCGCCGGCTGGATTTTGGAGCTTTGCGACTCGGTGCCCGACATCGGAGAGGTGTTTGAGGTCGCGGGGTACAAGTTTAAAGTGCAGTCGATGCGTGGCCAGCGCATCTCGCTCATTCGCGTGATCGCTCCGGCCGAAACCGATAAGAAGGATTCCGAGTCTTCGGTAGACGAGCCGACGACGTCGGGTGCGGGTTCCGCGAATCCGCACGACGGCGACGAGTAGGACAAGGAAGAGTAGGGGAGAGTTATGGCAGGCCTGTTCAACATCCTTAAGGTCACCGTCAGCGAGGACAAGATCTGCGCGCACGTGCTGGTGAACCCTGGCATGCCGCTCATGACCTCGGAGGATATCGAGGCTACGGCGCGCGTGTATTACCTGGTGCCGGCGATTGCCAAGCACCTGTGCCTGGGTGATTCCGGTCGCGAGTTCCAGGACTGCATGGGCCAGACCGAGCTTTGCCATCTGCTTGAGCATGTGACGGTCGAGCTCATGAACGAGACCGGTCTTGCCGGTAGCATCTCGTGCGGCCGCACGCGCGTAAGCGAGCACGACGAGCGCGTCTTTGAGGTTGAGCTTTCGTGCCCCGACGACGCGCTGGCCATCGGTGCGCTGTCTTCGGCTACCTTTATGATGGACTGGGCCTATCTGCACGCCGACCAGCCTGCCCCCGACGTGGAGGGCACGGTCGCGGGCCTGCGCAACCTGGTGCTGGGCATGCGCGCCGAGGCCGAGGGCAAGGATCCTCACGAGGCCGTCGCCGCTGCGAACGCCGGGGACGAGGCCGGGGACGCGACCGAGGGTGAGGCTCCTGCCGAGGCTGCCGCCGAGCCTGTCGACGAGGCATCTGCCGAGCCTGCCTCCGAGCCCGAGCCCGAGTCCGCGGAGCCCCAGGGCGTCCCGAGCTTTGATGCCGAGCCACAGGAGGTAATCGATACCGAGGGCGCGACCGCTGAGAGCCACGAGGCCCCCGCTGCCGTCTACGGTGGCGCGGCGACGGTTCCGGTTGCCCCCGCGCACGAGGGAACGCTGCCGCTCGTTGACGGCGCCGGCGAGGACCCGGCCGCCACGGTGGCCATGCCTGCCATGCTGCAGGAGTAGGCTCACCCGCTTATCACCATCATGTACCTGCGCCTTTACCGTACGCAGATGAGCAAGACGGCAAGTGCTGTGCTGCGGGTATAATGGACAGCATTCAAACGGTGGGCGCCGAGGTGCCCGCAGGAGAGGAATGAACATGGGTAAGACTTTCAACTTTATCTCGGGTGCGCTCTTCGGTGCTGCCGCCGGCGCCATCATCGGCGTCGCCCTGGCTCCGCGCTCGGGCGCCGAGACCCGCGCCATGGCTGCCGATATCGCCAATGACGCCTGGGATAACATGCGCGACACCTACGAGCACGGTGCCGAGGAGGCCCGCGCTGCGGTCAACGATTTTGGCCCGATGGTCGACGCCAAGACCGATGACCTGCGTGCCAAGGTTGACCTTGCCCGCGAGCGCATGGACCAGCTGCGCGAGCAGCTCAACGACGCCATCTCGGGCGGTAACGTGACGCCCGCCGCCGATGTCGTGGTCGAGAACGCCGTCGAGGCCGACGCTGAGGCCGCGGAGCCTTCGACCGAGGCATAATGCGCGCCGGGGATTTTGTCGGCGCCAAGATCTATCGCAAGCCTACCGAGGATAAGCGCACCAAAAAGGACGGCACGCCGCGCAGCCCTAAAAAGCTCGGCAAGATTCACTTTCCGGTCTTTACCCCGGGCGGTACGCGTGTGGTGGGCTTTATGGTTCGCCAGTCCGATATCGCGGGCATGATCGAGCGCCCCGACCGATTTGTGGCGCTCGATGCCATTGGCGTCTATGAGGGCGCCATCGCGGTTGACGACGTCAAGGGCACCTACGATACCGCTGCGGCCAAGCGCCTCGACATCGACCTGGACGATTGCATTATCTGGGTTGGCATGGACGTGCGCACGGAGTCGGGCGATGTCGTCGGCTATTGCTCGGATGTGGAGTTCAAGCCGCGTTCGGGCATCGTGCAGACGTTCTACGTGACCGCCGGCACTGCCTCGAGTGTGCTGGTGGGCGACACGCAGATGCCGCCGACGATGCTGCGCGGCTATGCGGACGGCGCGATGATCGTTTCGGACGAGGTCAAGTCGCTCGGGTATTCGGGCGGCGCCGCCGCAAAGGCTGCCGAGGCAAGCGTCGTGGTGGGCGATAAGGTCAAGAAGGGCGCCAAGGTGCTCGATGACAAGGGTTCGGTCGCCGTGGACAAGGGCAGTCGCGCGTTGGGCAAGCAGCTCGGCAAGACGCGCGGTATGTTCAAGGCCTTTAAGGACGAATACCAAAAGGCGAGCGGGGGCTCGTCGAAAGCCAGCAAATAGCGACGTACCAATTGATGGGAGGCAAGCCGGAGACCTGTTGCTCCGGCTTGCTGCGTTTATGGGGGAGGGCACATGCGCCAAAACGGATCATATTCACACGGACGCCCGGGCGCGCGTCCGACGGCGCGCCGCGATCTGGGGCAGCTGCCCAGCGGTCAGCGCAAACGTCACCGTAAGCCCGGCGCGATGTATCTCAACCATAGCCGCGGCTTTAGCGACCGCAGCGCTCGCATCGGCAACGGCCGCACGCCCCGTCGTCCGTCTCGCCTGCCCTATGCGCTCATCGCTGTGGGCTGCGCGCTCGTGCTGTTTGTCGCCGCCGTTGTGGGCTATGTCAACCGCAGCGTGGATGTCGTCCTCAACGGCCAGGAGACTGCAGTGCGCGTCGGCTCTACGCTGCAAAATCTCATCGACGACCAGGAGCTGACCGATACCTACGACGCCGGGGATCTGCTGGCCGTTGACGACAGCGTGCTGACCCGCCATGGCGGCGAAAAGCTGTCGGTAAAGGTGGACGGCAAGCGCATAAAACAGGGCAAGTGGAAAAGCCGCGAGCTTACGGGCGGTGAGAAGGTGACGGTCAAGGACGGCCGCGACACGTATGAGAAGCACGAGGTCCAGGCGACGGTTATCGAGCCCAAGCTCAAGGTCGAGGGCACGGGTGCCATCGAGTACGTTAAGACGTGGGGTATCCAGGGTCGCTCTGAGGTGTGGGTCGGCGAGCAATCGGGTAAGACGCAGGACCGCGGCGAGGTCGTGCCCGCCACCGATTGCGTGGTCGAGTGCGCGAGCGTGGCGCCCAAGGGCAACGAAAAGTACGTGGCGCTGACGTTTGATGAGGGCCCGAGCGGCGCGACCAAGCAGATCCTGCAGGTGCTCAAGGAAAAGGGCGTCACCGCGACGTTCTTCCTGTCGGGTGATGCGGCCGAGGCCTCGCCCGCCACGGCCAAGGCGATTGTCGATTCCGGCTGCGAGGTCGGCTCCAACAGCTACCGAGACGAATCGCTCAAGGGCCAGGACCGCGATGCGGTGCGCGAGCAGGTTTCGAAGGGCACCGAGGCGATCAAGTCCGCGACCGGAACGTCGACGATGCTTTTGCGTGCTCCCTACGCAGCCTTTGACGAGCAAAACTGGATTGATGCGATGGACCTGGTGTCTGCCGTGGTCTCGTGGAATATCGATTCGGGCGACTGGCTGCTCAACGGTGCCGACGAGCAGGTCTCGACGGTGCTCGATTCGGTGACGCCAGGCAACATTGTGCTGCTGACCGATAACGATAAATGCGCCGAGCAGACGCTCGAGGCGCTGCCGCAGATTATCGACGGGCTTATTGCCGACGGCTACAAAATCGTGACGTTGAGCGATCTGGTCAAGACGGACGCATCGCTGAGCAAAAAGCTCACCTCGCTGACGAAGGCCGTCATGCCCAAAAACGCCGTGTTCCCCCAGCTCGCCGAAGATGACGACACCACAGACTAGTCATGTAAGAACGTCCCCAATGACTATGTCACGGATGCGTCAGCGTTTGATATGCCTGCGATGTTTGGAGCATAAATTTGGCGCCACGGCGCGATGCTGATGCTATAGTTACTGCGGATAACAAGGGTCAAGAGAAAGGTTGCAGGTGAAATCCAAACCTCGACCATACAGTCGATGACCCCATACAGGTGCTTCTTGCGCATGTACGGGGTGTGAGCGCCGAGCGGCGTGCCGCCCGCGCATGCGTACACATATCTAATAGTCCACGGATGGCGCGCCGGCATGGCCGCAGTCCGAAGGGATAATGATGGGGAGCACCAGTGAATTATCTGAGTGAGATGCTCAAACTGCCGGTCTTGGACGTCGATGGCGAAAAGCTCGGCGTTGTGAACGATTTTGGCATTGCTACCGGCGAAGTTTTTCCGCACGTGACGTCACTCGCGTTCCGCGGACCCGGCAAGACGCCGTTTATGATCAGCTGGCGCAAATGGGTCGACCGTATCGACGAGACGGGTGTGCACCTTAAGTCGCCGGCTACCGAAATCCGTTTTTCGTACCTGCAGCCGACCGAACTCTTGCTCGCCCGCGACGTGCTCAACAAGCAGATTGTCGACACGCAGGGCATGAAGGTCGTGCGCGTAAACGACATCAAGTTTTCCATGTCGGGCGAAAATCAGCTGCGCCTGCTGGGCGCCGAAGTTGGCGCTCGCGGTCTGCTGCGCGCGATCAGCCCCGCCCTCGAGCATGTCGTCGAGAGCTTTATGAAGCACCTGGGCAAGCCGCTCGGCGAGGACATCATCGCCTGGTCCTACATGGACCTGCTCGACCGTTCGACTAAGAACATCCAGCTGTCGGTGTCGCACAAGACGCTCGGCGAGCTGCACCCTGCCGACATTGCCGACATTATCGAGCAGCTCGATCCGCGCCTGCGTGCGCAGGTGTTCGCGCAACTCGATACCGCCCAGGCCGCCGAGGCCATCTCGGAGTTCGATGACGACGAACTTATGACCGAGATGCTCGAGGGCCTGTCCGACACCGATGCATCGTCGATGCTGGCCATGATGGACCCGGACGACGCCGCTGACCTGATCGACGAGCTCGATTACGAGAAGGCCGAGAAGCTTCTGCGCCTGATGGGCGTTCAGGAGGAGAAGGCGATTCGTAACCTGCTGGGCTATGAGGACAACACTGCCGGTCGCATCATGACCTCGGAGTTTGTCTCCCTGCCCGCCACGGCGACGGTCGGTGACGCCATCGAGGCGATCCGCAAGCTCGACGAGGACTTCGAGAGCGTCTACTACGTCTATACCGAGGACCCGAGCGGTATGCTCACCGGCGTCCTTTCGCTGCGCACGCTCATCGTGGCCGACCGCGACGCCACGCTGGGCCAGCTGGCCTATCGCGACCTGGTTTATGTGTCGCCCGACGATGACCAGGAAGACGTAACGGACGAGATGACCAAGTACGACCTGGTCGCCATCCCCGTTTGCGACGAGAACCGTCATATTCTGGGTATCGTGACCTTTGACGATGCCATGGACGTTATCGCCGAGGAGCACCAGGAAGACTTGCAGATCGCAGGCGTCGGCTCGGGCGACAGCGCGTCCGACGACTCGACGAATGTGCTCAGCTGGTTTGTGCATCGCCAGTACTGGGTTGTCGTGTGGGGCATTGCCTCGTGCATCATGGCAACAGTGCTGGGAACGGCGCTGGGCTCCGCGCATCTGGTGGTGTTCCCCATGTGCGCCATGCCGCTCGTGTTGCTGGCTGCCTCGCGCATGGTGTCGTTCGTCAAGAATTACTTCCTGGAGTACGACGGCCATGACGATGAGCCCAAGCCGTATCTGGGATTTTTCTTCCAGAGCACGGGCATGGGCCTGATTCTGTCGCTCGTGACCTACCTGTGCGCCCAGCTGGTGCGCACCGCTGCGTTCCTCGACGCGCCCATGTTTGAAGAGCAGCTCTTTACCGGCTGCTTTAACATCGCGGCCATCGTTTGTCTGATTGGCAACATGAGCGCCGTGATTTACCTGATGGTGCTGTTCTGGCGTGACGAGCACGACCTCAATACGTCGGGCACCGCCATGAACGTCATTGCCGTCATGATCTCATGCGTGGCGTACTGCATCGCCGCAGTGCTGCTCACCATGTCGGTCATGGGTTAGGTGGTCGCGTGCAAAACACGAAGCAAAAGGCGAGCACCAAACAAAAGCTGACCATCGCGGCCATCTTTGGAGCCATGGGCCCTGGCCTTCTGGCGGCGCTTTCGGGCAATGACGCCGGCGGCATCGCCACGTATTCCAGCGCCGGTGCCAGCTATGGCTACAAGATGCTGTGGATGCTTCCCGTCATGACCGTGCTGCTCATCGTGACGCAGGAGACTGCGGCGCGTTGTGGCTGCGTCACAGGCAAGGGCTTGGCCTCGCTCATCCGCGAGCGCTTTGGCGTGCGCAGGAGCGTGCTGGCCATGGCGGCGCTGCTGATCGCCAACACGGCCGTGACCATTTCGGAGTTTGCGGGTATCGCCAGCGGCCTTGCTCTCTTTGGCGTGCCGGCGAGCATCTCGGTGCCGTTGGTGGCGCTGCTGGTGTGGATGCTTACCATGTCGGGTAGTTTCCAGCGCATTGAGAAGATTCTGCTGCTGGTAAGCTGCGTCTTCGTGACCTATATTGTCGCCGCGTTTATGGCTGGCCCCAACTGGGGTGAGGTCGCGGTCGACCTGGTCGTGCCTAACATTCAAAATGACCCCAGCTACGTGTCGCTCGTGGTCGCGACGATCGGTACCACCATCGCGCCGTGGATGATTTTCTTGGCGCAGAACAACGTGGTCGATAAGAACGCGGGCGAGGACGATATCGTGCTGCAGCGCATCGATACCGTGAGCGGCTCGCTTGCTGCCGATGTCATTGCCGGCTTTATTATCATCACGACCGGTACGGTGTTGTTCCCGGCGGGCATTCAGATTAGCGATGCTGCCGATGCTGCCCGCGCGCTGGAGCCTATTGCGGGTCAGTGGTCCACGGTACTGTTTGCCTCGGGCCTGGTCGCGGCGAGCTTCTTGGCCGCTTGCGTGCTGCCGGGCGTTACATCGAGTGCAATCTGTGAGGCATTTGGCTGGGAGCGCGGTGCCGATCGCAGCTGGGACGAGGCCCCGGTCTATCGCGGCATTATTACGGCCATCATCGGCATCTCTGCCGTGCTGGTGCTCATGCCCGGCGTCGACCTGTTCCAGATTATGATGACCTCGCAGGTCATCAACGGCGTGCTTTTGCCTGTGGTCCTGGTGTTCCAGGTGCTTATTGCCGCCGATCGACACATTATGGGCGCCAACCGCAACGGCCGCGTGTGGAATGTGCTCACCTGGGCGACTATCGGTGTGATTACGGTGCTGACGGTCGTCATGTTTGTTCTGCAGGCGATGGGCTACAGCGCTTAACGCCCACTTTTGCTTCCGAACAGGTCGCAGCGATGGGCTGCGGCCTGTTTTCCGTCTGCTATAGGGTGTTAGTTGTATGGCAGTGGGCAAAAAATGCCAAATATGAGTACTGTTGCTAAGTGAATAGCATTTACATCGAAGAAGATAATGAACATAACTTATAGTATGTCCATTAAAATTGGCGCCAATACGCCTTAAACCAGTCAGGTTGGCTGCTTTAGGGGGTTCTAGGGGCCGCTCGGACGTCATTTTGGGTTGTTTTGCCTGCTACTAAAATGGTACCAGTACTCATATTTGCCCTTTTTTGCCCACAGACCTTTGAGGCTGCGGCGAAAAAGGCTTGTTTTGATTGTTTGGGGCAGACGCGAGGCGCGGAAACGATGTCTGGAGCGGCGGAGCGGCTTGGAATTCATCCGTAGAGGTCTTCATCGGCTGCGCCAGGAGTGCCTCCAAGTGCCGGTACAAAAGGAGCGTCCCTAACTGCCGCAGGGGGCGTCGGCCGTGGCCGACGCCCCCTGCGGGTGTAAGCAGATTTGGCTGCGCGTTACTTGTCGGTGCCCAGCTTGTGTGGCTTGTAGGCGAGGGCGTTGACGAGCGCATCGGTGGCGGATTTGACAGCCGCCGGCTGCGGATCGTTAACGTGATCCTCGGGATGCACGGGCAGGTCCTTCTTGACGGCATCGTGGATGAGCTTAAGGTACTCGGTCACACCCGCGTTCGAGAGGTGCGTGCCATCGCCATCGAACAGATCATTGCGGTTGGCACTATATCCGTACCAGTCGATAACGCGTACATTCTTGTAGCGCGTGGCGGCGTTGGCGATGGCCTGGTTCGTGGACCCGACCCACGGCTGCGGGCTACGCGTGTTTACAAACACGACAATACGCTGCTCGCCGGCATCGGCCATGATGGCGTCAATCTGGGCATCGGTCACTAGGCCGTTGGTACCCAGGGCAAAGACCACGATCTTGCCGGCAAGGTTCTGCTGGATATAGCCCTCAAATGTCGCGCGGCCCGCATCAAACTGACGGCCCTTTTCGGCATCGATGTGACTGTGGGGGAACACGCCGTCAAAGGAATCGACGGCGCGCAGCGACACGGAGTCGCCGATCATCAGCAGGTCGTATGATCCGTCGGGGAAGCCGTCGTTGTCCTTGTCGGTGTCATCGGCCGCCTGCTGGTCCTGGGGTTTTGCATTTTTGGCTTCCTTGTTTAGGATTTCGGCGCCCTCGCCGCTCAGCGCGGATGTGTCGGGCACAAAGACCAGGCCACCCAGCGCCACGACAAACACGACGCCGCAAACGGCGCACACGGGAATATGCGCGCGCACCCAGCTTGCGGGCGTGGTGGTGCCTTCGCGGAGCTCGGAAACGGTGCGGCCGAAGGCGCCCTTCCTAAACGGCGTTTCGATAAAGCGATAGGAGCACTCGGCTACGGCGACCACCACAAGTACCTGCAAGATGTACTGCCACCAGGGCGTATCGCTGATGTTGGCGACCGGGTTCATAAGCAGCAGCAGCGGATAGTGCCACAGGTAGATACTGTACGAGCGCTTGCCAACCCACACGAGCGGATCGGCGGACAGCGCGCGGGCAACCATTCCCTGGGGCTGCACGCAGGCCGCGATGACCATGAGCGTGAGGATGGAGCATAACAGCGTGCCGCCGCGATACTGAAACGCGGTGTAGCCGTTGGTGAGCGCGACCATGGCGGCAAGGCCAACCAGACCCACGACGCCCAACACATCGATGGATGTGGGCGAGGACCAAAAGCGCACGAGGGCGCTCGGCTGTGCCGGGGCGGTATCGGCTGATTCGTCGACCTTCTCGCCAGGCTTGCCCTCGGCGTTCTTGCCGTGCTTGGCGGCGCCAGCCAGGCGATTGAGGCCCAAACGATGAGCGAGACGCGCCGGCGCCAGGTCGCGATCGGGGATAAAGGCCATCCAGGCACCCAGCAGCAGCGAGAACACGCGGGTGTCGGTGCCGTAGTACACGCGGCTGGGGTCGGCGGTAGGGTTGTAAAGCACCATCATGGCGAGGGCAGATACCGCGGCAAGGCCCAGAACGACGCGGCGCGTGTTGGGCTTGCTCACATGCATGGATACCATGGCAAACAGCAGTGGCGGCCAAATCAGGTAGAACTGTTCCTCGATGGCAAGCGACCAAAAATGCGTGAGCGGCGAGGGATCGCCCAGGGCATTGAAGTACGAGACGTTTTGGGCAATCTGCCACCAGTTGTTGAAGAACAACAGCGACGGCAGGATGTCGGGGCGCATCTTGGTGAGCATCACGTGGTTAAAGATGGTGCACAGCGCGCAGGTCACGAACACTACCGTTACCACGGCGGGGACCAGGCGACGGATGCGGCGAATCCAGAAGCTCTTAAGGTCGATGCGGCCGGTCTTAGCGACTTCGTTGAGCAGCAGGCGCGTGATCAGATAGCCCGAAAGCACAAAGAAGATCGTGACGCCGAGCAGGCCGCCCTGAGCCCATGTGAGGTTGAGGTGATAGAGCACCACTGCGACGACGGCAAGCGTGCGCAGGCCGTCGAGGGCGGGGATATAGCGAGATTTGGGGCGCGTGGGTGCTTGTTCTTTTGCGGCGCCGTTGGTGCGGGCGCCCTTGTTGGCGGGCACGCGATGAGAGCCTGCGGCACGGCTCGGCTCGGTGGCTTGTCGGCTAGCGCGCGAACGTTCGTGCGGCGCTCGTTGATCGCTCGCGTGGCGTGAGCTGCGCGAGCTCGATCGCGGGAATTGTTCCATAAAACATCATCCAATGACGAGAATAATCAGCACGTTTTCATTGTAACCGCCTGCTCCTGTGAATGCTTGCTGCCGCCGCAAGCTCAAGTGCGCGTCCACATCAAAGTGAACTAAAGTTATAGAGGCGCGAGAGCGCACGATTGACGGCCAACAGCGGGCGCAGAGCCCGCGGACGAGGAGGTTTCCATGGCAGATTGCGGTATCGTTGCGGTGTTCGGCAGCATGAACATGGACCTTTCGGTGGCGTGCGAGCGCATGCCGCGTGCGGGCGAGACCGTCGGCGGCAGCGGATTTATCAGCAATGCCGGCGGCAAGGGCGCCAATCAGGCCGTAGCTGCCGCGCGTATGGGCGCGTGCACGCACATGATCGGCGCGGTCGGCTGCGACGCATTTGGCACGTCGCTCGTGGCGGGGCTCCAAGATGCTGGCGTGGACTGTGACTTTGTAGCGCATCGCGATGACGTAGAGACGGGAACGGCGACCATCATTCGCTGCGAGGGCGACAACCGCATCGTGCTGTCACCGGGCGCCAACCATGCGCTTGCGGGCGAGGACGTTGCCCGCACGCTAAGGCGTTTGGTGGCCGATGAACTCGACGGCGATGCCAGCAAGATTGCCCCGGCTGCCGGAAGCGTCTTTATCGCCCAGGGCGAATGTGACCTTGCGGCGACGGCCGAGGCGCTTGTTTGCGCTCACGAGCTGGGGTTCTATACGGTCTTTAATCCAGCGCCTGCTTGTGAGTTGCCTGCGGAGGTCTGGCCTGCGGTCGACTTGGTCTGCCCCAACGAGACCGAGTGTCAGGTGCTAACGGGTATCCTGCCCAAGGACGATGGGAGCTGCGCCGCCGCGCTCAATGCCCTGCTTGCTAAGGGCGCCGGCGCCGCGGTCATCACGCTGGGCGGCGCCGGCTCGGTTACGCTCGGCGATGGCGGTGAGCTGCTGCGCATGCCGGCACTTTCGAGCGCGGTAGTCGATACCACGGCTGCCGGCGATACGTTTATCGGCGCGTTGGCGGCGGCTCGCCTAGAGGGCTTGCCGCTCTTTGAGTGCATGGCCGCGGGTGCTCGCGCCTCGGCAGTGACGGTGTCGCGCCTGGGCGCTCAGCAATCGATTCCCACGCGCGCCGAAGTTGAACATTGGTTTGGTTAAACGATAAAGACGGAGAAGCGGAGTAGAACAATGGCAATCAAGAAGCTGATCCTTGATCTGGATATGGGTGTGGACGATGCGATGGCGCTGGCCTATGCCATCGCGAGCCCCGAGGTGGAGCTCGTGGGCATCACCACGTGCTTTGGCAACGTGCGCGTCGAGCAATCGGCGCACAATTGCCTGGCGGTGCTCGATCTGCTGGGTCGCCCCGAGGTGCCGGTGTACCTGGGTGCCGACCGTCCTCTGCAGGCGACTGAGCCCTATACGCCGCCGGCGTCCACCGCGCTCATTCACGGCAAGAACGGCATCGGCGGCGCGAGCGTGCCCGCGTCGCCCTACGAGCCGGTGGGGGCGACCTCGGCCGACGGCAACGCTGCGGTCGATTATCTGATCGATGCCGCGCGCACCTATGGTCCCGATCTGGTCTACGTAGCGACTGGCCCGCTCTCCAACCTGGCGCTCGCCCTGGAGCGCGATGCGGCGGCGATGATGTCCATTGGCCGCGTGGTCGTGATGGGCGGCGCCCTTACCGTGCCCGGTAACGTGAGCGCGGGCGCCGAGGCCAACATGGCGAGCGACCCCGAGGCAGCCGACGCGGTGCTGCGCTCGGGCCGTAAGCTCACCATGGTGGGTCTGGACGTGACGCATCGCGTGGTGCTCACACGCCGCGACATTGCCGGCTGGACGGGCTCGGGCACCATGGCGGGCTGCGCATTTGCGAGCATGGTCGAGCACTACATTGGCTCGTACGAGATGAACGCACCCTACCTGGGTGGTTGTGCGCTGCACGATCCGCTGGCCGTTGCCGTGGCGATCGACCCCACGCTCGTAGGTGCGCTCGGCTGCAACCTGCGTGTTGATCTGCTGGGCGAGTACCGCGGTCGCACCATCTGCGATGAGCGTCGCCTGTCCGATCCGGACAAGAGCGCGCTTGTGGCACTGACCGTGGATGCTCCGCGCTTCCTGTCCGAGTTCAAGACACGTATGGCCCGTGTCCTTGGCTAAGTTGTCTTTTTGGGACGGGGCTTTTTTGACTGGTATGATTGGTGCGACGGGACTGCGGACAAAAAGTTGGACCATCAGGTCCGGTTTGGAGTCCGCATGACAT
>URHQ01000032.1 GCA_900547655.1 uncultured Collinsella sp.
GTCAGATGTGTATAAGAGACAGGCCTGATTCCCGAGAACGAGCTTTCGGTGGGCGCGGGCGTTGAGCTTGACCCGCGCACGCGCGGCGCCGTGGTGGACCAAAGCTTGCAAACGGGCGTGCCTGGCATCTTTGCCTGCGGCAACGTGCTGCACGTGCACAACCTGGCCGACAACGTGACGACCGAGTCCGAGCGTGCCGGTGCGGCTGCGGCGGCGTACGCACTGGGCCGTGGTGCTGGGGCCAATGCAGGCGCTGCGGGCCCGGGCTGTCAGCTTACGGTCTCCCCCGCCGGTATTGCGGGCTACGCACTGCCGGGACGTATTACAGCTGTGGCGCTCACCAAACTCAACTTCCGCGTGCGCCGACCGGTCGACGCCGCCCGCGTGCGCATTCTGGCAGGCGACGAAGAACTGTTTGCAGGCAAGGTCCGCCCGTTTAAACCGAGCGTCATGGAAAGTTTCCCGCTACCGGCAAAGGCGATTCAGCGCGCACTCGACCTGGGTGTTAGCCAGATTGTCCTGTCCGTCGATCCCGTTGAGGAGGCGTAAGGCCATGAGCATAAACGCGATCGAAACGCTGCAGTTCAACTGCACCACCTGCCCATCCGAATGCCTCCTGACTGTAGAGGTAGAACGTGACGCAGACGGCGCCGTGGTAGAGGTGCGCTCCGTGACCGGCAACAGCTGCCCGCGCGGCGATAAATTCGCACATCAGGAGCTCACCTGCCCCATGCGCGTACTCACGACGACCGTGGCCGTCTCCGGCGGCGACGAGAGGCTGCTGCCTGTGCGCACGGCTGAGGCCATCCCTCTGGCACTCCACGCCCAAGCCATGAACCTCATCCGAGGCCTAGTCGTCAACGCCCCCATCCGCATGGGCGACATCGTGCTAGAGAACCTCCTAGACACCAACATCAACCTAATCGCCAGCATGGACATCGACCCAGCCTAAGCAGCTAATTGAGGACGGGGCTCATTTAGCTACCCCGCCATCCACCCTGCCCTCATAAGTTGCGGTGAAATACGGACTGTTTTATGGCTTCAGGCCGCTAAACAGTCCGTATTTCACCGCAACTTATGAGGGCCGCATGGGATGCAAAGGAGTGTCCCAAAGTGCCGGCATAAAAGGAACGTCCCTATGTGCCGGGCTTGGGATACCATGGTGGCACCCTAGCGAAAGGATGATTCATGGCACATGTCAATGACCAGCGTGTGGCGCGCGTGCTCGATGCGCTCGAGGCTCAACACCCCGGCGCGCAGCTGCTCGTAAACGACCCGTGGTCGATTTATTACCTGACAGGCTTTTATGCCGATATGTTCGAGCGTTTTTGCGGCGTGCTGCTTGCACGCGGCAACGAGCCCGTGATCTTGGTCAACGCGCTGCACCAGCTGCCCGAGTATGACAATGCCCGCGTTGCCTACCACACCGACACCGATGTCGTGGCCGACGCCATCGCGCGTGAGATCGACCCGACCAAACCGCTCGGCATCGACACCGTCATGCGCTCCGGCTTTTTGATGCCGCTCATGGAGCGCCACGCCGCCAGCGAGTTTTTCCTGGGCGACTTTGCCGTCACCGCCGCACGCACCTACAAGGATGCCGCCGAGCAGGAGCTGATGCGCGCGTCCTCGGCCGACAACGACGCCGTGATGGCCGACGCCATCAAACTCGTTCACGAGGGCGTGACGGAGCGCGAAATTGCCGACCAGATGCTCGGTCTGTATCGCAAGCACGGCTGCGAGGGCTTTAGCTTTCCGCCCATCGTGAGCTTTGGCGCCAACGCCGGCGACCCGCATCACGAGCCCGACGACACCGTGCTCAAGCGTGGCGACGTGGTACTGTTCGACATTGGCGGACGCCACTGCAACTACTGCTCGGACATGACGCGCACGTTCTTTTGGGGCGAGCCGGACGAGGAGACGGCGCGCATCTACGACATCGTGCGCCGCGCCAACGAGGCCGCCGAGGTGCTCATCGCACCGGGCGTGCGCATGTGCGACCTGGACCGCGCCGCGCGCGACGTGATTGAGGACGCTGGCTACGGCAAGTACTTTACGCACCGCCTGGGACACTCGATCGGCCTGCAGGACCACGAGCCGGGCGACGTTTCACTCGTCAACGAGCAGGTCGTAGAGCCGGGCATGACGTTCTCCATCGAGCCGGGCATGACGTTCTCCATCGAGCCGGGCATATACCTCCCCGGCCGCACCGGCGTCCGCATCGAGGACCTAGCCCTGGTGACCGAGAACGGCGTCGAGATTCTCAACGCCTACCCCCACGACCCGCTCCGCCTAGACCAGCCAATGTGACAAAGGGACAGCCCCTTTGTCACATTGCGATTACGTCGCGCCACAAAAACGGGCTATCTACTACGTTTAACCCGCATGGGTCGACCATGCGGGTCTTTTTTGAAAACTGGCAAGCCTTTTACCTGCGGTTTTGATTTCACGATTTTCCGTGTGGTCGAGGGTAACCTGTCAAACGTAGTAGATAGGCCCATTTCGTGACAAGCGAGTCAACTCGGGGTACAGGGCAGCTAAAAAAGCCCCGTCCCAAATTGGCTGCTTTTGAGTTGCGGTGATATACGGACTGTTTGAGGCTTCTGGCTTGTAAAACAGTCCGTATTTCACCGCAACTGATGAGGGGATGGGTTAGCGCAGCAGACCGGCTACTTCGCCGGCTAGGGTGATGGTGCCGGCTGCTACGAAGGACTCGCCCGCGGCCTTGAAAGCTGCAAGGGCCTCGGGCACGCTCGCGTACACGCCCGCGAGTTTATCGGCGTCCACAAGGGCGGCGAGCTCCTCCGCCGGCAGGGCGCGATCGGAATCGGTCTGGGTCACAACCACGCGCGGGAAAGCCGGGATCAACACGTCGACGATGCCTGCCACGTCCTTGTCAGCCAGCGCAGCGCACAGCAGCGTGGGGCGATTCTCCACGCACGGATCGATCTCGTCCAGAGCGCTCACAAAGTTCTCGCAGCTCTGAGGGTTATGGCAGGCGTCGATCAGCTTGAGCGGATCGGTGCCCAGCACATCAAATCGGCCCGGCGTGGGGCAGCCCATGAGCGACGCATCGAGCTTGTCATGATCGAGCTCGTGACCCAGATACCCCTCGCACAGCATAATCGCGCACGCAGCATTCTGCGGCTGATACGCCGGCTTAACCATGCTAGACGTATAGATGGCACGCGGCGTAGTGCAGCTAAACTCCACTGTATCGCCCACGTGCTCCGGCACTTTGGTAGTGGCATGGTTCACCACGAGCGGTACTACGCCGCACTCGCGACAACGGGCATCCATCACGCGCTGAACACTCGCCTCGTGCGTGCCCTCGCCCAGCACAACCAGGCGTCTGGGCTTAATGACCGCAGCCTTCTCCCCCGCAATGGCCTCGAGCGTATCACCCAAAATACGTGTGTGATCGAGCCCAATGCCCGTAATGGCAACGGCGACGGGATCGGTCGCACTCGTGGCGTCCCAACGCCCGCCCATGCCAACCTCGAGCACGGCAACATCCACCGAGGCCTCGGCAAACACCACAAGCGCAGCAGCCGTCAGCAAGTCAAACGGCGTGATGGTATAGGCGCGCTCCCCCGCCGCCACACGGTGCGCATTCACGCGACGCCCCGCCTCAACAGCAGCAGAAACGCCACGGGCAAAGGCCTCGTCGTTCACAACGCGCCCGTCAACCTCCATGCGCTCGGGATAGCGCACCAGCTGCGGCGACGTATACAGCGCGGTCTTGAGCCCCTCGCCGCGAAGGATAGCAGCCGAAAAACGCGTCGTCGAAGTCTTGCCATTGGTACCGGCAACCTGAATGCAATCAAAGTACTCGTCCGGACGCCCCAGCTCATCGAGCATATCGACAACCGTCTCGAGCAGAGGACCAGCATCCCCAGAAATCCGCCCCGTATCAGCAGCCAAAGCAACAGCCTCACCAAACGAAAGCAACTCAAACGAGAAAGGAACGACATACGACCCAGAACGCTTAGCCATAACCCAAAGTCCCCCATAACAGAAAAAGAGGCCTACCAAAAAGAATGAGCCCCTCACGTTGACAATTTCAGCCTTTACCCGATTGCAGCAAGATCAAGGCCACAACCCAGTGGCCCCAACACGCCAGATGCAAACAACCACGTAAACGAACTAGGAGCGGCCCGACGCTTTGCTCGCCGCAAGTTCCGCACGCAAAGGACAGCACTTAATGTGCTGTCCGTCTTGCGCAGGACTGTCCGCAGCGGAGAGCAAAGCGTCGGGACGCGCCCCTCAGTAAGAACTACGAGAAGTCAGCAACCTGCGAGTTCAACGCCGCCAGGATCTCCTTGAGCTCAGCTGCACGGTCCCTCTTCTTCTGAACCACCGCAGGCGCGGCCTTGGCCACAAAGCCCTCGTTGGCGAGCGTCTTCTCGCAACCGGCGAGCTCCTTCTGAGCCGCGGCGATCTCCTTCTCAAGACGCGCCTTCTCGGCCGAAAGGTCAACCTTGCCCTCGAGCACCACAAAGACCTCGACGCCGCTGTCGACCACGGCGATGCTCGCGGCCGGCTTCTCAACGTCGGTACCCATGACCAGCGAGGCGGTGTTTGCCAGCGGCTCGATGGTCGAGCGCAGGCTCTCGAGCTTCTCGATGTCCTCGGCACCGGCGCGCACGACCACGTCGAGCTCGGCCTTGGGGCTCAAGCGGTAACGCGAACGCGTGGCGCGGGCGGCGGAAACGACGGCGCGGCACAGCTCAAACGCGCGCTCGGCGTCCTCGTTAACATACTTAGCGTAGTCGGCGGGCTCCGGCCACTTGGCGATCATGAGCGCCTCGGCGCGGTCCACGTTGCCCTCGGCGTCCAGGTCGAGCACGCTCGCCGGCATGTTGTCCCAGATCTCCTCGGTGACAAACGGCATAAGCGGGTGCATCAGGCGAATGGAGGTGTCGAGCACAAAAATCAGGTTGCGCTGAGCCTGCAGACGGCCCTCGCCCTTCAGGCGGGCCTTGGTGACCTCGACGTACCAGTCGCAGACCTCGTTCCAGAAGAACTGCTGCACGCCGCGGGCCATGTCGCCAAACGTATAGTTCTCGATGCCCTCGGTGACCATCTTAACGGCCTTGGCCAGGCGGCTGAACATCCAGGCGTCGGCCGGCGTCTCCACGACGGGCTCGCCGGGCGTGTAGCCCTCCATGTTCATGAGCAGGAAGCGGCTGGCGTTCCAGATCTTGGTCACAAACGACTTAGCCTGGTCGGTACGCGGGCTGTCGATGAGCTTCTTGGTCTTCTTGTCGATGTTCGCGTCAAACTTGACGTCCTGGTTGTTGGTGCACAGCGTAAGCAGGTTGTAACGCATGGCATCGGCACCGTACATGCCAATGAGGTCCATGGGGTCAACGCCGTTGCCCTTGGACTTGGACATGCGGCTGCCGTCCTTGGCAAGGATCGTCGGGTAGATGACGACGTCCTTAAACGGCACCTCGTCCAAGAAGTACAGCGAGCTCATGACCATGCGGGCGACCCACAGCGCGATGATGTCGCGCGCGGTGACGAGCGCCGTCGTGGGGTGATGTCCCTCGAGCAGCTCCGGCTTTTGCGGCCAGCCCTGCGTGGCAAAGGTCCACAGCTGCGAGCTGAACCAGGTGTCCAGCACGTTCTCGTCCTGATGCACGTGATGCCCGCCGCACTTGGGGCACACATCGGTGTCCTCGGTAAGGGCGTCCTCCCAGCCGCAGTCCTCGCAGTAGAACACGGGGATGCGATGGCCCCACCACAGCTGACGGCTGATGCACCAGTCCTTGAGGTTTTCCATCCAGGTAGTGTAGGTCTGCGTCCAGCGCGCGGGGTGGAAGGTAACCTTACCGGAGTTAACGGCATCAAGCGCCGGCCCCTTGAGCTTGTCAACGGCCACAAACCACTGCTCGGACAGCCACGGCTCAAGCGCAGCGTCGCAGCGGTAGCAGTGCATGACGGAGTGATCGAGGTCCTCGACGTGGTCGAGCAGGCCGTGCTCGTCGAACCACTTGATGACGGCCTCGCGGCACTCGTCGCGGTTCATGCCGGTGAACTCGCCATAGCCCTCGACGACCACCGCGTGCTCGTCAAAGATGTTGATCTGCGGCAGGTCGTGGGCCTGGCCCATAGCGTAATCGTTGGGGTCGTGGGCCGGCGTGACCTTGACAAAGCCAGAGCCGAAATTGGCGTCGACATGCCAATCCTCAAAGATGGGGATCTCGCGGTCGACGATGGGGAGCTTGACGGTCTTACCCACAAAGGCGGCCTTCTCGGGGTCCTTCGGGGAGACAGCGACGCCCGTGTCGCCGAGCATGGTCTCGGGGCGAGTGGTGGCGACGACGATGTAATCCTGGCCGTTGACCGGCTCAGTCAGCGGGTAGCGCAGGTGCCACAGGTGGCCCTTCTCGTCCTTATATTCGGCCTCGTCATCCGAGATGGCGGTGGTGCAGTTGGGGCACCAGTTAACGATACGCTTGCCACGGTAGATCAGGCCGTCGTGGTACCAATCGCAGAAGACCTTGCGCACGGCCTGTGCGTAATCCTCGTCCATGGTGAAGCGCTCGTTGTCGAAGTCGACGGAGCAACCCATGCGCTTGATCTGCTCGACGATGATGCCGCCGTACTCGTGGGTCCAGTCCCAGCAGGCGTCGACAAACTTATCGCGACCGATCTCCAGGCGGCTGATGCCCTCGCTCTTGAGCTTCTTGTCGACCTTGGTCTGCGTGGCGATACCGGCGTGATCGGTTCCGAGCACCCAGCGCGTGGACTTGCCGCGCATGCGGGCCATACGAATGATGGCGTCCTGGATGGAGTCGTCGGTAGCGTGACCCATGTGAAGCTTGCCGGTAACGTTGGGAGGCGGAATGGTGACGGTGCAGTCGCCCACGCCCTCACGGCGCTTGTAGTAGCCGCCGTCGAGCCACTTCTGCAAGATCGCCGGTTCGTTGGTCGACGGATCGTAGTTCTTGGGCATCTCTTCCATATATTTCTCCCTTGCCCGTCGGCGTGTCCGCCTGCTTGGTTTTCGCTCGGTCAGGTCCTGGCTCGCACGAAGAGCACATTTAGTGCTCTTCGGCTCGTGCGGAATCTACGAAAACCAAGCAGGCGGACACGCCTTAGGTATCGATTACTTCAGTCTGAAGGTACTAACTTGACAATCTCACAGAATAGCACAGGCATACCTGCCGAAAAGGGACAGGTTTATTTTGGTAGGTTTTATCAGGGGAAACGACATTTGCCCATATAAAACCGACCAAAATAAACCTGTCCCTAAATGGCAGGCCCCGCGGTGGTTGCCGCGGGGCCTGGATTCAAGCTATTTACCCGTAGATGCGTTGGGGCTGTTCTTCGCCCTTTACGGAAGCTTCGGTCACGACGACCTTGGTGACGCCCTCCTCGCTGGGCAGGTCGAACATCGTCTGCTGCAGCACGTCCTCGCAGATGGAACGCAGGCCGCGGGCGCCGGTCTTGCGGGCAAGCGCCATACGGGCGATCTCGTGCAGGGCGGCGTCCTCAAACTCAAGCTCAACGTCCTCGAGCTGGAACATTTTGCGGTACTGGCGCACCACGGCGTTCTTGGGCTCGGTCAGGATCGACACCAGGTCGTCCTCGTCGAGCGCCTGCGTCTGGGTGACGACGGGCGTACGGCCCACGAACTCGGGGATCATGCCAAAGGCGTTGAGGTCCTGCGGGAGCACCTGACGCAGCAGGTCGTTCTCGTCGACCGAGGTGGGGCCGGCGATCTCAGAGTTAAAGCCCACGCCCTTGTTGCCCACGCGATCGGCGATGATCTTGTCCAGACCCACAAAGGCACCACCACAGATGAACAGGATGTTGGTCGTATCGATCTGCAGCAGCTCCTGCTGGGGATGCTTGCGGCCGCCGGTGGGCGGAACGCTGGCCACCGTACCCTCAAGAATCTTAAGCAGCGCCTGTTGAACGCCCTCGCCCGAAACATCGCGGGTGATGGAGAGGTTCTCGGCCTTGCGGGCGATCTTGTCGATCTCGTCCACGTAGATAATGCCCACCTGTGCGCGCTCGATATCGCCATCGGCAGCATTGATGAGCTTGAGCAGGATGTTCTCCACGTCCTCGCCCACGTAGCCGGCCTCGGTAAGCGCGGTAGCGTCGGCGATGGCAAACGGCACCTCGAGGATGCGCGCGAGCGTCTGGGCCAGCAGGGTCTTACCGGTACCGGTGGGACCGAGCAGCAAGATGTTGGACTTGGCGAGCTCCACCTCGTCCATATCATCGTCGAGCTGCGAGTCCAAGCCGTCGTCAAAGGCAGACACCGCGGCGCCGCCCTCAATCACGCGGCGATAGTGGTTGTACACGGCCACCGACATGGCGCGCTTGGCGTCCTCCTGGCCCATGACATAAGCCGAAAGTTCGTCATAGATCTCGTGCGGCGTCGGCACATGCGTGATGACCTGGCGAGCGTCGTCCTCCAGCTCAAAACCCTCGGCCTCAGGATCTACAGCAGGCTGACCGGCAGCCTGACCATGGTCGTTGAGGAAGCCCGGCAGTTTGCCGTTGCGGGCAGCGTCCATAAAGTCCGAAGCAAGCGACTCCTCAAGGATCTCGGAGCAGGCGGCGACGCACTCGTCACAGATAAAGATGTTGGTCGGGCCCTTTACGAGGCGACGAACCTGGCCCTGCTCTTTTCCGCAAAAGGAGCAGCGGATGGGGTTGCCGTTCTCGTCAAAGTTGTCCTGCATGTTACCTGCCATCCTAGGCGTCCTTCGCGGCGAGATCGCGCGAGGTGACGATGCGGTCGATTAGACCGTAGTCAAGGGCCTCGGCAGCCGTGAGGTAGTTGTCGCGCTCGGTGTCGGCCTGGACCTTCTCGATGGGCTGGCCCGAGGCGTCGGACAGGATCTGGTTGAGCTCGCGGCGAGTCTTCTTGATCTCCTCGGCCACGATCTCGATCTCGGTCTGCTGACCCTGGGCACCGCCGCTGGGCTGGTGAATCATGACCTTGGAGTGCGGCAGGCAGAAGCGCTTGCCCTTGGCGCCGGCCGAAAGCAGCACGGCTGCCATAGACGCGGCCATACCGACGCAAATGGTCGAGACCTGCGGCTTAATGAAGTTCATAGTGTCAAGAATCGCCAGGCCGGAGTAGACCTCGCCACCGGGCGAATTGATGTAGAGCGAGATATCCTTCTCGGCATCTTGGCTCTCAAGATGCAGCAGCTGGGCAACGACCAGGTTGGCGCTGACGGAGTTGATCTCCTCGCCCAAGAAGATGATGCGGTCGTTGAGCAGGCGCGAATAGATATCGTAGCTGCGCTCGCCGCGCGGCGTCTGCTCGATAACGTATGGCACGAGGGCGGAATCGAACTTAGCGATCATACGCATCTCCATTTCTCTCTTGCGGACCAAATTGGTTCTAGATAAACGTACGGTGCCCGCATGCTATGCATTGGCTGGCACCGTACGAAGCAACCGGATAACCGGTGTATAACTTTACCCCATCACGGGCACACGCATGCGCTCGCGGGCAAGGTGGCGAGAATTACTCGGCGTCCTTGGCGGTCTCGTCGACCTCGGTCACCTTGGCGTTCTCGACCAGGTGGTCGACAGCCTTGGAGCGACGGATGGACTCGCGGACGGCAGGCATGCGGCCATCGGCGATGAACTCGGCCTTGGAAGCCTCGACGTCCTTGACGCCGGCCTTCTCGAACTCGGCGTTGATGTCGTCCTCGGTAACCTCAATCTTGAGCTCACGAGCGAGGGCGTCGAGCGCCAGGGACTCACGGGCAACGTCGTTGGCCTGCTTGTGCAGGTCGCCGATGAACTGCTCCATGGTCAGGCCGGAAGCGGGCAGCCAGGTGTCCAGCGTCATGCCACGGGCAGCGAGGTTGGACAGGAAGTTCTGGCCAAGCTCCTCAAAGACGGACTGCTCGTAGTCGGCGTCCATCTCGTCGAGCTGCAGGCGCTCGGCGAGAGCGGAGACGCAACGGTTCTCCTTCTCGGCCGGGAGGCGGGAAGCCTTGTCCTGCTCGATCTCGATCTTGATGGCGTCGCGCATAGCGTCGATGCTGTCGAAGCCAAAGTCGGACTTGACGAGCTCATCGGTGAGCTCCGGGGTGTTGCGGACCTTGATGCCCTTGACGGTGACCTCGACGGTGTGGGTCTCGGCCTCCTCGCCCTCCTCGACCTCGTCGGTCCAGGTGACGGTCTTGACGTCGTCAACGTTAGCGCCAATCAGGGCCTCGTTGAACTCCTTGGGGTTGCTGTCGCTACCGGCGATGAGCATGCGGCCCTCGGCGGCAAAGTTGTCGGCGTTCTCGACGGCCTTGAGGTCGACGGTGACGTAGTCCTCGGCCTCGACGGCGCGACCCTCGACGTCCTCGAAGGTGGCACGGTAGTTGAGGAGCATCTCGACCTGGTTGTTGATCTCGGACTCGGTGACCTCTGCAGGGGGCATCTCGATCTCGACAGCGTCGAAGGAGGAGAGCTCGGCAGCGGGACGCAGGGAGAACTCGACGGTGTAGGTGTAGTCCTCGTGATCCTTGGCGAGGTCGAGCTCCTTGTAGTCACCGTTCTTGGTGGGGACGATGTCCAGCTCGTTGAGGACGGCGGGCTCGTTGGCGGCGATCAGGTCGTTGGTGGCCTGAGCGAGGGTAGCCTCGGCGCCAAGAGCGGAGTCGATGACCGGACGGGGGGCCTTGCCGGCACGGAAGCCCGGGAAGCGGTACTTCTTGGCGGTGTCCTTGTAAGCCTTCTTGATCGCGGCGTCGACGTCGGCGGCCGGGATGGTGACCGTAGCGGTGAGCTTAGCGTCCTTGACGTCAGAAGCGGTGATGTTCAACACGTTCCTCCTCATACTGCCCAGCTTATCTGAGGTGCTGGTACCTTTATGCAACAAAGTGTCGCGACGGCCAGGGCCGACGCAAGTGCGATGGTGCGGGCGAAAGGACTCGAACCTTCACGGGAATCCCACCAGAACCTAAATCTGGCGCGTCTACCAATTCCGCCACGCCCGCATGAGCGCACAGACTAGGAATGATAGCAGATACGAACGGCAAGCGCACGCACACCTTTTACAAGCTCACGACCTCACCACGAGTGCAAAAAGCGGGACGAGTTGCCCCGCCCCGCCAATTACGACTTGTTCGCTGACCCGCTACTCCCCCAGCAGGGCCTTCTCGGGCGTGATCGGTAACGAGCGCACCTGGTGGCCGGTGGCGTGCGCCACGGCCGAGGCCACGGCGGCGAGTGGCGTGTTGATGACGACCTCGCCGATCGACTTGGCACCAAACGGACCCGTCGGCTCGTAGCTCGGCTCAAAGGCCACGCGAATGCTGCCGATATCCAGGCGCGTGGGCAGCTTGTAGCTCATAAAGTTGCCGGTGCGCAGGCGACCGCGGTCGTCGTGCTCGACGATCTCGTAGAGCGCGTGACCGATACCCTGGGCAATGCCGCCCTCGGCCTGGACGCGCGCGAGCGCCTCGTTGATCACGGTGCCGCAGTCCACGGCCGCCGCGTAGTCCACCACGGTCACCTTGCCGGTGGCCTTGTCGACCTCGACCTCGGCAATGCCGGCCATAAACGGCGGGGGCGAAACGGGCAGGCAGGCAGAGGCATGCGAGGTGAGCGCGTCGCCGCCCGCGATGTTCTTTACGCACAGGTTGGCAAAGTCGCGCAGCGTGAGGTAGCGGTTCTGCTCGCGCGCGGCACGCTCGTCGGACAGGCGCACGTACTGGCCATCGAAGACCACATCGGCGGCGTCCACGTCCCACATCTGAGCGGCCTTGGCGCAGATCTTCTCACGCAGCTCGGTCGCGGCGTTCTTGGCTGCCAGACCTGTCACGTACGTGCCCGAGCTCGCGTACGAGCCGGCATCGAACGGCGACACGTCGGTGTCCACGCCGCGCACCACGATCAGCGAGCTCTCCACGCCCAACTCCTCGGCGGCAATCTGCGCCAGGATCGTGTCGACGCCCATGCCGTTATCGGTGGCGCCGGTGCCGATGGTAATGAAGCCGTCCTCTTCAAGGCGCATGTCGATGCCGGCGATATCCACGTTGGAAATACCCGAGCCCTGCATGGTGAGCGCACAGCCCAGGGCACGCACGCGGTCACCCAGGTCCACGGCCAGCGGCTTGTCGCGCCAGCCGATCATGTCCATCGCGCGCAGCAGGCAGCGGTCGAGCGCGCAGGCATTGAGCTTCTCGTTGTAGTACTGCGGCATGATCTCGCCCTCGTGCACCATGTTCTTAAGGCGCAGGTCAGCGGGGTCCATATGCAGCATGTCGGCGAGCTCGTTGACGGCACTTTCCACAGCAAACTGGCCCTGGGTGGCACCGTAGCCGCGATACGCACCGCCTCGGTTGGTGTTGGTGTAGACGGCGTCCCAGCTAAAGCGGCTCGCCTTCACATGGTTGTAAATCGGCAGGCTCTTGTGACCCGAGAGGCCGATCGTCGTGGTGGCGTGCTCGCCATACGCGCCAGCATTGGACAGCGTGTGCAGGTCGATGGCCGTGATGGTGCCGTCGTTCATGGCGCCCAGCTTAACGGTCATCTGCATCTGGTGGCGCGAGTTGCCCGCGGTGATGGTCTCCTCGCGGGTGTAGCAGCAGTAGCTCGGACGACCGGTCTGCTGGGTGACGAATGCCACGAAGATCTCGCAGCAGCCCGTCTGCTTGGAGCCAAAGCCACCGCCGATGCGCGGCTTAATGACCTGCACCTGCGACTGCGGGATATCGAGCGACTGAGCGACCATGCGGCGCACGTGGAAGGGCACCTGCGTAGAGGTGGTCACCGAGATACGCCCAAACGCGTCGGTCGTCGCGAAGGCGCGGAAGGTTTCCATGGGCGCGGTCTGCGTGGCCTGGCTGGTGTAGGTGCGGGTGAAGACGATGTCGCTCTGGGCGAAGGCCTCGTCCAAGTCGCCAAAATCGCTGGTACCGCTGCACACCAGGTTGCGCGGAACATCGCCGCCCTGCGGGAACATAAAGGTCACGTCGCCCTCGGGGTGGACCACGATGTCGTTATCGAGCGCCTTGGTAAAGTCGAGCAGGGGCTCAAGCACCTCGTAGTCGACCTTGATGAGCTTGAGCGCCTTGTCGGCGGCCTCCTCAGTCTCGGCGGCGACGATCGCCACCTCCTCGTTTTGGTAACGGACGAGGTTCTCGAGAATCAGGCGGTCGTAAGGCGAAGGCTGCGGATAACTCTGACCGGCGATGGTAAAGCGGCGCTGGGGCACGTCCTCGTAGGTGTAGACGCCCACCACGCCGGGCACCTTCAGGGCGCGCGACGTATCGATGGAGCGGATCTTGGCGCGGGCATACGGGCTGCGTTTGAGCTTGACGATGAGCGCGCCGGCGGGCACCAGGTCGCCCGTGTAGACGGGACGGCCTTCGAGCAGCGCCTTCGAGTCCTTCTTGGGCTGCTTGTGAGTGATCTGCTTGTAGGAGACACCGTCGGAGCTGGTGTTATTGACCGGCAGCTCGGGCATCTCAAAGCCCACCTGCACGCCGGACTCGTTAAGGAAGCGCACGATGGCGCGCAGCTGGCTCTCGTAGCCGCTGCAGCGGCAAAGGTTGCCGGCGAGCTGGCGCGACAGCTCCTCACGCGTGGCGACGAGGCTCGGGTCCTGCTTGGCGGCGCGGGCAAGCGCCAGCACGTTCATGATGAGGCCGGGGGCGCAAAAACCGCACTGCTCGGCGCCTTCGGCAGCCATCGCCCGGGCGAGCGCCTCGGACTCGGCCTTGAGGCCCTCGAGCGTGGTGATGGAGCGGCCCTCGACGCGCGCGGCGGGAACCGAGCAGCTCAGCACCGGGTCGCCGTCGAGCCATACCGTGCACAGGCCGCAGTTGGTGGTCTCGCAGGCGCAGCGCACCGACGCGCAACCCTGCTCGCGCAGCAGCGCAAAGAGCATGGTGTCGGGGGCAATCTGAACCTTGACCTTGCGGCCGTTGAGCGTAAAGGAAAGATCGATGAGTTTGGCAGCCATTAGCGCACCTCGCTAGAATCGACGCCGGGCACGCGGCGGCAGGAATACTCGTCCGTGGCAAACTTAGGCACTTGCACGGTCTCGAGCTCGCGGGCAAGCGCGGCCGAAAGCTCGATGACAGCGGCGCGGCGCACGGCCTGGACGGCAAGCGGGGCCGAGATGCGGCGGCGGTAGTCGGCCGAGCCCCACAGGTTGGTGCCGTAGCTCAGGGCACGCACGGATGCGGCCAGGGCACGCAGCTCGTCCTCGGAAGGCCGCTCGTTCACCAGGCCGCATGCCTCGCCCTGCAGCAGGGTCGCACGCAGCGGGCGGGCACCCACAGTGACATGCCAGCTGTTGTCCCACCAGGCGGCGGTGACGTTTAAGGAGGGGAAGTCGGTCGCGGCCTTGCGCACGGCCTCGTAGCTCGCACGGTAATCGTGCTTGACGACCACGACATGCTCGATAACGTCGCGCACGTAGCCCATGTTCACGAACTCGGCGAGCGGCACGCGGCCGGCGCCCGTCAGCTCAACATAGGAATCGAGCGCGAGGAAGGCAGTGAGCACGTCCGAGAAGCCAAAGCGGCCGTAAATGCTGCCGCCCACCGTGGCGGTATTGCGCAACTGCACGCCCACGATGTCGTGAACGGCAAACTCAAAGACATGGTTGACAAGCGCGTTGAGCTCGGCATGACGCTCGAGCTGACGCAGGGTACACATAGCACCGATGCGAAACTCGGTCTCGGTCTCCTCGATCTGATCGAGTCCGCAGGCCGAAAGGTCAATCGCCGTCGCGACGCGACGCGAGCCCAGGCGCATCCAAATGCCACCGCCCACAATCTTGTTGTTGCGGTTCTTCTGTAAGAGCTCATAGGCTTCGGCCGCGTTTCCAACACGGACGTAGGTACCGAACTTGAGCACGTTCTCCCCCATCTCTTCACTTGTCCAGTACTTTTAAGTGTACCAAACGAGGGGCCGCACACCGTTTTAGGACAAAATCCACCCACCCATCCATAACTTGCGGTGATATACGGACTGATTAACCGTTCTGGAACGCAAAACAGTCCGTATATCACCGCAAGTTATGAGGAGTCCTCCGGGATAGAAAAGGCTCCCAGCCAGATAGCTGGGAGCCTCATCACATGCTATGTCGAGCGAAGATTTAGCAGACGCCCTGGGCGAGCATGGCATCGGCGACCTTCAGGAAGCCGGCGATGTTTGCGCCCATGACGAAGTTGCCCTCCTCGCCGTACTCCTTGGCGGTGTCGTCCACGTTGTGGAACATGCCGCGCATGAGCTGCTCGAGCTTGCCGTCGACCTCCTCGAAGGTCCAGGACAGGTGCTCGGCGTTCTGGCTCATCTCCAGGCCGGACACGAGCACGCCGCCGGCGTTGGCAGCCTTACCGGGCATAAAGGCGACGCCGTTCTCCTGGAAGTAAGTCGTGGCCTCGATGGTCGTGGGCATGTTCGCGCCCTCGCCGACCACCTTGCAGCCGTTGGCGACGAGTGCCTGGGCGTCCTCGAGCAGCAGCGTGTTCTCGCGAGCGCAGGGCAGCGCGATATCGCAGGGAAGCTGCCACACGCCGCGGCCGTCGCCCTCGTGCCACACGGCGTTGGGCTTCTCGTCAACGTACATAGCGAGCGTAACGCCCTTGTCGTGGCCAGAGCGCTTCTTGTTGTAGATGTGCTCGAGCACGGTGTAGTCGATGCCGTCGGGATCCTCGACCCAGCCGTGGGTGTCGGAGCAGGCCAGCACCTTGCCGCCGAGCTGGGCGACCTTCTGGACCGCGTAGATAGCGACGTTACCGGAGCCGTGAACGACGACGTTCTTGCCCTCGAAGGAGTCGCCGCGGCTCTTAAGGTACTCGTCCACAAAGTAGGCCAGACCGTAACCGGTGGCCTCGGTACGGGCAAGCGAGCCGCCAAAGGAGAGGCCCTTGCCGGTGAGGACGCCGGTCCACTCGTTGGTCAGGCGCTTGTACTGACCGAACAAGTAGGCAACCTCGCGGCCGCCAACGCCCAGGTCGCCGGCGGGAACGTCGGTGTTGGGGCCGATGTGACGATAGAGCTCGGTCATGAAGGACTGGCAGAAGTGCATGATCTCGTTGTTGGACTTGCCCTTGGGGTCAAAGTCGGAGCCGCCCTTGCCGCCGCCCATGGGAAGGGTGGTCAGGCTGTTCTTGAGGATCTGCTCCAGGCCCAGGAACTTGAGCATGCCCAGGGTGACCGTCGGGTTAAAGCGCAGGCCGCCCTTGTAGGGTCCAATGGCAGAGTTGAACTCGACACGGTAACCGCGATTGACCTGGACCTTGCCCTGGTCGTCGACCCAGGGAACACGGAACATGACGATGCGCTCGGGCTCGACGAGGCGCTCAAGCAGGGCGGCCTCCTCGTACTCGGGATGGGCGTCGAGCGCCGGCTGGATGGTGCCGAGGATCTCGGTCGCGGCCTGGATGAACTCAGGCTGCTCGGGATAGCGGGCCTTGAGCTCGTCGAGAACTTTCTGCGTGTAGCTCATGCTTCCTCCAATTGATGGAAAAGAAAAGTGTCGTTCGAGGCGCCCCATGCGCCGCGAGCTTTATCGAGTATGGATAATATCGCACTGTTGCAGCAAAGTTACGCATAAGCCGACGAGCAGATGTTTCGTTTTGATTACGATGCAGGTAGAGGCGTTTTTGAGCACCCAACGCGCAAATCGCGTGTTTCGAAGCTGTTTCGTCCACATGTTCCAAACCACCACATTGGGCACCTTTGTGGTGGTGTTGGTGGTTAGAGGACGAGCTGATGGTAGTCGGCAGGGGTTATGCGGCCCTCGGTGGCGGCGCGGAAGGCGGCGAGCGCATCGCCCGAGAACGGCATGGCCCAGCATAGCCCGCAGCCTGCGGTAATGGAGCCGGGCAAGGGCATAATGCGCCCGGGCACGCCGGCATCCAGGCACAGCTGCTCGCATTCCATCACATCGAAGGTGCTGTCAAACGACACGATAATCTTGCGCTCGTGGTCGAGGGCATCACCGGATGGGCCTTCGCGGTGTGCCTCACGATACGCCGCGGCGGCCGCTTCCTCTTCCGCAGTATGTCCACAGCCACCGCAGCCGCAGGTGCAGGGCTCGGAACCATCGCAAGTGCAAGGCTCCCCGGTATCGGGGCAAATATCGTGGGACATGGCAACTCCAATCGTCTAGGCGAGTAACTCGGCCGCCGCAAACTCCTCGGGCGTATTGACGTTCTCGAAGCAGAGCGTCGAGCCCGCGGCCTTAACGATCTGCGGCTCATCCATATAACCGGCCTGAACGCGATTGATCAGGCAGCGAATGCGCTGTCGGTCGCAGGAGAGCAGCTCTTGGGCAACCGGCGCACACGCGTCACGGCGCCAGACGGCGCACAGCGGCTCAATCCCCCGCTCCTCGCGCGGCACGCACACGTCGAGCGCCTCGGCCTCAACACGATCGGCAAGCGCGCCGATGAGTTCCGGCGAGACAAACGGCATATCGCAAGCGACGATCGCCACGAGCGGCAATCGGGCCGCGGCCAACGAGCTCGCGATGCCGCGCATGGCACCGGCGGGACCGTCGACGTCCATCACCACGCGGGGGCGCAGGTCGTCAAACGTAAGCTCCTCAAGGTAGGCAAGCTCGCAGGGGCGCGACGTTGTCACGACCAACTCGCCGGCAAGTGGCGCCAGCCGACCCAATACGCGCTCGATGAGCGGCTCGCCGCAAAACGCCATGCGTGCCTTGTCGCAACCCATGCGCGACGACAGGCCGCCCGCCTGGACGACGCAAGAAAGATCGGCTCGTCTTACGGTAGTCATACGGCAAACCACCCCCATCGGTATGCTCGAAACCCGGTGCACGAAGCTAAATACCGCCGCGGAAATAGCGGCGCTACGAAAAGCTCATGCAAAAACAAAACAGCGCCTTTGCGGCACGCAGCAAGACCGCGAGCACAAAAGCGCTGGTAGCGTATGGCGGGAACGTATGTGAATCGAACACATCCAAGACGTTTTGCACGCCTCGCAACGGTTTTGAGGACCGCGGAGCCCACCGGAGCCCATCCGTTCCCAAGTGCGGCGGTATTTTACCAAACCGAAACGGCTCCATCCCAAAAAAGACGAGCGAGAAGTTGCGGTGGAATAGTTCTTGCTTAGGCTGCAAGACCCCAAAAACAGGAACTATTTCACCGCAACTGAGGAGGCGGGAGCGGGTAACCGGCCTAGCGTAGGGACCTCAGGCCACCGGCATCCTTGTCGAGCACCGTAAAGCGCACGGCATCTAGGTGCTCCAAGATGCTGATGGCGCGTTTGCGCGACACACCCAGGGCCTCGCGCAGCACGCTCGTGGTGGCTGCGCCGCCGGCTGCCTCAATGGCGGCGGCGACGAGCTCACGCGCATGGGCCTCGGCGGCGGCAGACAGGGCAACGTCGCGCTCGACCTTGACGATCGAGCAGTTGAGCGAAAGCTCGCGCAGGGCTCGCGTCATGGTGTCGCGATCGAGCTGCAGTTGCTCGCCCACCTCGGGCAACGTCGGTGCATCGAGGCCGGCTTCGTCCAGCAAGGCAACGATACGTTCGCAGGCCTCGCGCACCACGCGCGCCGCGGCGGCAGCGGAGTGCGGGTCGAACACCTCGGCGCCCTCGGAGGCGCACACGCCGCGCGAGCAGCCCTCGGCAATCAGAGCCGCGGCAACTGTATCGTCTGCGGTAGGCCAAGCAGCATGGGCGACGGCGCCGGGAGTAAAGCCCGTCTCCTTGGGGGCAGCCGCGTGCATGGCAGACAGGGTCGCCGCCAGCGCATCCATCGCTGCGTCGAGCGCGGAAGCATCTGCATACAGCGAGCCATCCGAGCCAGCAAGCGCGCAAGCAGCGCCCTTCGCCACCAACTCGCGCAACGCCGCCTCAGCCTCACCGGCAACAAGATCGAGTGCCGCGGTAACATCGGCAGCCGCAACCGGCAGCGCCTGCAGCGCCAGCCACGCATCCACCGCGCCCGCAATATCCCCGGCCCCAAGCGCCGCGTACAGCGCGCGCTCCCCCTCAACAAGCTCGCGCGAGCGACGGCAGCGCGAAAGCAGCACACGCCCGCCGCCAATGAGCATAACGGGCGAATACGACAGCACCACGGCATGGTCGCCGGCGCGCAGCGGCAGCGGTTCCTCCAAGCGCACCTGCACCACTCGCGTCTCGCCCACCGCCATGGGGGCCTCGCCCTCCATGAGCATGATACGACCGACGACTTCGGCCGTACCCGCCATCACGTGAACACGCGCACCCGACTCGAGCACACGCGGCTTGGCTCCCTCGCGACCCAAATACGTAAACGCCATCATAAAGCGCAGCGTCTGGCCAAAGCGACCCTCCACGCCGAGCATCTCACCGCGATCGAGCGCAGCGACGCCATCTCCCACCAGGTTGAGCGCCACACGCTGACCGGGCAGCGCCTGCTGCGTGTCGCCATGCACTTGGATCCCGCGTACGCGGCAGGCCGTTCGCGACGGCAGTGCGACGAGCTCATCGCCCACCGCAACCGGCGCATCGTGCAGCGTTCCCGTCACCACGGTGCCGGCGCCCTTGATCGTAAAGCAGCGGTCGATAGGCAGACGCGGTGCGGCATCGGTGAGCTCGGCACGGGCACGGCAGGAATCCCAGCAAGCGGCAACCTGCTCGTCAAGCGCAGTCAGCAGGTCATCGATTCCCGCGCCGGTCTTGGACGATACAGGGACAATCGACGCGTCCGCAAACACGGTACCCGACAAAAAGTCATCGACATCGAGCTCGGCAAGCTCGGTCATCTCGGCATCGGCCAGGTCACACATCGTCAGCGCCACCACCATATGCGTGACGCCCAGCAGCTCCAGCACGTGCACGTGCTCGCGCGTCTGCGGCATTACACCCTCGACGGCAGAGACCACCAGCACGGCAACGTCGATGCCTGTCGCACCCTGCACCATGGCGCGCAGGTAATGCGCGTGGCCCGGCACGTCGACCAGGCCGACGATCTTGCCACTCGGCAGCGCCAGCTCGCCAAAGCCCAGCTCCACGGTCATACCGCGACGGCGCTCAACCTCCAGACGGTCGGGATTCTTGCCGGTCAGAGCCTCAATCAGTGCCGACTTACCGTGGTCGACGTGGCCCGCCGTGCCAACGATAACGGGACACTCCACCAGCGCTTGGACCTCACTCATCGTGCAACCGCCTTCTCAACGCACGCGACGAGCGTCGATGCCGCCGTCTCGATATCGCGGTCGCCCACGAGTGTGCGCACATCAAACAAAATGCGGTCGTGCGAGGCGCGCGTAACGACCGGCGTGTCGAGATCTTGGACGAGCGAGCGCTTGAGCGCGTCGACGGACAGGCGCCCGTCGACCGGGCAGACGGCAACGCACATCGTGGGCAGCTCCACGGTAGGCAGCGAGCCGCCACCGGGAGTCGACGACTCCTCGACGATTTCCACCTGCACGGCACACGGGCAGCCAGCCTTATCGAGGCCCGCCACCATCAGCTCGCGCAGCTTGCGTGCGCGGCGCTCCAGATGAGCCTGCGGAAGCGTGAGCATGTTGAGCACCGGCACCTCGCGATGGGCCACATCCGCCCCATCCATGTAAATGCGCAGCGTAGCCTCGAGAGCCGCCAGTGCGAGCTTTCCCGGACGCAGGGCGCGCATAAGCGGATGCGACCCACAGGCCTGGACCAAATCGCGACGGCCCATGATAATGCCCGCCTGGGCAGCCCCGAGCAGTTTATCGCCCGAGCACGACACGATATCGAGCCCTGCCGAAACCGAAGCCGGCGTGGTTTCTTCGCCACCGCGCACCAGGATATCGTCGGGCAGCAGTGCGCCCGACCCCTGGTCCTCGTAGAACAGCAGGCCATGCTTGTGAGCAAGCGCCGCAAGCTCCCGAGAACCCACCTCCTCGTGGAAACCCTCGATGCGATAGTTGGAAGGATGGACCTTAAGGATCATGGCCGTTTCGGGCGTGATGGCGCGCTCGTAGTCGCCCAGATGCGTGCGGTTGGTGGCGCCGACCTCGACGAGTTTGGCGCCCGAGGCCGCCA
>URHQ01000033.1 GCA_900547655.1 uncultured Collinsella sp.
AGGACGCGCGGCTCGAGCGCCAGGATTGCGGCGATGGCGACCTTCTGCTTCTGGCCGCCGGAGAGCGTGGCGATCTCGCGGTTGCGCAGGTCCGCGATTCCCACGGCGTCAAGCGCACCAGCGAGGCGCTCCTCGATCTTGTCATGCGGCACGCCGAAGTTCTCGAGGCCAAAGAGCATCTCGTCCTCGACGACCGAAGCGACCATCTGCGTGTCGATATCCTGCAGCACACTGCCGACGATTTGCGACACGTCGGTGAGCGAGACTTCGCAGGTGTCGTGGCCGTCGACCATGACGGACCCAAAGAACGTGCCGGTGTAGTGGTGGGGCACGGCGCCCGACAGACAGGCGGCAAGCGTGGACTTGCCGGCGCCCGAGGGTCCGATGATGCCGATGAAATCTCCCTTGTTCACGCTGAGCGAGATGTGGCTGAGCGCCTGCTCGGTCTGCGTGCCATAGGAGAACGAGACATCGTCGACGTTGATGATCGTTTCCATGGATACCTTTCATAGTCATTGGGGACGTTCTTTAATGACTAGTCGTTTAAGAACGTCCCCAAAAGCTAGTCGTTTGGGACAGTCTTTGGTGGTGAAGCACGGAGACGGCTTTACGAGGGGCCCCAGGTTGGCGCGAGAAAGAGGAGCGAAGCGTACTTGGGTACGCGAGCGACGAATGAACGCCAAGATGGGGTGGCTCGTAAAGCCGAGCGGGTTAGTTGAGCCTAAGAGCCTTCTGGATGGGCAGGTAGAGGGCGCCGACCAGAATGGCGTTAAAGACGGCGGTCATGGCAACGACGGGCAGCATGGCGGCGGCGAGCTCGCCTACCACGCCGAGCATGGCCATCTTGATGACCATGAAGATGACGCCGGAGACAAAGGTGGTCAGGAAGGTTGCGACAATGGCGATGGCGGGCTTGACTTGACCGTTCTTGCCGGCGGCGTTGACGATGCCGGCCATGAGCATGGCGGCGATGCCCTCGGCGGCAAAATCAACGAACGGCGAAGTGGTGGTGATCTGGATCACGGCAGCCGAGATAAGGCCAATGACGAGCGCCTGGCCGATGTTGGGGCGAACGACCAGGATGGTGAGGCAGAAGGCCGAGATGATGAACTCGGGGCTGATCATGCCGCCCGAGATGCCCGAGATGGCCTTGCCGACGGTGAAGTTGAGGATGAAGCCGGCGGCGAGCAGGATGGCAAGCAGGACGAGGGCGCGGACATCGAGTTTGCCACGGTCGGCGGTCTGGACGGTGCGGGGCTGGGTGGCGGTGGTGTTCTGAGACATGGTGAAAATCCTTTCGGAATGGGAGTGCAAGAGAAAAGCGGAGGCGCGTGATGCGAATGCGATCGGGCTCGAGATAGAAAAAGGCCCCCGGTCGAAACCGGAGGCCTTCCAATCACCTAGAGCGCAAAAACAGGCGTGAGGGACTCACTGTCGACCGATCGTATTCGCATCACGCCACCACCAGTTGTTGAGAGACTTCATTGTGTTCTTCATGTTGGTGGCTCCTTTCGTGATGCCGTGGCGCGGTCGCACCTAGTTGCTGTTGCGCTGCACTATAGCACAGCAAAGTGTGTGCGGGGAAATCTTTTTTGAAAAGATTTCAGGCGGGTTTCCCGTCGGTCAAAAAGGCGGGTTAAGCGGGCGAGGCTGCCATTGCTGCCTCGCCCGCTCAGCTAAGACGTTACTCCTTATTGCGACGGTAGAGGAAGTAACCGCCCGCGGAGATGACGGCAACGCCAGCGATGGCGAATGCAGCCACCACGCGGCCATCAAAACGATCACCGGTGGTGGGCAGGCCGCCCTTGGTGTTCGTCTTGTTGGTGGTTACCGTGGTCGTGGTGTCCGACTTGCCAGGCTTCTCGGGCTTGGTGGTGGGCTGCTCGGGCTTAACGGGCTGCTCGGGGGTACCGGGCTGCTCAGGAGTACCAGGCTGCTCGGGAGTGCCAGGCTGATCCGGGGTTACCGGGTCGGTGGCAAGAGCGTCCTTGGCGTAGGTGATGGACACCTTGAGGCCGTTGGTCTCGGTGTTCAGGTCGCTCGGGGTGAAGGGCTGGTCGAAGTTTCCGGCCTTCTGATAGGCGCGCATCTCCTGGAGCAGTGCCTTGCACTTCTTGTAGGTGTTCTCGGTAGCAGCCTTGCCGGCCTTGTTGGCCAGGGCAGTGCGGCCCTCGGTGGTCGTCTCGGCCAGCATGGCGGTGTCGACTTCCTTGTTCTGCTCGATGAGCTCGTTCTGGAGCGCATCAAGGTAGGTGCGGACGCTGGTGGCGAATTGTGCGCGGTTCGCGAAGCAAAGCGAGTTGATGTCCATCAGGACGTAGTTAATGGAGTTCTCGGGCTCCTCGTTGTTCACGATGTCCGTCTCTTCGCAGTGATCGTAGGACACATCCTGATTGCTGAAGTAGGGGCTGACCTCGGTGAGCAGTGCAGAGTACAGAGGAATAGCGACGGAGTAGGCGGCGCGGGAGAGCATCTCCCACTGAATGGTCGCGATCTCGGGGTCCATGCCCTGACGGATCTGGAAGAGGTTGGTCTCGGTGCTTCTTTCGGTGCCGATGGCGTAGACACCGTCGGTGTTGGCGTTGAGGCCGGGGACATTTTCGCCGCGGTTGCCAAATGCACGGATCATCTCAAAGGTGTTCCAGTCGGACTTGCCGGGCTTGAAGAACAGGGGCTGGATCTCGCTGACCATGGCTCCGATTTGGTCGGGGCCTTTTTCCGGTTTAACCGTGACGATGTCGTAATCCGCACCCTTGGTCAACGGGGCCATGAAGTAATCGCGGCCCTGGACATAGCGAGTCCACTGATGAACGCCGGAATCGGCGACGCTTTTGCCATAGGTCTTGGCAACGTCGAGCTTGCCGTCGGTGTACTCGGCGAAGCCATTTTTCTCGGGCATGGTCTGGATGCCCTCGGAGTGGAGGCAGTTCTCGGCGTCATCAAGGTTGACATCGTAATTGAGTCCGCCGATGTTGGGGTTGAGTGAGGCGACGTCATCGGCGAGCTTCATGGCGATCCACTGGTGGCCGGAAAGTGCGGCAAACAGCCAAGTCTCGTTGCTGTCGGCGATGATAATCTGATCGTTGCCGTTGGCGCCCTGCTCGTCGATGATCTTGCCGAGGAGCTCGACACCCTCACGTGCTTTGGCACTTTCGCCTAAGATAACGCTGCCGTAGCTATACTCGCCAATGCCAGTGTCGGTCAGGGGGTCTGCCTTGGCGGCTTTATCGTTCATGTTGGTGGTCAGCGTTGCGGAGCAGGACACGCCCTTCTCGTTGATGCCTGCCTCAGAGTAGGCATCATAGCGCCCGTGCCACTGCGAAGGATGATCGCGCACGTAGCTATAACGATATGTAGTCTTGGTCGACCTGTATGAGAAGTCGGACTCGTCTGAGCCGTAGGTATACCCGGGGGCATGCGACGGCTCAATGCCAAAGTGCTTGAGGTAGCGCGGGCCAAAGTCCTCGGCGCGACCATAGTACGTGTTGTTGTCGGCCGTAAGGTTTTTGCCCATGTACATTTGCGTGCAGGCGAGCGCAGATGTCGGCATGGACATGATGGTCGCAGCTCCAAAGGCGAGGCCTATGCCTAGCTTCTTGAGCGCGTTGACGGGGTGAGTTTTCCTCATTTTCCCTCCCAGCGTGCGAAAGCCCTCCGTTGCCAGAGGGCTTCAGCCAATAAAGACACCCCATTAGCGTAACGAACTGGAAACAATATTCATCTATGAAAGAAACTTACTCGATAAGCGTGATGAAATATGCGATGAGCGGTTAATTATACTCAGTTTGTAGCTTTACTTTAATAAAGACGCCCTGTAATTACTGTAGCCGAATAAAGTAGCTGGGAATGCTCGAAATGAAAATCCCCCGCTGTTTGGCAAATGCATAAACAGCAGGGGAGACGATAATTGGATGAAAATCATACCAATGTGGAATTACTTCTTCCGGCGGTGGATCACGTTGATCGCATAGCCGACGAGCATGGCCAAAACGATGATGATAAAGCCGAGCAGGGGATTGTCGTTCATGGGGTCCTCCTATTTTCCGAGCGGGGAGAATTCGTCGACGATGAGGTCGAGGCATTGTGGAAGCGCGCGGGCTCCAAAGACGCCCGAATTGCTGGAGATAATCTCGCCATCGAACTGCATGCCCAGCGACGGGGTGCAGGTGATCTTGGCTTCCTTGGTCTGGATGATCTTGAACTGCGGGCGCCCGAGTACCTTGCCGGCGGGGTCAAGCGCAGCGGTGATCACGGTAGGCAGCAGCTGCACAGTGCGCACGGGTTCGATGACCGCAATGTCGACCATGCCATCGTTCATGCGGCAGTCGGGGAACAGGTTGATGTCGTTTTGGATGACCGAGGTGTTGCCGGCCATGCAGCAAATGCCGTCGAGCTCCTCGACAATGCCGTCATGCTCAATGGTAAAGTGCGCTACCGTAGGGTTGGGCGTGGCGAGCGCAGAGAGGAAGTAGGCGATCTCGCCGATGTCGTTTTTGGTGGGGGCGGCCTTCATCATGATCTCGGCGTCGAAGCCCGAGCCGGCGATGATGATGAAGCCGTGGCGCTTCTCGTTGCCGTTCTCGTCGAGCCAAAAGAGCTCGCCCATGTCGACTTTGACCGTGCGACCGGCACGGCAGGCCTTGGCGAGCGCCGCCGCCTCGGGGGCATTGCCGATGTTGTTGAAGAACAGGCAGGCCGTACCGGAGGGGAAGACGAGCGTGGGGACACCGCATCCGCGCATCTGGTCGAGCACGTTGGAGACAGTGCCGTCGCCGCCCGAAACGACCACGCGGTCAAACTCGCGCACGTCTGCCACGGCGTCCTCGGGTTCCATGCCATCGCCGATAAAGCGCATCACGACCTCGTCGCCGCCCTGTGCAAGGGCGTGCGTGAATGCGAAGATTTCATCTGAGCTGGGGCCCGATGCCGGGTTGTGGATGATAAGGCAGCGCATACTTACGTTCCCGTTCTGTGACTAACCGAGTATAGTTGTAAGGCAATGCCGATATCCTACCCGTGTTTTTCGGGCCTAACCTTATTCGATGGGTTGATATGTACATTTCCACACATCAGGCTCTACTCGACTTTTGCCAGCGCGCCCGTGAGTTCGACGCGATTGCCGTCGATACCGAGTTTTTGCGCGAGCGCACGTTCCATCCGCGTCTATGTTTGGTTCAGATTGCCACCCCTGCTGAGAGCGTCGCGGTCGATCCCCTGGTAATCGACGACCTATCGCCGCTGGCCGAGCTTATGGCCGACGAGAGCGTGACCAAGGTCTTCCACGCGTGCTCGCAGGATATGGAGGTCATGCTCCATACCGTGGGCGTGCTGCCACGACCGATTTTCGATACGCAGGTCGCCGCCGCCTTTTTGGGCGAGCGCCAGCAGATTTCGTATGGCGCGCTTGTTCAGACGTTCTGCGGCGTATCGCTGCCCAAGACCGAGTCACTGACCGACTGGTCGCGCCGCCCGCTGACCGATAAGCAGATTGAGTATGCGATCGATGACGTCAAGTACCTGATCGTCGCCTATACCGAGATGATGAGCCGCCTGCGCGAGCTGGGCCGTGTGGACTGGGTGCTCGACGAGCTGCGCCCGCTGGCTGACGAGTCGCACTATCGCGCCGATCGCCACGAGGCGTTCCGCAAGGTCAAGCGCATCAATTCGTGCAGCCGTCATCAGCTGGGTATCGCGCGCGAGCTCGCCGCCTGGCGCGAGGACCGCGCCGAGCGGCGCAACATCCCACGCAAGTGGGTCATGTCCGACGACACGCTGCTAGCGCTCGTTAAGCGCAATCCCGTGCGCGTTGAGGAGTTCCGTAGCATTCGCGGTACCGATCAATTGGGGGAGCGCGACGTGGACGGTGCGCTCATGGCCATCAAGCGCGGTGCGAGCTGTCCGCACGATCGCCTGCCGCTCTTGGTGCGCGGACATCGTCAGATTTCGCCGGAGCTGGAGAGCGTGACTGACCTTATGTATGCGCTTATCCGCCTGGTTGCCGAGCGCTCAGGCGTTGCGACCTCGGTCATTGCCTCGCGCGATGACCTGGCCGACTACATTGAGCATCCCGAGCAGAGCCGCCTGCGCGAAGGTTGGCGCTTTGAGCTTGTGGGCTCGCGCCTGGACGATCTGCTTTCCGGCAATATGGGGTTGACGGTGAAGGACGGCAAAATCGAGCTCCTGTAGGGAAGCCTAGCCGGTTGAGTGGGTAAAATGCCTCCAACGTGTAACTCGACTCGGAGGAATTCGCATGCCTTATTACTATGGATACGGCTTTGGCATCGACCCGCTGTACCTGCTGGTTGTTCTTGTCTGCACGGTGCTTGGCCTTGCCGCACAGAACTATATCAACTCGACGTACAAAACCTGGTCCAAGGTTCGCTCGGACGGCGATACGGGTGCCACAGTCGCTCGCCGCATGCTCGATGCCAACGGTTGTAGCGCCGTGGGTATCAAGGGTGTCGCTGGCGAGCTCACCGACCATTACAACCCGCAGGACAACAACCTGTATCTGTCGGATGCCAACCGTTCGGGCGGTTCGGTCGCAAGCGTTGCCGTCGCCTGCCACGAGGCGGGCCATGCCGCCCAGCGTCAAAGCGGCTATGCCATGATGAAAGTGCGTACCGCCCTCGTGCCGGTCGTCAACTTTACCCAGAACACCTGGACCATCGTGTTACTCTTGGGCCTGTTTATGAACATTGCCGGGCTCACGACCCTCGCGTTGATCTTCTTCTCGTTTAGTGTGCTGTTCCAACTCGTTACGTTGCCTGTCGAGATTGACGCCAGCCGACGTGCTGTGGCGTACATCGAGCAGTCGGGCATGAGCTCCAAGCAGGTCAACGGCGCCAAGAAGGTACTGACGGCAGCCGCGCTTACCTATGTGGCTGCAGCGCTCACTTCGATCATTCAGTTGCTCTACCTTATGGCTCGCTACAACAGAAACTCCAACCGATAACAAAAGGGACAGGCAGGCGCCGCAGGGATTCGTGTCCTCGCGGCGCTGTACTATGTGTTGGACTTAATTTCGCACGGGGCCGGAGCCTCTGTGCTCGATAACGAAAGGAGGCTGCGTGGCAGGCTGGAACCTAACCGGTAATGCCGTTTCCGCCGAGTTCGACGGTTCGGACGAGCAAGAGCGCAAGGAGCTCAGCGTGAGCCAGGCGGTAGAAATCGCTGCCGGTGCGCTCGATGCCATTCCGCAGCTGAGTGTCCTGGGCGAGGTCACGGGTTTCCGTGGTCCCAACGCCCGAAGCGGCCACTGCTACTTCCAGATTAAAGACGACTCGGCCGCCGTCGACTGCATCATCTGGAAGGGCGCCTATCTCAAGCGTACCTTCGATCTGCGTGACGGCATGCAGGTGAGCTTTAAGGGCAGCTTCAACCTCTATAAGCCCACGGGTCGTATGAGCTTTGTCGCTCGCTCGTTTTCGCTGGCGGGGGAGGGTCTGCTGCGTCAACAAGTGGCGCAACTGGCCGAAAAGCTACGCCGTGAGGGTCTGATGGACGAAGCGCGCAAGCGCCGCATACCGGTGTTCTGCTCCCGCGTGGCGGTCCTCACCTCGCTTTCGGGTGCCGTAATCGACGACGTCAAGCGCACGTTGCGTCGTCGCAACCCGCTCGTCGAGCTCGTCTGCGTGGGCGCAAAGGTCCAGGGCGAGGGTGCGCCGGCAGAGCTTATTGAAGGCTTGCGCCGCGCCGCTGCCATTACGCCGGCGCCCGACTGTATTTTGCTCGTGCGTGGTGGCGGTTCCTTCGAGGACCTCATGACCTTTAACGACGAGGAGCTTGCCCGCGCGGTGGCGGCTTGCCCTGTGCCCGTGGTGACCGGCATTGGCCATGAGCCCGATACCTCGATTTGCGACATGGTGAGCGACCGCCGCGCCTCCACGCCCACGGCGGCGGCCGAATCGGTGGCGCCGGCCATGACGGAGTTGGCCGATGTGCTCGAGGCGCGCCATCAGCGTCTGGGCGCCGCGATGGCTTCGATGATCGGGTCGAATCAGGTCGATCTGGAAATGCTCGACCAGCGCGGTCGTCGTGCCTGGGACACCTATACGGCTCGTCTGGGCGATGCACTCGATGCCGCCGCATGCCGCCCGTGCCTTAACGACCCCACATTTATGGTCGATCGTCGCGAATCGGAGCTTACGCTGACCGCCGATCGCCTGTCGGGCGCCATAGTACGCTCGGTCGGGACATTCCGCTCCAACTTTGAGCGCCTGCCCGAGCGCCTGGTTGCAAGCACCTCGGGGCTCGATGGCAAGCGCCATGCGCTCACGCTTGCGAGTTCCCGTCTAGAGCATCAGGGGCGTACGATGCTCAGCAAACCCGCGTCCGACCTAGGCCGTGCGGCAGCCTCGCTCGATGCCCTGTCTCCGCTCAAGGTGCTTGCCCGTGGCTATTCCATCGCGTACAGCGATGACGGTGTGGCCACGAGCGCCAAGACCTTTAAGCCCGGCGACGCCATCCGCGTGCGCATGGCAGACGGCAACGTGGCTGCAACGGTCGATACGGTCGAGTAGGCCGCGTTTCATAGCGATAAACCTTTAGGAAAGGAAACAGATATGGCAGAGAAGACCCCGGTCGAGCAGCTTACGTACAAGCAGGCCTCGCAGGAGCTGGAACTCATCATCCGCAGCTTGGAGTCGGGCGATATGGAGCTTGAGGAGTCGCTCGAGAGCTATACCCGCGGCGTAGAGCTCCTCAAGAGCCTGCGTACTCGCTTGTCCGATGCCGAGCAGAAGGTCTCGGTGCTCCTTAAGGACGTCGACGGCAACGACGTGCTCGCCGACGGCGAGGCCGCCAACACGGACGACAACCTCTCGTTCTAACCACCCCGACCAAATATAATTACCTTGGTCTGTGAGAAAGGAACCAACCATGTGTGATTGCATCTTCTGCAAAATTGCCAACCACGAGATCCCCTCGACCGTTGTCTATGAGGACGACCAGGTCATCGCCTTCGACGACCTCAACCCCCAGGCGCCGGTTCACACGCTCGTGATCCCCAAGAAGCACTACAGTGACATCGCCGACAACGTACCTGCCGAGACCATGGGCGCTATGGCTCACGCCATCCAGGAGGTCGCTAAGGTCAAGGGCCTGGAGGACGGTTTCCGCGTCATCTCCAACAAGGGCGTCAACGCCGGCCAGACCGTCATGCACTTCCACATGCACGTTCTCGGCGGCAAGAGCCTGGGCGAGAACCTCATCTGAGGGCGCGTAGCCCGTCGACTTGGCTGCCTTTGGAGTAATCTATGCAGCTTTCTCAACTCGAATACCTTCAAGCGGTAGCGAACTATGGCGGCGTGCGCAAAGCAGCTCGCGCCGTTCATGTGAGTCCGCAGGCTGTTTCGTCGGCAATCAAAAAGTTGGAATCTGAGCATCAGATTGTTTTGCTCGACCGATCGGCGGGGGAGGCTGTTTTGTCTCCGGCGGGCAGAGAATTTGCGCGTCGTGCACGCGTGATCCTGGCACAAGTCGACGATCTCAAAAAGTACGCCCAATCGAGGGGCGACGTCGTCTCGCCCGACGGCCACTTCCGTCTTTACGCCCCCTGTCTTCACGGGCGGGGGCGTCTTTTTTCCGAAAACTGGTACGACTCGTTTGAAAGCTCGCACCCTCAGATTCACCTTGATGTTTGGCATCAGCCAACGGCTACATGCTTTGAATCACTTGTGCTTGGCATTTCGGATGCGGCCATCTCATTTGAGGAACCAAGGGACAGTGTCCTTTCTTCGAAATACTTGGGTGAAAAGGAGCTCAAGGTTCTTTCGTGCCCAGCGGGTCATCAATCTGTGGGTGCTATGACCGTTCGTGAGTTACTGGGCGGCAGGTTAGCTGTTCCCATTAATTTGTCGCCCTGTCTCAATGCGATCAATCAATGCCCCGAAGCTCAGCTGGTTAATTTCCGCTTCCGCGACGTCGAATACGGAAACAGAGCGCAGGCTGAGTTTCTTCAAGCCGGGGGATTGATATTGAGCTTTTCTGGCTCTTCTCTCGCATCAGATGGACTGGAAGTGAGCGAGTGTTCCATTGAAGGCTCGCATGACGTAGCCTTGCCCATCTACTTTTGCTATCGACAAAATGCCTGGACCGATCGACACCAGACGGTATTTCTTCACCTATTGCGTCATCTTGCTTCGTGAGGCCATTTGGCCTCGTGTCGTCAAGTGAATGTTGACGCCTTGTAACACATGACTGACGGCTTTGCCCTCATGCTTTTCCAAGATTCCGATTTAGATTGTTGACTCTTGGAGGGCGGAGCATGAAAAACCGTACGGTTTTGCTTTATATGACGTTTGTTTTTCTGTCGAACTTCAGCACCATTTTGTATTTTCTGACGGTTTACCTTGAATTCGTCGGATTCTCGATGGTGGCGATTTCTAGCATGATGATTGCATATCAAGTGAGCAAGTTCATCCTTGAAGTTCCCACTGGCTATATTGCCGATAGGTATGGACGAAAGACAAGCGGTCTCGTTGGCGTCGTGGGGATGCTTGGATACTACGCCGCCCTGCTTCTCGTCCGTTCTCCTCTGCTTTTAATCGGCGCGTTTGCTCTCAAAGGTTTTGCCGCTGCATGTATGAGCGGGTCCATGGAAGCGATTTACATTGACAGCGTCTCTCTGGACCAGCTCGTAAGGCTTAATGTCGTTGAGCGATTTGTTTTCTATGCCTCTTATGCCCTCTCCGCTTGTGTGGGCGGTTTCATTTCGTCCGCTGGCGCGTATCTCATTGGTCTTTTGGCAGATATCATCGCAATGGTGTTGACGTTGGTTGTCGTTGTCTGCATTCCTGAGATGCGAAGAGGGGACACTACAGCGACACCTAAGCGTGGAATTAGCCCGAAGATGATCGGTGCCGCTATTGCGCGTAACGGCATTCTTCGTTCAGCGTTCATCATGGACTGCTCTCAGGCATTTGCTTTTGTCGCCCTGGAAGACTTTTTCTCACTGTTGCTTGCGGGTCGCGGAATGAATGCCGTCGCTTCGGGTGTGATCATTGCGGTCCAGCTTCTTGCCTCGGCCTCCATGGGGCTTATTGTGCCCAGTGTGATTGCTCATGTCGACAAGGGCCGTTTTGCGCGTATTTGCGGCATCGTGCGCCTTTCCCTGGCTGCTCTGTTTTTGATTCCCTTTACTCCGGTCTATTTGCTGCCCGTGTTCTATGTACTGCAGACGGTCGCGTACTCGTTATTTGCTCCAATTAAATACTCAATTTTTCAAAATGCTGTCGATTCTTCGATGCGCTGTTCCCTGATTTCGGTCCAAAGCCAGATGGTGGCGGTGGGTGCCATCCTTTTCTATCTGTTCAATGCTGCGTTGAGCAGCATCGCGGGCATTCGAGTCGTATTGCTTGTTGCGCTCGGGATTTCTTCCCTGGTGTATATCCCCGCGCTATTTCGTCTTACAAGTCAAAGGCCATGAGTATTTAGGCACCGATAACTTATATATCAACGCAATAAACCCGAGCGCGAGGGCGTTTGGGTTTATTATTGAAGCGTATGTAACCTGGCGGCGCCACACCGCCTGTTAGTAGGGAGACACATGAACGTTCTGGTCGTCAACGCGGGATCTTCGACCCTTAAGTATCAGGTCATCGACACCAAGTCCCATAAGGTGTCCGCAAAGGGCTCCTGCGAGCGCGTCTGCTTTACCGGTGGTACCTTCACCCATGCTGCCAATGGCTCCAAGAAGGTGACCGAGAACATCGAGTTCCCCGACCACAAGGTCGCCATCGAGGTCGTCCTGAAGGACCTTGAGGCCAACGGCGTCAAGATCGAGGGCATCGGCCACCGTATCGTTCAGGGCGGTTGGTACTTTGGTGATTCCTCCCTCGTCGACGAGGACGTCCTCGCCAAGATTCGCGAGGTCGCCCCGCTGGCGCCGCTGCACAACAACCCCGAGGCCAACGTTATCGAGTACTGCCTGGAGCAGTATCCCGATCTGCCCAACGTCACGGTCTACGACACCGCTTTCCACTTCAACATGCCCGAGGTCGCCAAGACCTACGCCCTTCCCAAGGATGTTTGCGACAAGCTGCACATCCGTAAGTACGGCGCCCACGGCACCAGCTATCGCTACATCTCCAAGAAGGTCGCCGAGATGACCAACGGCGAGGCCCGCAAGGTCGTCGTGTGCCATATCGGCTCCGGCGCTTCCCTGTGCGCCATCGAGGACGGCAAGTGCATGGACACCACCATGGGCTTGACGCCGCTCGACGGCGTCATGATGGGCACCCGCTGCGGCTCCATCGACCCGGCTACCGTGTGCTACCTGCAGCGCGAGGGTGGCTACACCTTCGACGAGGTCGACGAGATGATGAACAAGAAGTCTGGCCTTTTGGCTGTGACCGGTGGCAAGACCAACGACTGCCGCAACGTTGAGGAGCTCGCCGCTGCTGGTGACCCCGAGGCTCAGCTCGCCTTCGATATGTTCGTCTACAAGATTGCCGCTAAGGCCGCCGAGATGGCCACCTCCATGTGCGGCATGGACACCCTGGTCTTTACCGCCGGCATCGGCGAGCACGCTCCGGCCGTTCGCGCTGGCGTGGCCGATCGTCTGGCCTTTATGGGCGTCAAGATGGATCACGCCCGTAATGCCCTGCGTGGCGACGGCGCTTGGTGCCTGTCCGCCAAGGATTCCAAGGTCAAGATTTTCGTCATCCCTACGGACGAGGAGTTCATGATCGCTTCCGACGTCGAGCGCATCGTCAACGGCAAGTAATTGCAAGAGGGGAGGGGCTGGACGACCGAGCGCCGTTCGGCCCCTCTTTTGCGCTCGTTGGGCGATATGCTGATATCTATTTATCAAGATATGATAACTTCTTATTAAAATGCGGCCGCCTTAAGGGGCCTGCGTCGACCGTATTGCACTGCGAAGGAGTCTCATGAACGTACTTGTTGTCAACGCCGGCAGCTCAAGCCTTAAATATCAGCTTTTGGATACAGATACCCGCAAGGTTTTCGCCAAGGGCAACTGCGAGCGTATCGGATCGGACATGGGCATCTTTGGCCACTCCGAGAACGGTGGCGCTAAGCAGACCGAGGAGGTCCCTTTCCCCGATCATCGCTCTGCTATCGCTCGCGTGCTCGAGGAGCTCGAGAAGACCGACTTTACGATTGATGGCATTGGGCATCGTATCGTTCAGGGCGGCTGGCACTTCGATGATTCCGCGGTTGTCGACGACGAGGTTATGGCCAAGATTCTTGAGGTGGCACCGCTTGCTCCGCTGCACAACTACGGCGAGGCCGCAGCGATTGAGTATTGCCGTGAGAAGTATCCGGAGCTGCCCAACGTGGCGGTCTTCGACACCTCGTTCCACATGACCATGCCCGAGGTTGCCTACACCTACGCGCTGCCCAAGGACGTTTGCGACAAGTACCACGTGCGCAAGTACGGCGCCCACGGCACGAGCCACCGCTATGAGTGGATGATGGCCAAGGAGATCCTGGGCTCGCGCTGCCACCGTCTGCTTTCGTGCCATCTGGGCAACGGCGCTTCGCTCGCCGCCATCGAGGACGGCGTGTGCCGCGATACCACGATGGGCCTCACGCCGCTCGACGGCCTGATGATGGGTACCCGTTGCGGCTCCATCGACCCGGCTACCGTGTGCTACCTGCAGCGCGAGGGCGGCTACAGCTATCAGGAAGTCGATGACATGATGAACAAGCAGTCTGGTCTGCTTGCCATCTCGGGTATCTCCAACGACGCCCGCGACATCCGCACGCGCGCCTCCGAGGGCGACGAGCGCTGCCTGCTCGCCTTCGACATGTTCGCCTATAAGGCCATGCAGCAGGCTGGCTCCATGATCGCTTCTATGGCGGGCGTGGACACCATCACCTTTACCGCCGGCATCGGCGAGAACGACTGGTCGATCCGCAAGGCCTTCTGCGACTGCTTTGAGTGGCTGGGCGTACGCATCGACAACAACAAGAACCGCGAGGCCGTGGGCAACGGCCCGCAGGTCATCAGCGCCGCCGGTTCAGCCGTCACGGTCATGGTCATCCCCACCGACGAGGAATACATGATCGCCCACGACGTCGAGCGTCTGACCAAGAACAACTAACGCGCGCATTTGCAAGTAAACGAAAGGCCTCCAGAGCAGCAGCTCCGGAGGCCTTTTTGCTAGCAGGTGGAAATTCCAGTCCCAAAGTGACCATCGCCGGCAACGCCTGCACTTCCAGCAACGGAACCCGACCATTCAGATCCTCAGCCCCAGTTCGTAGCCAAGCTGCCGTCCACCCCGGATTCCCTGATTGCTACGTGGCGGCAGGGACCCTACAGGGTAAAGCTCTGAAAATATTCCGCAGGACGCATGAAACCCCCGCCGCACGAAGTGCACAGCGGGGGTTTCATGCATGTCCGAGGACGTTTTCAGAGCTTTACCCTGTAGGGTCCCGAGGGGATACGTCAGCTACTCAGCCATCTGAGCCTGGACGGCGGTGATGGCTACGACACCCACGATGTCGTCGGCAGAGCAGCCGCGCGAAAGGTCGTTAACCGGCTTGGCGATGCCCTGCAGGATGGGGCCGTAAGCGTCGGCGCCAGCGAAGCGCTGGACCAGCTTGTAGCCGATGTTGCCGGCCTCGAGGTCGGGGAATACGAGCACGTTGGCCTTGCCGGCGACAGAGGAGCCGGGAGCCTTGAGCTGGGCGACGGTGGGGACGATAGCGGCGTCGAGCTGCAGGTCGCCATCGATGGCGAGTTCGGGAGCCTTCTCCTTGCAGAACTTCACGGCTTCCTGGACCTTCTTGGCGACCTCGCCGCCAGCGGAGCCCATGGTGGAGTAGGAGAGCATGGCCACGTGCGGCTCAACGTTGCCCATGAAGGTGGACCAAGAGTGAGCCGAGGCGATGGCGATCTCGGAGAGCTCGTCGGAGGACGGGTTGATGTTGAGGCCGCAGTCGGCGAAGATCAGCGTGCCGTCGGTGCCGAACTGCGGGGTGTCGGTGCACATCACGAAGAAGGCCGAGACCAGCTTGGTGCCCGGGGCGGTCTTGAGGATCTGCAACGCGGGGCGCAGGGTGTCGGCGGTGGAGTGGCAGGCGCCGGAGACCAGGCCGTCGGCATCGCCCATCTTGACCATCATGGTGCCAAAGTAGGTGGCGTCCATCACCTGGGCGCGAGCCTGCTCGATGGTGACACCCTTCTTGGCGCGGAGCTCGGCAAACTTCTGCGCGTACTCCTCGTGCTTCTCGGCATTGCGCGGGTCGATGACGGTAGCGCCGGGAACGTCGATCTCGTCGGGGTTGCCCAGGATGACGATCTTTGCCAGGCCCTCCTCGATGATCTTGGTGGCCGCGACGATGGTGCGCGGATCCTCGCCCTCGGGCAGGACGATCGTCTTAAGGTCGGCCTTGGCGGCAGACTTCATACGGTTTAGGAAATCGCTCATGTTACTCCTTACAAGCGTTTCGCTAAGCTCCAGGCGCCCGGCTGTTCACGAATAAACCCGCTGCTAGCGGGTTTACCTTTCAATAATGTACGCCGCGGTGCTTGAGCTTTCCTTGTGTGGCAAGCTCATTATAGGACGCATTAGCGCTATAATCGCTCTGATAAATATGTCTCGAAGAATGTTCGAGAAAAGCCCAGCTAACGAGCCCGTGGCTTTTGACAAGGAGTATCGATGCAGATTACCTCAGGCCTGCCTGAAGGCTTTAACGCCGGCGCGTACGACATGATTGTCGTCGGTGCTGGATATGCCGGTGCCGTTTGCGCCCGCCGTCTCGCCGAGACCATCGGCTATCGTGTTGCCGTTTTGGAGCGCCGTAGCCACATTGCGGGCAATGCCTATGACTGCACTGACGAGGCCGGAATCCTGATCCACGAGTACGGTCCGCATATCTATCACACCTTTAACGAGCGCGTGCACAATTTCCTGTCGCGCTTTACCAAGTGGACGGATTATCAGCACAAGGTGCTCGCCAACATCAATGGCACCCTTATGCCCGTGCCCTTCAACCATGCGAGTCTCAAGCTCGCCTTTGGTGACGAGCGCGGCGAGGAGCTGTATCAGAAGCTCGTGGAGACCTTTGGCAAGGATGTCAAGGTGCCCATTATGGAGTTGCGTAAGAAGAACGACCCGGATCTTGCCGAGGTCGCCGATTACGTCTACGAGAACGTCTTTTTGCATTACACCATGAAGCAGTGGGGCCAGACGCCCGATCAGATCGATCCCTCGATCACCGGCCGCGTTCCCGTCTTTGTGGGCGATGATGACCGCTACTTCCCGCAAGCTCCCTTCCAGGGCATGCCGCAGGAGGGCTACACGGCGCTCTTTGAGCACATGCTCGACCACGACCTGATCGACGTGTTCTGCGACGTGGACGCCCGTGACCTCTTTGAAATCGACGAGACTACCGTCAAGATCGACGGCAAGGTCTATGGTGGCGAGATCGTCTACACCGGTCCACTCGACGAGCTGTTCAATCTCGATCTGGGCGCGCTACCGTACCGCACGCTCGACATGAAGTTCGAGACGCTCGATATGGACCAGTTCCAGCCCGTGGGCACCGTCAACTACACCACGAGCGAGGACTACACGCGCATCACCGAGTTCAAGAACATGACCGGTCAGGTCCTGCCCGGCAAGACCACCATCATGAAGGAGTACTCCAAGGCCTATACGCCCGGCTCGGGCGAGACGCCGTACTACGCCATTCTTGAGCCCGAGAACCGTGAGCTCTATGAGCGCTATCTTGAGCGCGTCCAGAACCTGACGAACTTCCACCCGGTGGGTCGTCTGGCCGAGTATCGTTACTACGATATGGACGCTGTGACCAATTCCGCCCTCGATCTTTCGGATGAGATTATCGCCTGCCATGCATAAAGTCATAACATTCGGTATTCCCTCGTATAACGCCGCCAAGGACATGGACCATTGCATCACCTCCATTTTGGAGGGGAGCAATTACGCTACCGATATCGAGATTATCGTGGTGGACGACGGCTCCAAGGACGAGACGGCCGCCAAGGCCGACGAGTGGGAGGCACGTTATCCCGGTATCATTCGCGCGGTACACCAGGAGAACGGCGGCCACGGTATTGCCGTCCTTTCGGGTCTGCGCGAGGCACAGGGCACCTACTACAAGGTCGTCGACTCGGACGACTGGCTCGACGCTGCGGCTCTTTCGACTATGCTGTCGATTCTGCGTGGCTTTGAAGAGCGCGATCAGCGCGTTGACCTGTTTATCTCGAACTACGTGTACGAGAAGGTTTACGAGGGCACGCATACCGCTATTGGCTACAAATTTGCCCTGCCGCGCAAGAAGATCTTTTCCTGGGATCAGATCGGTCATTTCCGCCTGGACCAGAACCTACTCATGCACAGTCTGTGCTATCGCACGGATGTGCTGCGCGAGTCTAACCTTCCCATGCCGCCGCACACGTTCTATGTGGACAACATCTACGCCTACGTGCCGCTGCCGCGTTGCAAGACCATGTACTACGCCGACATCGACCTCTACCGCTACTTTATCGGTCGCGAAGGCCAGAGCGTCAACGAGGCAACGATGGTCAAGCGTCTGGACCAGCAGTTCCGTGTTACGCGCATCATGATGGAGTCGTACCACCTGTACAGCGATGTTGAGTCGTCGCGTCTGCGCTCGTACATGATGGGCTATTTCACCATGATGATGGCGATCTGCTCGGTGCTCACCAAGCTTTCCGAGGAAGATTGCGCCGACGAGCGCCTAAAGACGCTGTGGAATGATTTGAAGGCCTACGACGAGCGCATGTATCGTCGTGCCCGCTACGGCGTGGTCGGGTTCTTCACCAATCTGCGCGGACGGGCCGGAGACAAAACCACACTCGGCCTATACCGTCTTGCCTCAAAGATCTTCAAATTCAACTAGCTGCTGAGTAATCGCTGCTGATAGGTTGACTGGGCCCCTTGGCCTTTAGTTTGCTACTGCGAACAGTCCTGCTCGCACGGAAAGCACATTAAGTGCTTTCCGGCTCGTGCGGAACTTGTATCAAACTAAAGGCCAAGGGGCCTCTGCTATAAGAATCGATTGTCAGGTTATTTGAATTTGAAGATCTTCGACGCGCGGTACACAGGGGCCTGGGCTGAAAAAATATTAGTTGGTAGTCGGTCGGAGGCGGGCGGGCATTACGTTTGTCGCGAGTTCCGCATGCAAAGAAGGCCACTTAATGTGGCCTTCGTCTTGCATAGGACTGTAGAGCAGCAAACGTAACGCCCGCCCGTCTCCGACCGACGGTCGAGTGAGATTACTTCGCGGCGCCGGGGATGCCGTGGGAGGTTTTGGCGGTTTTGGCTCCGTTTACGATGGCGGTCTGTAGGGCCCTTACGGCGAGCATGCCCAGCAGGTCTAGGGGTACGGCGGCGCTTGCCTGGGCGCCTAGTTTGCCGCTGGCGAGGGTGTAGATGGTGTCGCCGTCGTTGGTGGTGTGCGTGGGACGGATGGCGTGTGCGTAGGCGTCTGCGGCCATCTGGGAGACCTTGGTGGCTTGTGCCTTAGTGAGTTCCACGTTGGTGACGATGCAGCTGATGGTGGTGTTGGTGCGGTCGAGCGGCATCTGCATGGATCCGGCGGCGGCAAAGGCTGCGAGTTCCATGTCGACGATCTGGTCGCTATCGGCCGCGGCGCGCATACCGGCGACCCACTCGCCGGTGAAGGGGTCGACAACGTTGCCGCAGGCGTTGACCGAGACCACGGCGCCCACCTTGATGGGGCCGAGCGCCACGGCGGCAGCGCCAAGGCCGGCCTTCATGCAGGTGGCGGACCCCATGAGCTTGCCTACAGTGGCGCCGGTGCCGGCGCCTACGTTGCCCTGCTCGAGCGTGGTGGGGGTGTTGTCGAGTGCTTCGCGCACGGCGGCAATGCCGGCCTCAATGTCGGGGCGCACGGTGGGGTCGCCAAAGGCAAGGTCGAAGATACAGCTGGAGCACACGATAGGCACCTGCGTGGGGCCGACGGGAAGGCCGATGCTGCGGCTCTCAAGCTCGCGAGCGACGCCGCTTGCAGCTTCGAGGCCAAAGGCCGATCCACCCGAAAGGCAGACGGCGTGGACCTTGTCGACGGTGTTCTCAGGTCGCAGCAGGTCGGTTTCGCGCGATGCTGGAGCACCGCCGCGAACGTCAACGCCGCCGGTGGCGCCCTCGGGTGCCACGATTACGGTGCAACCGGTGCCGGCCTCCTCGTCCGTATAGTTGCCATAGCAAAAGCCATCGACATCGCAGACGTCAATGGCTTCGAGCAGCGTGTCCATATTTTCTCCTATCGGTTTTCCGCCGGGCCTTATGCCCGGTCGGGATCCGTACGGTACTCCAAAATTGTAGGCGCTGGGGGATACCCAGCGCCAGATGCAATTACGAGAGTTTTTGAATCGCGCGCGCGACGCGGGCGATGGGTAGGCCCACCACGTTATAGAAGTCGCCCGAAATATCGTGCACGAGCATGCGTCCTCCTGTGCCCTGAATGCCGTAGGCGCCGGCCTTATCCATGGGCTCACCCGAGGCGACGTAGCGCTCGATTTGCTCGTCGGTGAGCTCGTAGAACGTCACGTCGGTCACATCGACAAAGGACAGGCTCTCGGCGGCATGCGGGGCTGTAGCGTCGCCGGCTTTAACGATGCAGACGCCGGTTGCGACCTGGTGCGTGCGGCCCGAAAGCTCACGGAGCATGGTGCGCGCCTCGTCCTCGGTTGCCGGCTTGCCCAGAATCTTGCCGTCAAAGGTGACGATGGTGTCGGCCGCGACCGTCAGCTCATTGGGCTCGGCATACTCGGCAGCAACGGCAGCCGCCTTGGCGCGTGCCAAGCGCTCGACAAGCGTGAGCGGGGCCTCGCCATCAAAGGGCGTTTCGTCGATATCCGCGGGAATCACGCGAATGTTGTAGCCTGCCTCGCGCATCAGCTCTATGCGGCGCGGCGATTGCGAAGCCAAAATCATAGTTGGATGCCCTCGGCGACCTTCTCGACGGCCTTGTCGCCGGCGAGCGTGCGCAGCAGCTCCAATGCAAAGGGGAGTGACTGTGCCATGCCGCTGGCAGTGATGATGTTGCCGTCTTGCGTGACCTTCTCGCCGGTATAGACGCCTTCGGGGAAGCTTTTCTCAAAGCCAGGGAAGCACGTGGCGTGGCGCCCCTCGAGCAGGTCGAGCTCGCCCAGGATAAACGGGGCGGCGCAGATGGCGGCGACGTGCTTGGTTGCGGCGAACTCGCAGACTACGTCGCAGACGCGTTGATCTGCGCGCAGGTTGGTGGCACCTGGCAGGCCGCCGGGCAGCACGACGCAGTCGTACTCGTCAAAGTTGATCTCATCAAAGAGCGCATCGCAGGTCACGGGGATCTGCAGCGAGCTTACGACCTCGCGCGTGGGCATGATCGAGACGAGCGTGGCACGCACGCCGCCGCGACGCATGACATCGACCATGGTCAAGCATTCAATAGTTTCAAAGCCATCGGCGGCGTGCGTGCCACGCTCGTCTCGATCATGCCCACGCG
>URHQ01000034.1 GCA_900547655.1 uncultured Collinsella sp.
GAGAAGGTGTTCTCCTCCTCGGGGGTGATGATCTTGATCTGACGGCCCAGGTCGTCGGCAACGAGCTCAACGAGGTCGTCGGACATGGACTGCGTCATGGTGAGCGGCGTACCCAGCAGGAACAGGCGCTTGATGATGTCGTTGGCCGGAACGTCGAGCGCCTCGGCAAGCTCCTGGACGGTAACGCCCTGAGAGACCTTGATGGCGTCGAGGTCCTCGGGGTTCACGCCCTGGGCCAGCGCCTCCTCTATCTTGCGCTCCTCCTGAGCCTTGGCAGCCTCGCGCTCGCGCTTTTCCTTGCGCTTCTTGCGGCGACCGGTGGACTCGCGAGAGGCCTCCTCGACGGCGGCACGAGCCTCCTCGAGCACCTTCTCGCGGCTGTACTCCTCGGCCTCGCGAGCCATACGGCTGTAGTGGTCCTCTTCGTTGTTGTGACCGCCCTTACGCTTCTTGCCCTTGCCCTGTTTGTCGGGGTTGGGGAAGTCCATGCCGGCAGCGACGTTGTTGCTGGCGTTGGTGCGATGGCTGTGCGGACGGCTCTCAGAGGCGTTGCGCTCGGAGTTGTTGTCGGAAGCGTTGCGATCGTTACGACGGCCACCGCGGCGGTCGTTGTTGCCGCCACGACGGTTACCGCGCTCTGCGGCGCGCTCGGCCTTGGCCTTGTCCTCGGCGTCCTTCTTCTCCTTGAGCACGGTCTCCTGTGCGGCGATCTGGTCAAGCAGCGAACGGAAGCGCGAACCGGAGTCGGAAGCGGGAACGGCGCGGCGCTGGGCCTCGCGGGCAGCCTCCTCCTTCTCGCGGGCAAGGCGCTCCTGCTCGGCCTTCTTCTTGGCCTCGGCCTCGGCGCGGGCAGCCTCCTCGGCAGCCTGGGCTGCGGCAAACTGGCGACGCTCCTCCTCGCGGGCCTTCTCGGCGGCGATGCGCTCGCGCTCGGCCTCGGCGGCGCGAGCGGCCTCCTCGGCGGCAGCTGCCTGCTCCTCGGCCTGCTTGGCGGCCTCGACTTCCTGAGCGCGGGCCTCGATTACCGAGGCGAGCTGCTTGCGGACCATGGCGACATAGGCGTCCTCCAAGGTGGAGGAAGCGGACTTAGCGGGAATCTTCATATCGGCAAGATGACCCATCAGTTCCTTGGAGGTCATGCCGAACTCTTTGGCCAGGGTGGACACACGGACTTTTGCCATATGACTTCACCTACCCTTTCTGGCACCTTGGGTGCCTAGAGACTGAACGAGCGTGGGAGACGCGCCGGGACCCGCCCGGCGCGACCGCGCGCTAGATCAGGTCCTCCGCATCATCGAAGGCGTCGGTGTCGTGGACACCGCAGAAACGGGAGCCGGGACGAGCCTGGTTGCGGCACTGGATGCCGTCCTCGGACACGTACTCGCAGCGGCGGACGTCCTCGTCCTCCTCGTCACCGATCAGGTCGGCGGCGGGCTCCTCGTGAACGGGAACGTTCTTGAGGATGTCGGCGGCAAGCGCCTCGGACTTGATGTCGATGTGCCAGCCGGTCAGGCGCGCGGCGAGGCGGGCGTTCTGGCCCTCCTTGCCGATGGCGAGGGACAGCTGGTCGTCGGGCACGATGACGCCGGCGTAGGCCTTCTCCTCGTCGATGAGGACGCGGGTGACCTTGGCGGGCGACAGGGCGTTAGCAACGTAGACGGCAGGATCGGCATCCCACAGGATGACGTCGACGCGCTCGCCGCGGAGCTCGCCCACGACAGCGCGAACACGGCTGCCCTTGGGGCCGACGCAGGCGCCCACGGGATCCAGACGATCGTCGAGCGAGTGGACGGCGACCTTGGAGCGCTGACCGGGCTCGCGGGCGATCGACTTGATCTGGACGGTGCCCTCATAGATCTCGGGCACCTCCTGCTCAAATAGACGACGCATGAGCTCGGGGTGGGTACGGGAGATGACAATCGGCGGACGGCTGTGCTCGCCACGAACCGGCTGCAGGTTGGAGTTGGGGTCGCGAACGTCGATGATCACGGCCTTGATGTGCTGGTTGTGCAGGTAGCGCTCGCCCATCGGACGCTCGTTGCGCTCGTTCTCGTAACGGCGCTGGTCGAAGTGCGGCAGCTCGGCCTCGACGCCCTCGCGGATCTTGACGATCGTGAAGTCGGGCGTGGACTGCAGCACGGTACCGCTGATGAGGTCACCGATGCGGCCGGAGAACTCCTCGTAGATCTGCTCGCGGGCGGAGTTGCGCACGATGGCGTTGATCTCGGCCTTGGCGTGCTGGGCGGCGATGCGGCTCGTGTTCTTGGGGGTGACGTCGATCTCCTCGAACTCGGTGAAGTTGCCTTCCTCGTCCATGGAATCGTCAATCGGCTCCAGACGGTAGACGTAGATCTTGCCGGTGGTGCGGTCGATGGTCACCTTGGCGCCCCACTCAAGATGCAGGATCTCGGCATAGCTCTTGGCGAGCGACTGCTCCAGGCGGTCGATCAGGTAGAGCTGGTCGATGTGCTTCTCCTGGCAAAGCTCCATCAGGGCGGACATCATGTCGGATGCTGCCATCTTACTTTCCTTCCTTCGCGGGCTTGAAGTCGTAGGTGGGCTTCAACTTGCACTTTTTAACATCAGAGAAATCGAGGGTAACGGACTCGCCGTCCTCAAGCTCGAGGGTCACGTTGGTCTCGGTTGCGGCGGCAATCTTGCCGGCGTACTTGCGACGGCCCTCGGTGGCGGTGGAGGTGAGCTCACAGTTCTCGCCCACAAAGCGGGCAAAGTCGCACGGGCGGCGCAGCGGACGCGCCATACCCGGGCTCGACACCTCGAGCGTATAGCTCGAAGAGATAGGGTCGAGCTCCTCAATCACATCGCCGACCCACTTGGTGTTGGCCGTGACGTCGTTGAGCGACAGGCTCTGACCCTCGGCACCCTCGATACGCACGCGTACGCAGGGGGCCTTGGTGGCACCCACGAGCTCGACGTCGACGATGTCGACATCGTGCTGGGGAGCGACGGCCTCGAGCGCGTCGATGATCGCCTGCTCGGTCTTAGTCTTGACCATTGCGGCACCTCCATCCATACAAAAAAGAAGCGGGGCCGAAACCCCACTTCTTTCAATTACTACTTCATTTGCAAGCAAACTATACCAATAGCTGCAGAAACGTGCAAGCACAGTACGAATCTGCAGGTCAGCGTGCGCACAGCTTCTCCACAAGAATAGGACAATTGGCCGAAGGCAACTAGGCAGATACATGCAAAACGAGGGACGACCCAACCGGATCGCCCCTCGTCTTTTATGCGTCAGTTAAGCGCGCAGTGCTTACTTGACCACCAGGTTGACCAGCTTGCCGGGCACGCAGATGGCCTTGACGACTGTCTTGCCCTCGAGCCACTTGGCGACGGCGGCCTCGGCGGCAGCCTGCATATCCTCATTGGAGGCATCGCGGGCAACGTCGACGCGGCCGCGGACCTTGCCGAGCACCTGGACCACGATCTGCACCGTGTCCTCAACGGACTCGGCCAGGTCGAACTCGGGCCAGGCGGCGGTGTAGGCGTTGCCCTCGCAGCCGAGGGCCTCGTGCCACAGCTCGTCGGCCCAAAACGGACAGATGGGCGCCAGGACGCTCACGATATCCTTAGCCACGCCGTAGCACAGCGCCTTGTCGCGGGCGGTACCCTCGGTGGCATTGAGGTAGGCGCTCGCCGCGTTGACGAGCTCCATGACGGCCGAGATGGCGGTGTTGAACTGGCCGCGATCGAAGTCCTCGGTGCACTTGGCGATGGTGCGGTGACGCTCGCGATAGAGCTTCATCGCAACCTCGTCGAGTGCGGACTTGTCGAAGGCCACGTTGGCGTCGCCGGACTGGACGAGCTGCCAAACGATACGCCAGGCGCGCTTGATAAAGCGGTTGGCGCCCTCAACGGCCTTGGGATCCCAGTCGAAGTCCTTCTCGGGCGGGGCGATAAACAGGATCGCCAAACGCATGGTGTCGGCGCCGTAGGGCTCGATGACCGAGCTCGGGGGCACGACATTGCCCTTGGACTTGGACATGGTGTCGCCGTTCTCGTCCTTGACCATGCCCTGGCACAGCAGGTTGGTGAAGGGCTCGTCCACGCTCAGCAGGCCCAGGTCGCGCAGTGCCTTGGTAAAGAAGCGGCTGTAGAGCAGGTGCAGAATGGCGTGCTCGATGCCGCCGATGTAGTTATCGACGGGCATCCAACGGTCGGCGGCCTCGCGTGAGAAGGGCAGCTCGGTGTTGTGCGGATCGGTATAGCGCAGGTAATACCAGCTGGAGCAGGTGAAGGTGTCCATAGTATCGGTCTCGCGCTTGGCCGGGCGACCACAGACCGGGCAGGTGGTCTCGTAGAACTCCTTGCACTCGGCGAGGGTCTCGCCGGCGCCCAAGTCCAGGTTCTCGGGCAGCGTCACCGGCAGCTGATCCTCGGGCACGGGCACGATACCGCAGTGCTCGCAGTGAATGGCCGGGATGGGGTTGCCCCAATAGCGCTGACGGGAAATGAGCCAGTCGCGCAGACGGAACTCGACCTTGCGACGACCACAGCCCATGGCCTCGAGGTCGGCCACGATCGCAGCCTCGCCCTCGGAGTGCTTGCCGCCGCGCATGCCGGTGTACTTGCCGGACTGGACGAGCGTGCCCTCGGCAGCGTGGGCGCAATCCCAGTCGACGGTCTCGGCATGGAAGGTATCGATGGTCTCACCGCTGGCCTCGACGGCAGCACGGTCATCGTCATCCAGGATGATCGGCACGATCGGCAGGTCGTACTTACGGGCAAACTCAAAGTCGCGCTGGTCGCCACAGGGAACGGCCATGACGGCACCGGTACCGTAGTCGGCAACGACATAATCGGCAACCCACACGGGGACCTTCTCGCCGTTGACGGGGTTTACCACATAGCGGCCCGTGAAGGCACCGTGCTTCTCGAGGGTGCCCTGGGCACGCTCGACGGCAGAGATATGCTTGGAGTCCTCGACGATCTTGGTGACGGCCTCCTCGTACTCCGTGCCCTCGACGAGCTCGTGCAGGCCGGCGTACTCGGGAGCCAGGACAAAGAAGGAGACGCCAAAAAGGGTATCGGCACGCGTGGTGAAGACGGTGATCTTGCCCTCATCGCCCTCGATGGGCTCGCCATCCTGGTCGCACAGGGTAAAGTCGACCTCGGCGCCCTCGGAGCGACCGATCCAGTTGGCCTGCATCTGCTTGACGCGCTCGGGCCAGCCGGGGAGCTTCTCCAGGTCGTCGAGCAGCTCCTGGGAGTACTCGGTGATCTTGAAGTACCACTGCTCAAGGTCGCGCTTCTCGGGCTCGGTGCCGCAGCGCCAGCACTTGCCCTCGGTGACCTGCTCGTTGGCCAGAACGGTCTTGCAGTTAGGACACCAGTTGACCGGGTTCTTTTTGCGGTAGACCAGGCCCTTTTCCCACAGCTTCTCAAAGATCCACTGACCCCAGCGGTAGTAGTCGGGGCTGCAGGTCTTGACCATGCGATCCAGATCGTAGGAGAAGCCCATGCGCTTCATCGTGGCGAGCGCCTGGTCCATATTCTTATACGTCCAGGCGGCAGCCTGCGTATTGTGCTTGATGGCGGCGTTCTCGGCAGGCAGGCCAAAGGCGTCAAAGCCGATGGGATGCAGCACGTCAAAGCCGCGCATGCGGGCCTGACGGGCCATGGCATCGCCGATGGTATAGTTGCGCGCGTGGCCCATGTGCAGGTCGCCCGACGGATACGGGAACATCTCGAGCACATACTTTTTAGGCTTGCTGTCGTCGGTGTCGACGGCAAAGAGGTTGGAGTCCTCCCAGGCCTTCATCCACTTGGACTCAATGGCCTGCGCGTCGTAGGCAGGGATCTCGTCCTTATGATCTGTGCAATCGCACATATCAGCTCCTTTGTTAGCTGGGTTGGGGCGGGGCGTTCTTACCTTTGCTCGCTGCTGCGGACAGTCCTGCTCGCACGAAGAGCACATTAAGTGCTCTTCGGCTCGTGCGGAACTTGCAGCGAGCAAAGGTAAGAACGCCCCGCCACATCGTTAACTCGCATGATGATAGCAAATACAACAAGCGAGATGCCTGCGACTTGTAGGCATCTCGCTTTATCTAAATAACGTGGTTGTGGATCAACCGCTAATTGTTACCCGCCCAAGTATGGTCGGGTTTTCCAAGTGCCGCAGATTGCCGTGAAAGAGGAGCGACGCGTACTTTGGTACGCGAGCGACGGTTTGAACGGCAAGGTGCGGTGCTTGGGAAAGCCGCTTAGCGGTAGCTGACGCTCTGTTGGGAATCCTTGACGACTACGTCGTGGGCGCCGCCTTCGACGATGGAGGTGGAGCTTACCAGGGTCAAGCGCGCCTTTTCCTGGAGCTCGGGGATCGAGAGGGCACCGCAGTTGCACATCGTGGACTTGACCTTATAGAGCGTGCCGCCCACGCCGTCCTTGAGGGAGCCGGCGTAGGGAACGTAGGAGTCGACGCCCTCGACGAAGCTGAGCTTCGCGGCGCCGCCCAGGTCGTAGCGCTGCCAGTTGCGGGCACGCGCAGAACCCTCGCCCCAGTACTCCTTCATGTACTGACCGTTAACGTTGACGCGCTCGGTCGGGCTCTCGTCGAAGCGCGCGAAGTAGCGACCCAGCATCATAAAGTCGGCACCCATGGCAAGGGCGAGCGTCATGTGGTAGTCGTAGACGATACCGCCGTCGGAGCACACGGGCACGTAGACGCCGGTCTCCTCGTAGTACTCGTCACGGGCGCGGCAGACGTCGATCAGCGCAGTGGCCTGGCCACGGCCGATGCCCTTGGTCTCGCGGGTGATGCAGATGGAACCGCCGCCGATACCGACCTTGATGAAGTCGGCACCGCAGTCGGCCAGGAAGCGGAAGCCTTCGGCGTCGACGACGTTACCGGCACCGACCTTGACGTCCTCGCCGTAGTTGGCGCGGATCCACTCGATGGTGCGCTTCTGCCACTCGCTGAAGCCCTCGGAAGAGTCGATGCACAGGACATCGGCACCGGCCTCGATGAGCAGCGGCACGCGCTCGGCATAGTCGCGGGTGTTGATACCGGCACCAACCATGTAGCGCTTGTCGCCGTCGAGCAGCTCGTTGGGGTTGGTCTTGTGGCTGTCGTAGTCCTTGCGGAAGACGATGCCCATGAGGTGATCGTAGTCGTCGACGATGGGCAGGGCGTTGAGCTTATTGTCCCAGATGACGTCGTTAGCAACCTTGAGGCTGATGTTCTTGTCGCCCACGATGAGCTGCTCACGCGGGGTCATGAACTCGGAGACCTTCGTCTGGTGGTCATCGCGGCTGGGACGATAGTCACGGCTGGTGACGATGCCCAGGAGCTTGCCCTTGGGAGTGCCGTCGTCGGTAACCGGCATGGTGGAGTGACCGGTCTTCTCCTTGAGCTCGATGACCTGTTCCATGGTCATATCGGGGGTCAGCGTGGAATCGGACTGAACGAAGCCGGCCTTGTGATCCTTGACGGCCTTGACCATAGCGGCCTCGGACTCGGCGCTCTGGGAACCGTAAATGAAGGACAGGCCGCCCTCGGTAGCGAGCGCGACACCCATGTCGACGCCCGAGACGGACTGCATAATGGCGGAAACCATGGGGATGTTCAGGGTGATTGCCGGCTTCTCACCGCGCTTAAAGCGGGTTAGCGGCGTCTTAAGAGAGACGTTGTTGGGGATGCACTGCGAGGACGAGTAACCAGGGACCAGCAGATACTCCGAAAACGTGTGGGACTCACCGGGAAAGAACGTAGCCATGTTTCTCCTTTTTCCATGCGACCGGTCGGCTGCAGGCCTCGTAGGACCCAGCCCAACCTTGGGCGCCCAATACTGGGGAAGTATCTTAACGCACTTTGACTGCTACAATGCATGATTTAAGAAGAGCACACGAGGGTTTGACGCAGGCTTTGCGTTTGCCCAGCAAACACTTTAGCGGGGAGACGTGGAGCACATGGAGTACAAGACGACGGCAAAGTTGGTCATTCAAGCGTGCGACAAGGATCTGCCGGGCGTGTTCGGCCACGGCTGCGTCTTACTGCTGCAAGGTATTTCCCGCGAGCACTCGCTCAACCGCGCCGCCAAGGGCATGGGCATGGCGTATTCCAAGGCCTGGCGCATCGTGAACGAAGCCGAAGGCCAGCTGGGCTGCAAGCTCATCGAGCGCGACGGCGCCCGCGGATCCACCCTCACCCCCGCCGGAGAGCGTGCCATAGCGGTCTACGAGGAGCTGCAGGCCGACATCAACAACGTCATCGCCACCAAAGCCAACGATCTCATCGCCAGCATCAAAGAGTAGCCCATTTGGGACGGGGCCTTATAGCCACACAACCCCTTCTCATAAGTTGCGGTGAAATAGGGACTGTTTATGCGGTTAAAGCCGTAAATCAATCCATATTTTACCGCAACTTATGGAGTCGAGGATGATTTAGCTATTTGCGGAGGGCGTTGTCTAGGGTGGCGGCCACGATCAAGGGGTCGTCGGTACCGGCGAAGAGGCAGACGGTGCTCCCCTGCTTGCCGCGTGGGGCCGAAAGGCGCGTCGTTGCGCCGCCGGCGGGCGATGTACGAAACTCCCCCGGCAAAGCATCGAACAGCTCTCCCGCGCTACGCTCGATAAGGTCAAATTCAACTGCCGGGCCAAAGCCGTGCTCGAGGATTCCCGTTGCAACCGCATGGTCGGGATGCGAGCTCAGCCCGGGATAGCGCACGTTGCGCACCAGCTCGTTGGCGGCCAGATACTCGGCCAGCGCACGGGCGCGGTCGAAATGCGCCTGCATACGGACGTCGAGCGAGTCCAGTCCCCGCTCCAGCACACCGGCCTCGTCAGCAGTCAATTCAAACTTGGCCAAGCCACAGCCCTCAAGCAGGGCATGCGCGCACTCGGCCGCGGCATCCACACGATGGCGCTTGAGCTGCGAGCGCGCGACCGATACGGCAACCAACTTGCGCGGAGCATCACCGGCGCATACGCGATCGAGCGCCTCGAGCGACAGCGCAGAACCCAGCCGCAGCGAATCGCAGCCAAAAGCTGACGCCACGGTGTTGTCCACAACCAGCAGCGCATGGGCCTCACGCGCCGCCCGACCCAGCGCACGAAGATCAGGCACACGCAGACCAAACCCGCCGATGGAGTTGACGAACCACCACAGGTGCGGACCCTCAGCGTCAAACGAGCCGGCAAAGCCACCGGACGCCGCAGCAAACGCCTCGACAGACGGCTCCCCCACCATCACAACATCGCAGCCGTCAAATCCGCTCGCAAACGCATCGGCAAAGTCGTCCGCAAAGACCACCAGGCGGTCACCGGGACGCACAATCCCCAGCTGCGACAGCGCTGCTGGCACATGCGAGGCCACAAGCAACCGCGCCTCACGCGCGCCGTTCCTCAAAGCCCAGGCCTCTTCTAGCTGCTGCACGCCCATACGGCAACCTCCCTTCATTAACAAAAACCCACGATGCGGATGTTTCCCGCATCGTGGGCAACGGCTGCAGTATAGCGCCGATATGCGACGAATCGCCTAGATGTTGAGCGTGTGATAGGTCACGCTCGCGCCCGGAGCGTCAACGGTCACGCCATAGGCCTCGGGATAGATGCGCGTCGAGAACACGAGCGCGCCATCATTCACAAACACCTCGACCGACGAGACATCGCCAACAATGCGCACGTTGCGCACCTCGTCGACGGGCTCCCAGCGCACGGTACGACCGCAGCCGGCAGAATCGCGACCCTCATCGGTAAATCGCATCTCAAAACGCGAGGGCAGTTCGCCCTCGGCGGGCACAAACGCCAGCTTCAGCTCGCCATCAACGGTCGCGGTAAACGCGCCGTCGACACCGTCGACAACAACGTCAAAGCAGGTATCGTCGGCAACCTCCAACGAGCCCGCCCCCACACGCACCGAGGCATAATGGTGCTCGATCTCGCGCACCGGCTGCTGCAGTACCACGCCGCCGGCACCGGCTGTAAGCTCACGCGGCACCGTCATGCAGTGCTGCCAGCCGCACACCACGGTGGGTGCGTTGCCATAGGTCGGCTCATCGGGCATGCCCATCCAGCCGATTAGAATGTGGCGACCATCCTCGGACGTAAACTCCTGCGGAGCATAGAAGTCAAAACCGGCGTCCCACAGACGGAACTCCCCCAGCTCATAGGCACCGTCACCACCAGTGATGTCGCCCGTTACAGGCATGTAGCCAGCGGCATACACATTGCCGCGGTTCCAACGACCGCCCTCAAGGCCCTGAGGCGAGAATGACAAAAATGCAGCGGTATCGCCATTCGCACCGAGCTCGATATAGCCGGGGCATTCCCACATAAACCCAAAGCGCTCGGGCGCACACACGCGGGTCTCGAGCTCCCAACTAAGCATGTCAGCCGAGCCATACACCAAGATCTCGCCAACATCGCGACCGGCGCCCTCGCCATGCATGGCGCAAAAACGGCTCTCGACGTGCGGCCCGTCAACTCGACGACGCGCACCCAGCACCATGTGATAACGCCCGTCCGCGTCACGCCACACCTTGGGATCGCGCACGTGGCACGTCAGATCCTCGGGATAGTCCTCCGACGCCAGCACCACGCGCTTTTGGCTGAACTCCCGACCGGCAAGGCCATCAACGCTCTCGACATAAACAGTATCGGCGCGGCGGCCGGTATTGACGTAGTCGTACGTGCCGTCCGCATCGGAAAGCTTAACGTTGCCCGTATAGAGCACGCGAATGTGACCGTCCTCGGCAAGCGCGGAGCCCGAATACACACCGTGGCAATCGAACGGCTCGTCGGGCAGCAGCGGAGCGCCAACATAGTCCCACGTCATAAGATCGCGGCTCGTCGCATGACCCCAGGCCTTAACGCCGCCCTCGACATCAAACGGCGCATATTGAAAATAAACGTGGAACACGCCGCCCGCTTGGCAAAGACCGTTGGGGTCGTTGAGCCAACCCGCCGGCGGCATAATATGGAAGCGCTGGCCATACGCGCCATGACCGCACTCAGTGGCGGCGGCGTCAACAGCGGCAACCAGCTTTGCAAGATCGCGACCAAGTGCATTAGACATATCAAAGTCCTAACGGATCGAAAGTTACAAGGCACCAGAGAACGGCACCAGATACGGGAAACACCCGCGAGCATACAGCCCGCGGGCATTCCCTTAATCAAATGCTCTTAGGCCTGCTCGGAAGCCTTGGTCTCGTCCTTGTACAGGACAAACGAGACGGCAAAGGAAACCAGCGCGGCGACCGCAAACATGATCGCGTACTGCACGGGCTGGGCCAGGCACAGCAGGATACCGAAAATACCGGTAACACCCGTGCCGGAGGCAGCCAACGAGGTGAGCGCGCAGACCAAGGCACCGCAACCGCCGCCGATGCAACCGGCGATGAAGGGCTTAAAGAAGCGCAGGTTCACACCAAAGATGGCAGGCTCGGTAATGCCCATGAAGGCGGACAGAGCCGAAGGAAGCGCCAGGCCCTTGATCTTGGCATCGCGGGTCTTAAAGGCAACGGCGAGCGCGGCGCCACCCTGGGCGATATTGGCAGCGCTAGCGATGGGCAGCCAGTAAGTCACGCCGTACTGGGCGAGCTGGCCCAGGTCGATGGCGGTGTACATCTGGTGGATACCGGTAACGACCGTGGGGGCATAGAACAGGCCGACGATAAAGGAACCGATGCCGAAGGGCAGGGTCAGCAGGGCCTGGATCAGACCGAGGATGGCGTTCTCGGCCCACACGAAGATGGGGCCGACGGCAACGAGCGTCACGAGCACGGTCACGAACACCGAGACGAGCGGGGTCACAAAGAGGTCAAACATCTCGGGGACAACCTTGTGGAGGCGCTTCTCGAGGAAGGCCAGAATGGCGCAGGCGATGACGATCGGGATCACATGGCCCTGATAACCGACCCACTCAAAGCTGTACACGCCGGGAATGACAGTGACCATGGTCTGCACGCCCTCGGAGGCAACCGTATAGGCGCTCTGCAGCGAGGAGTTGATAAACGCACCGCCGACGACGGCGCCCAGATATGGGTTGGCGCCAAAGGCCTTAGCGGCGGAGTAACCGATCAGGATCTGCAGAATGCCAAAGGACGTTCCCGAGACCAGGTCGGCGATCTTGTAGATAAAGTTATTGGTGTCGAGCGCGATAAAGCCGTTGGAGGCCATAAAGTTGAGGGCGCTCATAATGCCCAGCAGCAGGCCCGAAGCCACGATGGAGGGGATGATGGGGACAAAGACGTCGCCGAGCACCTTAATGGCACGCATAAAGATGTTCTGCTGCTGCGCCGCGGCCTCCTTGACCTCGGCCTTGGTAGCAGCTTCGACGCCACTGAGCGCGATGAACTCCTCGTAGACCTTGTTGACGGTGCCGGTGCCAAAAATAATCTGCAGCTGGCCCTGGGCCTCAAAGACGCCCTTGGCGCCGTCGATATTCTCGAGGGCTTCCTTGTCGACCTTGGCGTTATCGGCAATCACCAGGCGCAGACGCGTGGCGCAGTGTGCGGCCGAAACAACGTTGCCGGCGCCACCGACGTTGTCGAGCACCTCTTGGGCTGATTTGCGGTAGTCCATAACTTCCCTTTCCTCCAACGGGCGCATGTGCACCCGGCCATCTTTGACACATACACTGTAATCGTTTTCAGTTTCATATGTCTGTAATCGTTTTCACAGTAGGGTGAACGGTAGGAAAAAGCCGGCGAATGGTAGTTTTGAGACAAAAACTGGGGACTCAAAGGCAGGCAGACGCGTCCAAGGACTAGACATTCATGAGCTGATGTCCAAGTTTGAGCGTCCGCAGGCCGCTCTCCCCCTCCTCGCCATCGAGCGCGTTGAGCAACATATTGGTCGCCTCGACGCCGCTGGTCAGGTAGCCGTAATGCACGGTGGGAATGCCGCCCGTCAGCGCGCGCAAAAACGCGTTGTCGCCAAAACCGCTCACGCGACGCACGCCCTCGCCCACGCCGCGCAGCTCGTCAAAAGCGCGCAGGGCGCCGGCCGCCATAGTGTCGGTCGCGCACGCGATAAACGAAACATCGGGATCGACGGAGAGCAGTTCGCGCGCAGCGCGATAGCCCGAGTCGAGCGTAAACGAGCCCAGGCGAATCAAGGCGGAATCGAGCGGGTTGCCCGCAGCGCGCAGGCCGGCCTCAAAACCGCGACGGCGGTCATAACCGGCCGCGCGGTCCTCTTCGGAAACTCCAATGTAGGCGATCTTGCCGTCCACGCGACCCGCAAGCGCACGGCCCAGCTCAAAGGCAGCCTCGTAATCGTCGTGATAGACACACGCCGCGCCCTCGACATGTTGGCCGATCAACACAATGGGCACACGGCACGACTCAATCGCGCGACGGTGCTCGTCGGTGATCATAGTTGCCACCAGAACAATGCCGTCAACCGGGTGGTTTTGGAATAAATCGAGGTATTCGAGCTCACGATCGGCCGCGTTGTCGGTGTTGGCAAGCAGCATCTGGTAGCCACGGCGACCGAGCACCTGACCAATGCCGGCGGTAATGCGGCTCACGGATTCCGAGTTGATCTTAGGTACGATGACGCCGATGAGCTTGGTGGAACCGGTGCGCAGCGCGCGAGCCTGGCTGGATCGCACGTATCCGGTCAGCTCGATTGCCTGCTTAATGCGCTCGGCCTTGTCCGCCGAGATATATCCACCGTTGAGGTAGCGCGAGACGGCGGCGCTCGAAACGCCGGCCAGCTCGGCCACATCTTTCATCTTAACCACGAGCACCCCTGTCATTGAAATCGCTTTCACCATGATACCTGTTCGTTCCGGCGTTCTGACGAACGCCGGACTACTCGACGCTGCGCGGGCATCTGCCGGGCGATCTGCCGCTCAAGCCGTCGCTCGCGTGCATATAGTACGCGTCGCTCCTCTTTCGCGGCACCTCGCCACGGCAGCTGCCCGCTCGCTGACGTTTGCTCGACCAGGAGAACCCCTCTTTGTGCAATTTGCTCGCTAGGGCTCTAACCGTGGTATTCGCCGTTGTATTGGATCAACGTCAGGTCTTCAACGCCGTCGAGCGCGCGAATGGCATCCGCATAGGGCATGTCAACGCCGTCCGAGAACACCTCCACGGCCATCTCGACCTTGTCACCACGCATGGTCTTGGACTTCACCGTAAACTTGGTGCGCCCAAACGCGCGCACGATATCGTCGCCGGTGGTCTGACCCATGTAGTGGATGACCATCATGTACACGCGCGCCTTGTCCTGGTGGCTCGCAAAGCCGGCAATCATCACCACGATCACCACCGCCGTGAGCCCCACGAGCGCATACATGCCGGCGCCCGCCGTAATGCCCGTGGTAATGGCCCAAAACAGATACAGCAGGTCGAGCGGGTCCTTGACCGCCGTACGGTAGCGGACGATGGACAGAGCACCGACCATACCGAGCGAGATGACCACGTTGGTCGAAATCGCGAGCGTGACCATGCAGGTAAGCACGCACATGCCCACGAGCGTCACGGCAAAGCTGCGCGAATACACCACGCCGGTAAAAAAGCGCTTGTACACGTAATAGATCAGGATGCCCATGACGAGCGCCACGAGCAGCGACAGGCCAATCTTGGTAGGGTCGACCTGGCCAAACGCCTCCAAGACGGAGTTTTTAAAAAAGTCCCTGGTGCTCATGGTCTAAATATCCCCTCGGTTCTCAAAATCCGATTCCCAGTAGGTAAAACCGCGCAGGTAGGCGGTCTTTTCGTAACACAGACAGTACTTGGAGACCGCCGTAAGCTCGGCTGCGCCCGGCGGCACCATATCGCGCACCAGTTGCGGGCAAAACTCCGTAAACTTGACCTCCATCACCAGCTTGCCGGGCTCCAGCACAGGCAACGCGGGCAGCGTCGCGTCAAAGATATCGAAGCTTCCCACCGCGGCACGCACGTTCATGTCAAACGTAATGCGCACAGTGCCCTCATCCATCACCCACGGCTCGCGCTCGTAGTCCACGATGGTCCTCGGGCGCATCACGTTGCAGATGCACTCAATGTAGAACTCGCGACAGAGCGGATAGGGGCTCCTCAGCAAAAAGTCGTAGTCGCCAGCCAGAATCTGCTCAAACTCGCCGCGCGTAAGTGGCGCATCCTCCTTGTAAATCCAGCTACCGTACTTCTTTTTGCGCTCGAGCTTAATCACCTTGTCGCTGCCGTTATAGATGCGTACGCGATACTTTTTGCGCATGAGAATGCCGGCGTCTTTTTCCTCGTAGGCCGAGTTGCAGTAGTCGTCAAAATACAGGCTGCGAATGGTGTAACCACCCGCCCGCGCATGCTTGTCCAGCTTAAACACCGGCGCCATGCGACAGGCAAGCGCAGCGTGCTCGCCCTCGTTAATGAGATATTTGAGCTCGTGGCGGTAACGCTCCTGCGTGGTACGCACAGGCGGGGCCGCCAAGCGCTCAAGCAGCGCGCTAGCCCTCCTCATACGTGTCCTCCACGACTTTACCGCCGTCTTGCACGTAAAAGCACTTCATGCCGTAGTGCTTGCCGTCGTCGGTCACATAGTAGTCAAACGCATCTTGCGTATAGCCGTCGGAGTTGGTGGCACGCACGCGCACAAAAAACTGGCCGGCATCGGGCGCATCGCAGGTCACCTCGAGAAGCAGCACGTCCTCGGCCTTAAAGACCACGTCGCTAATGGCATAGTCGCGCGCAAGCTCCACGGTGTAGCGAATGTCGCGCGCCTCAAAGTCGTAGGACGCATCCCAGTTAATACGCAGCTTACCGTTATCGATCTGCGGCACGCCGATGTAGAACGGCATGGGCTTTTTAAAACTCTCGCGAAAGCTCTTGTAGTTCTCCTCGATCTCGGAGGGAATCGCCGCGGCGATCTGCTCGTATTGGTCCTTGGTGACAGGCAGATGGTCGATATCGGGCGAAGCAAAGACCAGCGATTCAGTAACCTCGCGGTAGTGCTTGATCATCTTGCTCAGGCGTGCCTCGGTCATATACGAGCGCAGGTCCTTGACGGCACGGTCGAGATCGCTGCGGAACGATTTGCTGCGCAGCGCACGATTGAACAGAACGTTGCCCCAGTAGTTGCTTACGCCGCGCTCCCAGCTCGCGTAGTCCGAAAACCCGGTAAGAGAAAGCTCCAGCTTACGAAGCATGCCATCGTTATCCCAATCTAAAAAGTACCAGGTATTTGAGTTGAGAGGACTGTACAGATAGCAGTTACGGTTCTGCGTATCGCAGTTGCCCGTCAGAATCTGAAACGCCAGCCAATAAACCAGATTCTCGGAATCAAAGTGGGTGTCGAGCACGTCATCGATCTTTTGCGATTCGTCGTTGAGCGCATCGAGCATCTCGATGAGCTTCGTGTGGTCCGTATCGCCCTTAATCTCGAGCATGCCTTCAAAGCTTGCCTGGTTGTAGTCGGGATCATCGGCAAGCTTAATGGTGTCCTCGTAGCGATGGAAATCAAAGCTGTTCACCTTGTACAGGTACCCGCTCTTATCCAGGCCATGTGCCTTAAGCGCCGTCTTGTTGAGCTGCTCCACCTGCGTAAACAGGCCGTAGTCCTCAAAGGTATCGTTGGACTTTTCGGTCTGGTCGCACACCCACAGATGCACAAACTGCGTGCGCAGGCCCATCATCTGGGGAATCCCGCGGATAAGGTCGTAGGCCATCTTGTTGCGAAAACGCATACCCTCGCCCATGTGCTTGTTGAGCGCAATCGCGCGCTGTTGGCGCCAGGTACCCTTGCCCTTTTTGAGCTCCACCTTGTAATTCTTCTGCGAGTTCATGCTCGATGTCTGACCGCGCACCTGCACGGTAGCATTGGGCGCTTCCTCGCCATAGCCAACCTCGCCGGCAACCGGGCCGTCTTCGTCGCCCGGCTGTAGCAGGCCCATAACCTGATAGCGCGTCACGCCCATGTCGGCATAGTCATACACCGAGTACGTGTTGATCTCGGCCCAGCTGTGGTCGGTGTTCTCGGAGCTGTTGCCGCGTGAGACCGTCAAGTACATGGTCACAATGCCCGAGTCATCGTAGACCTCGTAGAGCTCGTCCTTGTCGCGCAGGTGCTTGGCCTCATTCGAGGCCTCAGCCTTTTTAATCTTGTCCTGCTTTTTGACCTTTTTGGTCGAGGAGTCTTCCTGCACCGAGCAGCCCGAAAGCAACAGCGCACCGGCAGCCGCCTCAAACAGGCGACGGCGAGACATCATCCTATCGGTCATCAGAACCTCCCCAATGCTTGCGATACACGCGAACTACTGCGCGCTCAAACGCGCCGTGCGGCACGCCCTTATGTCGGCCTTCCTCATAGCGCTGTTCGGCACGGTCGAGCAAGCGGCCCAGCTGTGTAAAGCGACCCGTCTTGTCGGTCGCCACAATGGGCTGCTGGCTCAGGATACGATACGGCAAGTTGGAGGTATAGGTATCGAGCCGCAGCAGCGCCACGATAAAAAACACCGCCGCACCCAACAAAAAGCCAAAGCCGTAAAACTGCTGCGGCAAAAGCAACGAAGCGGCAGTCGCCAGCCCGGCCACACCGGCAAACAGGCCCGAAGCCAGCACGGCTCCCTTATAGTCGGTAAAGTACAGCAAGATGAGCATCACCGTATTGCCCACGGCATACAGGCCATAGCCCACGCACAGCGTGCGAAAATACCCGTGCATCAGGTTGTTAAAGCCCAACGGTAGGGCCGACAGCACCGTGGTCTCGAGCGAAATGACCGCCGCGGTCACAAACAGCTGCTTGAGCGCACAAAAGCGCAGTTCGCTGTTAAGCGTGGAGAGCATCTCCTCCTCGGCCACCACAATGTCGCCCACCACGCCGCCGTCATTGAACAGGCTGTAGTAGTCGTGGTAGCGCGGATAGAAGTTGACCTCGACCGAGACCACAAAGTTGACGGTCGTGACCAGGATCGTCAAAAACGCAATGAGCGCCGGCACATCGTAGTAGGGCGCACCATAAAACAAGCCCTTGACCTGCACGCCAATAGGACCGGCCCAAATAATCACCAGGTGCGCAAAAAGTCCCAGATTGGTTAACAGGCCCGTGAGCGCCAGCGGCATAAACTGATCGAGCCACTGCAAAAAGGGCCAGGGGCTGCGGTCGCTCTGAGGAAAATACCGGTACAGCAGCACCACGTCCCAGCCGAGCATGACGCCGTAGCCCAGAGCAATTGACGCCAACAAGCCCTCGACCGGCGGCAGTCCCAGCGCCAGCGCGGCCAGGGCGCACAGGCACGCCACGCCAATGGCAGCCGCAAAGCTGCACAGGATGCCGCGGTAATCCTTGATGGCCGTGAGGTAGCTCATGCCGTTCCAGTTGACGATCATAATGTTGAACAGCCACAGACATAGCAGCCCCTGCAGCAGCGTGGCGCCCGAGAACAGCAAAAAGACACCGTAGAGCACCGTGCCCGCAACGAGCATGACAGCATTGGAGCCCCAAAACGAAGGCAGAATCTCATCCTCGCGCTCGGCAAAAAGCATGTCGGCCAAAAAGCGCGTGACCGGCATGGAGAAAAAGCTCGTGAGCAAAAGCGAGGCCAGCAGTGTGTAGGTCACCATGCACACCAGCAGATCCTGGTTGGCACGGCCCACACCCCACAGACCGCACAGCACCAAGATACCCACCTGGAGCAGCACGCCCAGCAGCATGGGGCCCGTGCACACAATGCCAGCGTAGCCATAGGCGCGCATCGTGGCAAACAGACCCTTGCGCCTAAACAGGCGCTTGAGCTCAAAACCGATTCCGGCCACCGGCTACTCCCCCTCTCTGGGCAGGTCAAACGCTTGCGCCGTCTCGTCGTACAGCGCGCGATAGTTGGCGAGCATCTGCTCGTGCAAGAAGTACGTGGCAACGCGACGCTGGCCGCGCTCCCCCATCTCGATACGGCGAGCGCGGCTTGTGCACATGCGTTCCATGGCATCGGCCAAGCCCTTGCGATACATAGGCGGCGTCACAAAACCCGCCACGCCAAAATCATCGCCCGGTGCGCCTTCGAGCAGCTCGCGGCAGCAGCCCACCTCGGTCGTCACGCAGGGACGGCGCGCGGCAAGCGACTCCAGCACGCTGAGCGGCTGGCCCTCGGAGATGCTCGTCAAAATGGTAAAGTCGAGCTTTTCCATGTACTCGACCACGTTGACGCGGCCGGTAAAGATCAGGTCGCGCACGCCCAGGGTTTCGACCAGCGCGTGGCACTCGGCGCCGTACTCCTCGTCGTCCACGCCGCCCATGATGTGCAGGCGCACCTTGGGCAGGCGCTCGTGCAGCTCAAAGAAGGCATAAATCATGGTCTTGACATCCTTGATGGGCGCCAGGCGCACCACCGCGCCAATGTCCACCCAGCCGTCATCTTGCTTTAAGGGAATATCCTCAAAGCGGTCGAACTGGATGCCGTTGGGGATGACTAGGCATTTACCCGCATCGCAGCCCATATCGATCTGCGTCTTGCGGGCGTTATGGAACAAACTGGTCACGCGGAAGGCGCGGCGGTAGATCTCCTCAGAAAGCAGGTAGAAAAAGCGAATCCAGCGGTCCTTAAACGACGGCACCACCCAATCGGCGCGAATGATCTCTTCCTCGCGCTCGCGGGTATAGATGCCATGCTCGGTCAGCAGCACCGGCGCATGGTGAACGCTTGAGCCCAGGCAGGCGAGCAGGCCACCGTAGCCGGTCGAGATGGCATGGTACACATCGGCCACCGGTACCTCGCTGCCCAACAGGTAGAGCACGGGCAGCAACATGGAGCGCATGGTGTGGAATGCATCGGCAAAGGGCGTATAGGGATACTCGGCCAGGCACACGTCACGAAAGATATCCATAAACGTTCGGCTCTGCAAAAACGAGAGCGGATGCACGCGACGGCGCTGAAAGATATCGAAAAGCACGTCCCAGTCCGGATTGGAGAGCGACACCAGACGGCGTAGCGCCTCGCGCTCACGGTCGTTAAAACTGGCTTCGTGCTGCTCGCCCGAAAGCCGCAGGGCATCGTCTAGGAACACCTCGTGCACCTCGACCACGTTGCCGGGCAGCTCGTAGACAAA
>URHQ01000035.1 GCA_900547655.1 uncultured Collinsella sp.
TGTGTATAAGAGACAGGCTGTCACCGACGCCCGCTCCGCCGCCTCCGATGCCGCCGGCAGACGCTGCCGCTTCGCCGCATCGAGCTCCGGTCATCTGCGCCATTTCGGGTTCGGGCGGTTGCGGCAAGTCGACGATCGTTGCCACCATGGCACACACATCGTCGCTGTTGGGCTTGCGTGCCGCCGTGCTCGACCTGGACCTGATGTTTGGAAACCTTTACGACTTGTTAGGCGTCGATGCTCCGCACGATATGGCGGCACTTATCGAGCCGTCGGCGGCGGGCACGCTCACCGAGCCGGATATCGTGGCCGCATCGATGCGCGTCGCCCCGGGCGTTACGCTCTGGGGTCCCGTCGCGGCGCCCGAGCAAGCTGAGCTCATGGCACGTCCGGTGGAGCTACTGCTCGATGTCCTGCGTCGCGAATCCGACGTGGTCTTTATCGATACCTCGGTCTTTTGGGGCGATGCCGTGGCGGCTGCGGTGGCGGCGAGCGACCGTTGCCTGGTCGTTGGCGATGCGGCGGTGTCGTCCGCGGCATCGGCATCGCGCGTCATTGAACTGGCAAGTCGAGTAGGTGTGCCGCGCACGCGCATGAGCGCCGTGTTCAACCGGTTCGGTGCGCGCGGGGCAGACGAGGACGTCGCCATGCGCTTTGGGATTGCCTGTGCGTTGAGCTCCAAGATTCGTATCGCCGATGGCGGGCAGGATCTCGCCGCGCTCATGGCGTTTGGGCGCGCTGACGAGGCAGTGGGGCAGACCAGCGCTTTTGCGACCAGCGTGCGCGAGGCCACGCGCGAGATGCTCGTGGAACTGGGGTGCGCCGTCGGCCCTTGGAGCGATATGGTCGCCGACCGTGCAATGCGCACCGAACGCCCGCGTATTCGCCTTCCCTGGTCGCGCGAGGGTGATCAGCGATGAGCCTGCAAACGAGGATTAAGGCTGCCGGCGCTGCAGCGGCGGCAGCGCCTGTAGATGCGGGGCGTCGCCGCGCGGTGAAACGACGCACCAAACGCGCCGTGATGGACCGCATGGGTTACGACGAAGTGGCGCGTATCAGCGCCTATATCGACCCGGCACTTGCCCGCTCGGAATTGCGTCCTGCGGTGGAAGCGGCGCTCAATGTTGAGGAGCCGACCGATCTCGCGACGCCCGAGCGCGAGACTATCATCGACGAGATTTTGGATGACGTGGTGGGCTTGGGACCGTTGCAGCCGCTCATCGAGGACGACACCGTTACCGAAATCATGATCAACGGCTGCCGCTCGGCTTTCTTTGAACGCGGCGGCGTCTTGTACCCCATCGAGCATGCGTTTGAGGATGATGAGCAGATCCGGGTGCTTATCGACCGCATCATCTCGCCACTTGGCCGCCGTATCGACGAGCGCAGCCCCATCGTCAACGCCCGCCTCAAAACGGGCTATCGCGTCAACGCGGTGATTCCGCCTGTGGCGATTGACGGACCGATTCTCACCATCCGAAAGTTCTCGGACCGTATCTGCTCGCTGGACGAGCTTGTGGGGCTGGGGTCGCTGCCGCTTTGGTATGCGCAGCTGCTGTCGTGCGCGGTGTCGCTGCGACAGGACCTGGCGGTTGCGGGAGGCACGGGATCTGGTAAGACCACTCTGCTCAACGCGTTGTCATGCGAGATCTCCACCGGCGAGCGCATCGTGACGATCGAGGACTCTGCCGAGCTCAAGTTTGCGCATCATCCGCACGTGGTGCGCCTAGAGGCGCGCGAGGCTTCAATTGAGGGCGAGGGCGCGGTGACGATCCGCGACCTGGTGACCAATGCCCTGCGCATGCGCCCCGACCGCATCGTGGTGGGCGAGGTGCGCGGTGCCGAGTGCTGCGACATGTTGCAGGCCATGAACACGGGCCACGACGGGTCGCTCACGACGCTTCATGCGGGCTCAGAACAGGAGACCGTGGTACGTCTGACGTTGCTTGCGCGTTATGGCATCGATCTGCCGAGCGAGCTCATCGAGGAGCAGATTGCCATGGCGCTCGACGGCATCGTGATGTCCGAGCGCCACGCCGATGGCAGGCGTTTCGTCTCCTCGTATTCGGGAGTGCGTCGCGCCGCGTCGGGCGGCGTAGAGCTCGAGCGCTATGTGACTTTCGATGCCGCCGAGCGCACCTGGACGCTTGACCGCGAGCCGCTGTTTATCGCAGAAGGCCTGCGGTCGGGGACGCTCACACAAGAGGAGGTGGACGAATGGAGGTCGCTGTGCCCCTCGTCGTAGGGGGCTTGGCAGGGTTTTCTGTTGCGACGGCATGCGGGGCGGAACCTCGTGTGCCGCAGGTGCCGCCGGCGGAGCTGGCGCGTCAGGCGCTCGAGACGGTGGCAGAGAAGCTGCCGCGTGAGCTGGTGGAAAACGATCTGCTGAAAAAGATCGCCCGTTCGTGGGCATCGCTGGCTCCGGCGCATCGCCTTGGCCTCGTGATCGAAGATGCTTCGGGGCGTTTGGCGTTTCTGCTGCTCTCGAGCGGTGTCTGCTGCATTTTACTAACGATGGTGTCGTTATCGCCCCTCGGATTTGCCTTGGGACTTGTTGCTCCGTTTGCCGCTGGCGCCGCTCGGGATGGCTTTGAGAGCCGGCGCGAGCAACACGATGCAGAAGAGGCCATGCCCGAGGCGTTTACCGCACTTTCCATGTCGCTTGCCTCGGGACATTCGCTGGCCCAGGGCATGCGCTTTGTGGGCGCGCATGCGCAAGAACCGGTGCATACCGAGTTTTTGCGGGTGGCGGCGGCGATCGATTGCGGCATCTCGGCGACCGACGCGCTCGATGACTTGCTCGTGCGCATCGACGCCCCCGGCCTTTCGCTTGTCACCTTGGCGCTTAAGGTGTCTCAGCGCACCGGTGCTCCGCTTGCCGACTTACTGTCCGAGGCGTCGAGCATGGTGGGGGAGCGCATTGAGCTCAAGCGCCGCCTGGATGTTAAGACGTCGCAGGCTCGCATGTCTGCGCATATGGTCGCGGCGATGCCGGCGGGCATGTGCGCGGTGTTGGCGCTGCTTTCGGCAGATTTTCGTCGCGGTCTTGCGACGCCTGCCGGCGCGGGCGCTGTGGTGCTGGGTCTTGCCCTCAACGCCGTTGCCCTGGTGGTTATCCGGCGCATTATGCGGGTGGAGCTGTGAGCGCCCCGGTTGCAGTTGCGGCTTGCCTGTGCGCTCTGAGTGTATTTGTCGCGACGGGTTTGGATCGGGCGGATGCACGCAAGATCGCAGAGGCCTGCAAGCGCGAGGCGGTGCTGGTCGCTGCCGCGGGTCGCTCGGTGGTCGATGCTCTGACCGCGCGAATGAAGGGCGCGGTTGGAGCGGGCGGCCCGGCGCGAGTGTCGCTCGGCGAAGTGTCCGAGATGATCGATGTTGTGCGCTTGGGTCTTTCGGCCGGTCTTTCGTTTGATGCGGCGCTTGAGATTTTCTGCGCCAACCGCCGGTCAGTGCTGGCTCTTCGACTTGAGCGGGCCTGCATGGCGTGGCAGGTGGGCGTGGGCACGCGTGAGGACGAGTTGTTGGCCGCCGCGCGCGACCTGGACGTGCGAGCGCTCGAGACCTTTGCCACCACGGTGGGGCAGGCGCTCGCCCTGGGTGCCCCACTTTCCGAGACGCTGGCCGCTCAAAGTCGCGAGATCCGTGCGGCTCATCGCGCCGCGGTCGAGCGCGAGATTGAGCGTGCGCCCGTCAAGCTGCTGATTCCCACCGGCACGCTCATCTTGCCGGCGTTGCTTCTGTCCATATTGGGCCCGCTGCTGGGAGCAGGCGGGATGATGTAGGGAGGAATACATGAACACGATGGTCGAAGTTGCTGACAAGGCTTGGAACTGGGCTTTTTGCCGGGCGATCCGCGCTCGCCAGCATGCCAAGGAGCTGTTGCGGGAGGAGAGCGCGCAGGGTACCACCGAGTACGCCATTTTGGTGGGCGTGCTTGTGGTGATCGCGATCATTGCCATCGTTGCATTTAAAGGCAAGGTCCAAGATCTATGGAACGCTATCAGCGAGGGCATCAACAGCCTGTAGAGGGCGAGCGCCCCATCGGGGTGCTGCTGGTGTTTGCTTGCCTGACCGTGGCGATAGCGGCGGTGCTTTGGGGGCTTAACGCCGCGCGGCAGCAGCGTCCTGGGGCCGCCTTCGATTCGGGCTCAGATTCGGCGGTGGCGTCTCAAAAAGATGAGATGCGAGATGCGGACGATTCGGATGTCGCTGTCACGGCGCAAACCTTTCTGCGGACGCTCGACAAGCGGTCTGGCGCTGCGACGGATTCGCCTGAGGGCAACGCGATTGCGGTCCGGCTTGCATGGTCCGAGGACCGACCGATGACCGAGGCAGCGGCGGATATGTTGCGCGCCTACCGCGAGGTGCCAACGGCCCAGCTCGCCCTGAGCGGCTATCTCGATATTAAGGGCAACGTATGGGGCGCCATCGTGCGCGATGGGCGCGGCTGGGTCGATATGGTGACGGTTGCCGCGGATGCTGGCGATGCTTCGTGTCGTCTGCGCGCCGTGCGTCTGGTCCCGCAAACAATAAGCTCAAAGGAGGGATCGTGAAATGCATGGCGTTCTGCGTGAGGAATCTGCCCAGGCGACGGTCGAATACGCCATCGTCACGGTGGCGCTGCTATCGATCGTGCTGGCGATTGTGGGACTTTGGCGTGCTGGCACCGATGGACGCTTGGCGGCGCTGGTTGAGCGGGCGGCATCCCATGGAGTTACCTCGACGTCGGTTATCGACGCCGCTGCGGGCGCTAAGGACATCGCGTTGTATTGATATCGCGCGCGAGGACCGGGCGCAGTCTACGGTCGAGGCCGCTTTTTTGCTGCCGACGTTTCTGATGCTCATTCTTCTCTCACTGCAACCGGTGTGCCTGCTTTATACGCGCGCGGTCATGGAGTCTGCCGCCGCCGAGACCGCGCGGCTCATGACCACGACGACGGCGGAGGACGACGATCTTAAGGAGTTCACCCGCCGCCGGCTTGCCGCAGTGCCCAACGTTTCGATCTTTCATGCCGGCGGGCCGTTGTCGTGGGATATCGAGCTTGGTCGGGCCGATGCGGGTGGCGTCTCGTCCGTGTCCGTTTCCGGCGAGGTCAAGCCGTTGCCTGTGATCGGTGCGTTTGCGCAGGCTATGGGTGGTACCGCCGAGGGCGGCTACGTTGAGCTCAAGGTCGATGTCTCGTATCAATCACGTCCCGAATGGCTGGAGGGAGATTATGATTCGTGGATTGCTGCATGGGATTAAGCGTTTCTGGTCTAGACGCGTTTTGACGCGCCGTCCGAGCTGCCATCGCAAGCGAGGCGGCTTTATGGGCCGCGCCGGTGTTGATCTGTTTATCGAAGACGGCGCCTATACCACGCTTTCTTCTGCCGTGGTCATCCTAGTGGTGCTCACGTTGTTGTTTTCGTCGACCGCGGCGATATGGAGCATGTCGCGTGCCGGGGATGCTCAGGTGGCGGCCGATAGCGGCGCGCTGGCGGGTGCCAACGTAGTGTCGTCCTATCACACGGCTGCCACGGTGGTTGATGCGAGCATCTTGAGTTTGGGCCTGGCGGGGTTTGCCACGATCGGGACGGGCCTGGTCGCCATCCTCATCCCGGGTGCCGAACCAGTTGCCGGCAATATGGTCGACACCGGGATTGAGATCATTAAAACGCGCAACAAGTTTGCCAAAAGCGCATCGGAAGGCTTACAGAAAATCGAGACGGCTCTGCCGTATCTGATCGCCGCGCGTGCCACGCAGGCGGTGTCGGCGCAGGATACCGATAGTGTGACCTATACCGGTACGGCGCTTGCCGTGCCCAGGACATCCGAGTCGGACTTCGCTGCGCTCAAAGGGTCAGAGATTTCGACCGATACCATTAAAGGCACATCAGATGATTTAGAGCGTGCGGCCGAGGAGCTGCGGAAGGCTTCTGAGGACACGGCGAAGGCTAAAGAGCGCGCTTGGCTGGCGGATTGTGGTGGGTCGGACAAGGGCTCAGTCAGCAGCTGTTCTTGCATGTGGGAGCGTGCGAAAAGCCTAGCGGATCTCTCTGGTGCTCAAAATCCACATTACGCTTCGAGCGTTACGTGGGAGCCGCAAGTGGCGCTCGATCGCGCGAAGGCCTACTATCGCCAGCGCCTGGCAAATGAGAAACCGCTTGGCGAGGGTCCGGAAAAACAGGCAGATTCTGCTGCACGAAAGGTGTTCTTCGCTTATGCGAGTGAAGAAGTCGAGCGGGCATATATAACTGAAAAGGACGGCAAAGTTTCCGCCCGCATCCCTTTCCTTCCGCGAAATCCAGATGAGGCGCGGACGACTGAACTCTATACCGATGCGCGTTGGCCCACGAGTGAAGTAGATAAAGTTACCTATTTGCATTATGGGACTGACTGTCCAAATTACAAAAAAGGAAAGCCGGGTGGGCTGGCATCCGTCGCAGATTTTGACGGTCACGAAACGTGTGGCGAATGCCATTTCGGTGTGTCGTCTTTAGGGTACGTTGCGATTGCAACGACTTCTGTCGAAAGGGGCTTCGAATACCATTTTGACAAGTTCAAAGACGCCCTGGAAGACTACGTTAAATGCCGCAACAAAGAACTCGAACTTGAGCGCCAGACCGAGGATGAGGCCGACCGTGCGGGCAATGCGTTTGACCAGGCCATTAAAGCGCTTTCGGGCGAGCGCCCGCGTATCGCTCCGCCCGGTCGCAACGGCGTGGTCGCCTTTGCGGTTTCGGGTGCCATCTCGAGCCCCGATGAGCTCAACTCTTCGTTTAACACGGCAGTCAGGCTTGGCGATCGCGGTGCTATCTCTGCCGCGGTGCTGGCGCCCGATGAGGCGACGGCGCAAAACAACGTGCTTTCGCGATTTTTCTCGACATTGAAGGAACGCTCGGGCGGCGTTGCCGGCGTGCTCGACGGCGTCATGGATGTTTGGGGACGGCTACTCGTGGGATACGGTGATATCCAAGGCTCAGCCGACGAACTTATGGACGAGATGATTAAAGGCCTAGGAGGGGGCAGCGGCGCGTTGGGCTCCATCGCATCGTGGCTCGGCGATACCGTTTCGGCGTCCGTGGCGGCGCTGGGTTTGGAACCGTGCGACTTGCGCCTGCGAAAGCCGGTGCTGACCGATTCCGCCAATATCATTAAGAGTCCGGGGTCTGACATTGCGGGTCTCTCTCAAGCGCAAGACAAGCTGCGAAGTATTCCGTTGGGCGTGACCGATCCCAAGGCGCTTTGCGAGGCGTTGGAATATCAAGTCGAACGCACCATTAGTGGTACGGTGTTCACACTTGCGGAGATTCCTCTGCCCGGCGGCGGCTCCATCCCGCTCACCGTCGATGTCGCCACGCTGGTTGGCGCTCTGGGCGGTGGGTCGTAATGAGTATCCGCATGCGTCTGCGCGAGGAGCGCGCCCAAGCGACGGTGGAGATGGCAGTGGTTACGCCCGTTTTGCTGGTGCTGGCACTCATCGTGTACAACGTCATGATCTTTGCCAGCGCTGTCGCGCGCTTCGACCGCGTGGTGCCCGACATCGTGCTAGCGCATGCCGTGGCGTCGGAGGGGGAGGGCGACGAAAGCTCTGCCGATGCCTCGGCGACGGTTCAGGCTCAAATTCTGAATGCCATGGAAGGCTATGACTTGCAGATCGAAGTGTCGAGCGAGCAAGGCGCGAAGGCATCGGATGGTGGCCTGCTCTCCCTATCCGGTACGTTTAGGACCTACACCTGCACCATGCACTATGAGCCGTGGCCGACTTCTCTCAGCATCGCTGGCGTTCCGCTGGGGGCGCCGACAACGTTGTCGCACGAGCGTGCGGTGACGGTCGATCCATGGCGTCCGGGGGTGGTCATGTGACCGCGGTCTCGTCCTACATCGTCTATGCGCGGGCACTCAATAGGCTGGGTTGGACGCCGGCCGAGTTTGTGGTGGCGGAGTCGTTTGTCGTGCGCCTGCGCGGCATGCTGGGACGGCGTCCGGTTGCCGCCAACGGCCTGCCGCTCGTCATGGCGTTTCCACGCTGCTTTTCGGTCCATACGTGTTTTATGGCCTATCCCATCGACATCGCCTTCATCGATCGCGACGGCAATATCCTCGCGCGCTACAAAAACGTCCGCCCTTGGCGCATGTGCTCCTGCCCCGGCGCCTGGGCCGTACTAGAGCGTCCTTCAATCATTGTTTCGACTCCTGCTCTCCAACGCGTGCCGGCTTAAGAATTGGCGACAGTGGACTTTCGTCATACGAAATTGGGTAAGATGGAGGAGAAGATGCATGGATGTTGAGATCCATCCGAACGCCAAAAAACACTTGACGGAAAAGCAAGTGCTAGGTGCCTGGTTCGCGGTTACTGAGTGCATTCGCCGCGAGTCGGAGGACGAGCCGCCGAGATGGCTTGCCATTGGATGGCTTCCAAACGGACGAAGCGTGGAGCTTGTCGCGGTCGAGCTTGTCCGTGGGTGGCTTATCATTCATGCCTTGTCTCCAGTCCAGAAGAAATTTTGGCAGGAGATTGAACAGGCTCGGCAAAGGGGTCGATGATGGGCAAGACGTATACGGCCGCTAATGGTCAGGTTGTAACGGATGAAATGATTGACGCGTGGTGCGAGTCGTACGAGCGCGGAGAGTTTCCGGATGGCGAACACACCGTTGGTGGGATCGTGCGTGGACGGCCCCTGCTCTCAGGTGAGGGGACGGCAACGCTGTCGGTCAAGATTCCTCTGGGAATGAAGGAGGCCATTCGTCGACGGGCGGCTGCCGAGGGGATGACGCCAAGTGAGTTTGCCCGTGCGGCTCTGAGTGAAAAACTTCTTGCTGCCGGCTGATGCCTCTGACGTGCCGATTTATAGAACCGAGGCTGTGCTCAAAAACTTTTTTAAAATTCTCGGTTGACCGGAACGCGTCCTTGGTTATACTAATCAAGCCTTGAAACAAGGCACACCTCAAATGGCTGGGTAGCTCAGTTGGTAGAGCAGAGGACTGAAAATCCTCGTGTCAGGGGTTCGATTCCCTTCCCCGCCACCTTGAATTGACTAGGACCTCTGCAAAGGGGTCCTTTTCTTTTATGTGGACCCGCGGAAAATGCATCCCAGTCTTTTGCGAAAAACGGGACGCGCTTTCCGGCGCCTGCCTTCGGCGTGCGTACGCACTTCGTCGCACCATCCCGAGCTCGTCTGCTCCCAGATATTCCTCTCGCTTTTGCGCCACTTTACAGACCGTTCGGTCGTCTGTCCGCACGCGCGGGTATACTCAAAACGATACTTTTCCTATGCAATACGATGCAGGCTCGACCTGCACGATCCGAAGGGGGCAGTGATGGAGAGGATACTCGGCGTTAATCTCTCTGGCTGGTTTATTCCCGAGCCTTGGGTGACCCCGTCGCTGTACGCGGCGACCGGTGCATCCAACGCAGCCGAGCTGCAGGAGGCAATGGGCACCGCCGCCTATAACGAGCGCATGCGCCGTCATTACGAGACGTTTATGAGCGAGGACGATTTCCGTCGCATGGCGCAGATCGGCCTCAACGCCGTGCGCCTGCCGGTGCCTTGGTATGCCTTTGGCTCGCAGGAGTCCGATGCGTCCTACATCTCGGTTGTCGACTACATCGACCGTGCAATTGAGTGGGCTGCCAAGTACGACATCCGCGTGCTGCTTGATCTGGCAACTGTGCCCGGTGGCCAGGGCGATTCCAACGATTCGCCCGCCACGCCGGAGGCTGTCGCCGAGTGGCATTCGTCCACCAACGGCCGTCATGTCGCGCTCGACGTGCTCGAGCGCCTGGCCGATCGCTACGGCGAGGCCGAGAGCCTGCTGGGCATTGAGCTGCTGGACACGCCGCAGATGAGCGTCCACAAGAGCCTCTTCACCATGACGGATGGCATTCCGGCGCACTACCTGCGCAACTTCTATCGCGACGCCTACGAGCTCGTCCGTTCGTATATGCCCGAGGATAAGATCGTCGTCTTCTCGTCGTCGGGGCATCCCAGCGAGTGGAAGCATTTTATGCGCGGCGCCAAGTACAAGAACGTCTACATGGACCTTCACCTGTACCATTACCGCGACGAGCATGCGCTCGATATCACGAGCCCCCGCGGGCTGACGACGGCGATTTCGCGCAACAAGCGCGAGCTCAAAGAAGCGATTTCGACTGGGTTCCCCGTGCTGGTGGGCGAATGGTCGGGCGCGGCGATCTTTGCCAACTCGTCGGTTACGCCCGAGGGCCGCAATGCCTACGAGCGCGTGTTTATCGCCAACCAACTGGCTTCGTTTGCGCCGGCTGCCGGTTGGTTCTTCCAAACGTGGAAGACCGAGAAGCGCATTGCAGCATGGGACGCCCGCGCGGCGCTCGGTACGCTCGAGCGCGGCATGATTGAATAGGTTGATATGACGCAAAACAGCGCCCATACGGGCAAACTCTATGTGGTCGGCACGCCCATCGGCAACTTGGGCGACCTGTCCCCGCGCGTTGGCGAGGCCTTTGCCGCCGCCGATGCCATCTGCTGCGAAGACACGCGTGTGACGTCAAAGCTGCTGATGCACCTGGGCATTTCCAAGCCGCTTGTCCGTTGCGACGAGAATGTGATCGCCAGCCGCGCCGCCGGCCTGGTCGACCGTCTGCTGGCGGGGGAGACCCTCGCCTTTGCCTCGGACGCCGGCATGCCGAGTGTGTCCGATCCCGGCCAGGCGCTGGTCGAGGCGGCGCGTGAGGCCGATGTGCCCGTCGAAGTTATTCCCGGGCCCTCTGCTTGCGTCACGGCGCTCGTTTCGTCCGGTATTCCCTGCGAGCATTTTTTCTTCGAGGGCTTTTTGGGCCGAAAGCACGGCGACCGCGTGCGCCGTTTGCAGCGCCTTGCCGTGGTGCCCGGCGCACTCATCTTCTACGAGTCTCCACATCGCATCGTGGCGACGCTTGAGGCCGTGACGGAGGTCTTTCCCCAGCGTGAGGTTGCCGTCTGCCGCGAACTCACCAAGCTGCACGAGGAGGTCTTGCGCGGGCCCGCTGCCCAGCTTGCCGAGGAGCTGCGTGCTCGCGGCGAGGTAAAGGGCGAGATTGCGCTGGTCATCGCGCCGCCGAGCGAGGATGAGGAGGCCGGTGCCGTGCCGGTTGGCGCCGCGGCAGCGGATTCCGACGAGGCCCTGCGCGAGGATATCCGCGTCGCGCTTGAGGAGGGGGAGCCCGCCTCTGCGGTGGCCAAGCGCCTGTCTCAGAAGTATTCGCGCCGCAAGCGCGATGTCTATGCCATGGTGCTCGATATGCAATAGATGGAGGATATCCAGCCCTTGCGCTAGAATCATCCTCTGTATGCAACGTTTTTCTGGAGGACAAACCCCATGGATCAAAGCAAGCCTTCGTTCTTTATCACGACGCCCATCTACTACGTCAACGCCGATCCGCACCTGGGCACGGCCTATTCCACCATCATCGCCGACGTTCAGGCTCGCTATCGCCGCTCCGCTGGCTTTAACGTCAAGTTTCTGACCGGCATGGACGAGCACGGCGAGAAGGTCGCCGAGGCCGCAGCCAAGCACGGCATGACGCCGCAGGAGTGGACCGATAGCCAGGCCCCGCACTTCAAGGAGCTTTGGAGCAAGCTCGAGATCTCCAACGACGACTTCATCCGCACCACCGAGCCGCGCCAGCATCATGCCGTGCAGTACCTGTGGGAGCGCATGAAGGAGTCCGGCTACCTGTATAAGGGCAGCTACGACGGTTGGTATTGCGTGCCTGACGAGACCTACTTCACTGATACACAGGTTCAGAAGGGCGACGAGGAGTACGGCAGCGTCGGCCAGCATCTATGCCCCGACTGCCATCGTCCGCTTGAGCGCGTGCAGGAGGAGTCCTACTTCTTTAAGCTTTCCGCCTTCCAGGACAAGCTGCTCAAGCTCTATGACGAGCACCCCGACTTTGTCGAGCCTGCGTTCCGTATGAATGAGGTACGCAGCTTTGTCGAGGGCGGCCTTAATGACCTTTCCGTGAGCCGTACGAGCTTTGACTGGGGCATCCAGGTCCCGTTTGACGAGGGTCACGTGACCTACGTGTGGTTCGATGCGCTGCTCAACTATATGACGGCCGTCGGCTACGGTGTCGACACCGACGAGGCGCGTGCCGAGCTGGCCTATCGCTGGCCCGCGCAGTTCCACATCGTGGGTAAGGACATCATCCGCTTCCACTGCGTCATTTGGCCCGCCATGCTCATGGCCATTGGCGAGGCCCTGCCCGAGCACGTCTTTGCCCACGGCTTCCTGACCGTGCGCAATGCCGAGACTGGCAAGGCCGAGAAGATGTCCAAGAGCCGCGGCAACGCCATCGCTCCGCAGGACGTTATCGACATGCTGGGCGTCGAGGGCTATCGCTACTACTTCATGACCGACGTCGTCCCCGGTACCGACGGTGCCATCAGCTTCGACCGCATGGAGCAGGTCTACAACGCCGACCTGGCCAACAGCTGGGGCAACCTTATCTCGCGTTCGCTCAACATGAGCGGCAAGTACTTTGACGGTTGCGCGCCCGCCAAGCCCGCGTCGTTCGATGCGTTCGACAACCCGCTGGCAAAGATTGCCGATGGCCTGGTCGATCGCTACATGGCCAAGATGGACGTGCTCGATTATGGTGGAGCTAAGGACGAGGTCATGGAGCTCATCCATGCCGCCAACCACTACATCGAGGACTCCGAGCCCTGGGCGCTTGCCAAGGACGAGGCCAAGGCTGACGAGCTGGCATTTGTGATCTACAACCTGCTCGAGGCCATCCGCATCGCCGCCCACCTGCTGATGCCGCTCATGCCCCAGACTTCTGCCGAGGCCCTGCGCCGCCTGTCCTGCGAGGACGAGGCCGCGAGCGACGACCTCAAGGGCATTTGCACTTGGGGCCTGCTTGCCGGCGGTCAGCCCGTCGAGAAGGGCGAGCCGCTGTTCCCGCGTCTGGCGTAGAGACCGCGCGAGCGCCATATCGGCAATTTGCTGTTTAGCTGTAAGGGCATGGCCGCCACGGTCCATGCCCTTTCGTTTCAAGACGCCGCCATCATGCTAAGGAGGCAACTATGACAACTTCGCCTTTGGCAAACCCCACGGCAACAAGGGAGCTGCTGGAGGAGTTTGGCCTTGCGACCAAGCATCGCCTGGGCCAGAACTTCCTGATCGACAACCATGTGATTGAGCGCATCTGCGAGCTTGCCGAGCTCACGGGCGATGAGCGCGTGCTCGAGGTTGGCCCGGGCGTTGGTACGCTCACGCTTGCGCTGCTGCAGGAGGCGGCGTGCGTCACGTCGATCGAGGCCGACCCCGAGCTCGAGCCGGTGCTCGACGCCCACGCCGCCGACTATGCCAACTTCCGCTTTATCATGGGCGACGCGCTCAAGGTGGGTCCGGAGCAGATTGAGCAGGCTGCGGGCGGTGAGCCGACGGTGTTTGTCGCGAACCTGCCCTATAACGTGGCGGCGACGATCATCCTGCAGTTCTTCCAGACGATGCCGGCGCTCAAGCGTGCCGTCGTCATGGTGCAGAAGGAGGTTGCCGATCGCATTGCCGCAGTGCCGGGTAACAAGACCTATGGCGGCTATACGGCAAAGCTCGGCCTGTATGCGCAGGTGACGGGTCGCTTTGAGGTGCCGCCGCGCTGCTTTATGCCGGCGCCGCACGTGGACTCGGCCGTCGTGCGTATCGACCGTGTTGACGGCGTGGTGCCCGAAGGACTCGATCGCGAATTTGTGGCCCGCGTGATTGATGCTGCATTTGCTCAGCGTCGCAAGACCATCCGCAATTCCATGAGCGCCAACGGCTTTGCCAAGGACGTGCTCGATGCCGCCTTTGAGGCTTGCGGTATCGCACCCACCACGCGCGCCGAGACGCTTGATGTTGCCGACTTTGTCCGCCTGGCCCAGGAGCTAATCCATGATGCCTAATGCCGCACGCGTGACGTTTACCAAGAAAAAGAAGACGGTCGCCTGCCCCGTGCCCTTGGCACCGCTTGCCGACACGCATGCGCATCTGCTTTCGTTTTGGGGCAAAGATGTGCCCGAGACGCTCGGGCGCGCCAAAGCCGCGGGCGTCGACCTGTTGGTGACGATGTTCGACCCCATCGCTGACAAACGCAGCGTGACGGATTATAGCGACTGGCTCGTGCGCGAAATTCTGCCGATGCAGGATATCCCGCAGATCAAGTATCTTGCCGGCGTGCATCCGTATGGCGCGCCGGACTATACCGACGACGTTCACGCACAGGTCGTTGCCGCACTCGATGACCCCTTATGCGCCGGTATTGGCGAAATCGGCCTGGACTACCACATGGACTATGACGACGATATCGCGCCGGCACCCCATAACGTGCAGATTGACTGTATGGCGCGTCAGCTCGAGCTTGCCGTGTGCCGTAACGTGCCGGTGGAGCTGCATCTGCGTCACGAGGACACGGACCAGGAGCGTACCTCGCACGTGGACGCCTACAACGTGCTTCGTGAGGTGGGCGTGCCCCAGGCCGGTTGTGTGCTGCACTGTTTTGGCGAGGACCGCGCCACGATGGAGCGCTTTGTTGAGCTGGGCTGCTATATCGCCTATGGCGGCGCGGCCACCTTCAAGCGTAACGACGCTGTGCGCGAGGCGTTTGCGGCGACCCCGCTCGATCGCATTTTGTTCGAGACGGATTGCCCGTATATGGCGCCGGAGCCGATTCGTGGTCTTGAGTGCGAGCCGGCAATGATCTCAATTACGGCAAACGCGCTGGTTAACGACCGTGTCGATCGCACAGGTGAGGACGCCGAAACAATCGCGCAAGCCGCTTGGGAAAATGCCTGCAAACTTTTTCAAAAATAGTTCTTGCGTTCGTGGTGGCGCTCCGTTATTCTAATTCCTGCACGCGGGCGTGGCGGAATTGGCAGACGCGTACGGTTCAGGTCCGTATGGGGGCAACCCCATGAAGGTTCAAGTCCTTTCGCCCGCACCATTAAATGAAAGAGCTCCCAGCAATGGGGGCTTTTTTGTTATGGGCCCATCGCAGGGACTTGAACCTGTGAAGGAGCGAGCGTAAAGAAAACGCGGAGCGTTTTTAGCGAGCTGGCGAGGACGCCGGCAGGCGGCCGAAGCCGGTGCGGATCCGCGAAGCGGATACGCGGACGTCCTTTCGCCCGCACCATTGAATGAAAGAGCTCCCAGCAATGGGGGCTTTTTTGTTATGCACGATCTCCTTGGACGGGTATCCTAATGCCAACGTATACCTATCAGAGGAGAGACCATGCTGTTGTCCGGTATCATCGCCGCCCTTACCAGCCTTTTGATTCCCATCATCATCCTGTTGCTGTTGCTTCCCAGCGCCTGCTATGTCGTTGAACAGCAGCATGCTGTGATCATCGAGCGCCTGGGCAAGTTCAACCGCATCGTCAACGCGGGCTTCCACATGAAGGTGCCCGTGATCGACCGCAAGGCTGCCACGGTGAGTCTGCGCACCATGAAAAACGGTTTTGGCATCGACGTTAAGACCCAGGACAACGTGACCATCGGCCTCGAGGTCTCGGCTCAATATCACGTGAGCTATGACATGGGCGCCGGCCCGGCAGATTCGGGTATCTATAAGAGCTACTACATGCTGCAGGAGCCCGTCGACCAGATGCGTGACTTCATCACCGACGCCCTACGCTCTTCGATCCCCGTCTACACACTTGATGAGGTCTTTGCCAAGAAGGATGACATCGCCAAGGATGTCAACGCTACCGTTTCCGAGCAAATGGCCGCCTACGGCTTCACCCTCGTGTCGACGCTCATCACCAAAATCGCACTGCCGACCGAGGTCGAGAACTCCATGAACGACATCAACGCCGCCCAGCGCAAGCGCGCTGCGGCACAGGAGCTCGCCGAGGCAGACCGCATCAAGCGCGTCACCGAGGCGACCGCCGAGGCCGAGGCTATGGAAAAGGCGGGCGAGGGCATCGCCAACCAGCGCAAGGCCATCGCGCTGGGTATCAAAGATTCGCTCGAGATCATCCAGGAGACGGGTGTCGGCAATGACGAGGCCAACCAACTGTTCATGTTTACGCAGTGGTCCGAGATGATGACGGAGTTTGCTCGCACGGGTAAAACCTCGACGGTCGTGCTGCCGAGCGACTTCTCGCAGTCGGCCTCTATGTTCGAGCAGATGCTGACCGCCGGCAAAGTTCAAAACGATTCGAAGGAGTAGACGCGCGTGAAATACACCGTCGTTTGCGTCGGTAAGCTCAGGGAGCGCTTTTGGAAGGATGCCTGCGCTGAGTACACCAAGCGCCTAGGTGCCTATGCCAAGGTTGATATCCGCGAGGTGGCCGATATCGACCCGGCTAAGGCGGGCGGCGTGGATGCCGCGCGCGACAAGGAGGGGGCGGCGATTCTTGCTGCCTTGCCGTCTCGAGCGCATGTGATCCTGCTGGCCATTGAGGGCAAAGAGCGCTCGAGCGAGGAGTTTTCGGCGCGGCTCGATGATCTTATGCTGCGTGGTAACAGCGACATCGCCTTTGTAATCGGCGGATCGGACGGCGTGAACGATGACGTGCGCGCCCACGCCGACGAGATGCTCAGCTTTGGACGCATTACCTTGCCGCATAACCTGGCGCGCGTGGTGCTACTAGAGCAGATTTACCGTGCCTGCAAGATCAGTCGTGGCGAGCCGTATCACAAATAGGTCGGCAATAGGAAACAATGGCGTGGGACAATACCTTTCGTTTTGAGGAATGTGTCTGAAAGGACTATGTGATATGAAGATTGGATTTGTCGGTTTTGGCAATATGGCGAGCGCCATGGCCGATGGCTGGATCGCTGCCGGTGTAGCTGCGAGCGACATGTGCGCCTGTGCGGGTCGCTACGACGCACTGGTTGAGCGCTGTGAGGCGCGTGGGATGGCCGCCTGCCACGATGCCGCCGAGGTTGTCGCCGCATCCGATATCGTGGTCGCTGCGGTCAAACCGTACATGATCGAGAAGGTATTCGCCCCACTCGAGGATGCTCTTGCCAAAAAGGTCGTTCTGTCGGTTGCCTGGACCTGGGACAGTGCCAAGTGGGAGCAGGTCCTGCCGGGCGTCGCGCATATCTCGACGGTGCCCAACACGCCGGTTTCGGTGGGCGAGGGCGTCATCGCTTGCGAGAAGGCTTCCACGCTTAGTGATGAGCAGAGCGCAGTGGTGCTTGATCTGCTTGGCAAGCTCGGTGCGGTGGTCGAGCTCGATACGAGCCTGCTGTTCGTGGGCGGCACGGTGGGTGGTTGCGCTCCGGCATTTGTCGCTATGGCAATCGAGGCCCTGGGCGATGCGGCGGTCAAGCACGGTATCCCGCGTGCCGATGCCTATCGCATTGTGAGCCAGATGGTGCTAGGTACGGCAAAGTTGCAGCTTTCAACTGGTCAGCATCCTGCGGCGATGAAGGATGCCGTATGCTCGCCCGGTGGTGCCACCATCAAGGGCGTCGTTGCACTCGAGGACGCCGGCATGCGCAGCGCCCTGGTCAAGGCAATTGACGCAACTCTCCAGTAAAACCTGCCATTTAGGGACAGGTTTATTTTGGCAGGTTTTTCCTGCGGTTTTGTCGTATGTGCGAAAAGCGCCCCGCAACCGGATCGTTACCGGTTGCGGGGCGCTTGCGTTTGCCCAGATAAAACCGACCAAAATAAACCTGTCCCTTTTTGGCAGGTTAGTCCCAGAAGCTGTCTTCCTCATCCTCGGACTTGGGTCCGCGGTCGACGTACATCTTATGGGTACGCTTCTCCATTACAAAGGCAAGAATCGCAAATAACAGGATGCCGCCGGCGAAAAGGATGGCAAAACCGGTGCGGGTGCCAAACAAAAAGGAAAAAACTGCGTCCATTGGGTGCCTTCTTGCGTAGTTGAGTTGGGTCGTAAACGCTCATAAGTATATACTTGCCCATACATGTACAAGGTTGCAACCTAAATGGAATGTATATCGCCGGAGGATCTAATGCTTGATATCAAGTTTGTTCGCGAGAACCCCGATGCCATCGATGTCGCCATGGCTAACCGCCAGACGTCTTGGGATCGCGAGAAGTTCTTTGAGCTCGACGACGAGCGCCGTGCCGTCATCACCGAGGTCGAGGAGCTCCAGGCCACGCGTAATGCCGAGTCCAAGAAGATCGGCGCCCTGATGAAGGAGGGCAAGAAGGACGAGGCCGAGGCCGCCAAGGAGGCCGTGCGCGCCGTCAACGAGAAGATTGACGGTCTGGCCGAGCGCCGCACTGCCCTCGAGCAGGAGCAGTACGACTTCATGGCTCACCTGCCCAACATTCCCTGCGAGGCCACGCCGTACGGCAAGGACGAGGACGAGAACATCGAGCGTCGTCGTTGGGGCACCCCGCGCGAGTTCGACTTCGACTTTAAGCCGCACTGGGATCTGGGCACCGACCTCGACATCCTCGACTTCGAGCGCGGCAACAAGCTCTCCGGCAGCCGTTTCACCGTTCTCGGTGGCGCCGGTGCCCGCCTGGAGCGTGCCCTCATCAACTTCTTCCTCGATACGCACACCAGCCGTGGTTTTAAGGAGTGGTGGCCGCCCATCGTCGTCAAGCGTCAGACCATGTTCGGTACGGGCCAGCTGCCCAAGTTCGAGGATGACGCCTATCACGTCTCGGGCGACAACTTCCTGATCCCTACCGCCGAGGTCGTGCTCACCAACCTGCACGCCGGCGAGGTCCTCGACGCCGACACCCTGCCGCGCCGCTACACCGCCTTCACCCCCTGCTTCCGCGAGGAGGCCGGTTCCGCCGGTCGCGACACCCGCGGCATCATCCGCCAGCACGAGTTCGACAAGGTCGAGATGGTCAAGTTCGCTAAGCCGGAGGAGTCCGACGAGGAGCTCGAGAGCATGACCGCCGAGGCCGAGTACCTGCTGCAGCAGCTGGGCCTTCCGTATCGCGTGATTAGCCTGTGCACCGGCGACTTGGGCTTCTCTGCCCGTCAGACCTACGACGTCGAGGTCTGGCTGCCGAGCTACAACGCCTACAAGGAGATCAGCTCCTGCTCCAACTGCGGTGACTTCCAGGCTCGCCGCGCCAACATCAAGTATCGCGACCCCGAGAACTTCAAGGGTTCGCGCTACCTGCACACCCTCAATGGTTCCGGCCTGCCGGCCGGCCGCACCATGGCCGCCATTCTGGAGAACTACCAGAACGCCGACGGCACCATCACGATTCCCGAGGTTCTGCGTCCTTACATGGGCGGCCTCGAGAAGATCGAGCCGGTCGCGTAACTTGCCTGCATAGGGGATATGCAAGGGCGCTCCTTCGGGGGCGCCCTATTTCGTGCGCAGGTCCATACCATGCCGTGCGGACAGCTCAATAGAAAACACACGAACAACTGTTCTGTATACAGCCATCTACCTGCTATGCTTTTGCTAAATAAGAGCGAGAGAAAGGGGACGCGATGGAGCTGTTTGATGATCGGGTGGTTTTGTTTGAGAGCGACGAGGGCGGGGAGTACCTGCTTGTAACGTGTGAGCCGTCTGGCATGGGCGGCCTGGTGGTTCAGCAGACGAGTGAGGGTCCGTTGACACAATGGTGCTTTGAGGAGTCGCCGCATGTGGTCGAGACGTTTGTGGCGCACGAGGGGCTTGTGGCGCTGGAGCAATTCTATGGAGTTGGGACTTCCAACCAGGTCGCGCGCATGCTGAGTATCTCGTTTGCCGATTATGATTGTGCCCAGCGGGTGAGATCGCTCCTGAGGGAACTTGATGCCAAGTTCGACGTGATCGAAAAGCCAATCGATCGTACGGGGAACAGCGGTATATGCGGAGCAGCATGACAAAACTGCGTTCCACAAAAAAGTTTGAGATTGTGCTTGACTCCAATAAGCTAAAGTGGTTTTATATGTCTTGCGCTGCGGCGTTACCTCAGCTGGATAGAGGGTCTGACTACGAATCAGAACGTCATAGGT
>URHQ01000036.1 GCA_900547655.1 uncultured Collinsella sp.
CGTCCATCAGAAGGACATCGGGCTGCACTGCAAGCACGCGCGCGATGCACAGACGCTGCTGCTGACCGCCCGAGAGCGCCAAACCATCCTTGTTGAGCTGATTGGATACCTCTTTCCAGAGGTTGGCGCGTTTGAGCGATTCTTCCACGATGTCATCGAGGTCGCTTTTGCTAGTCACGCCCTGCAGACGAGGGCCAAAGGCGACATTCTCGTAAATGGATTTGGGAAACGGGTTGGGCTGCTGAAAGATCATGCCCACGCGACGACGGAGGTCGACCGGGTCGACGCCCTCGGCATAGATATCATTGCCGTCGAGCGTCATAGTGCCCTCAACGCGCGTACCCTCGATCAGGTCATTCATGCGGTTGATGCAGCGCAAAAACGTCGACTTGCCGCAGCCCGAAGGGCCAATGAAGGAGGTGATGGCGTTTTTGGCGATGTTGAGGTCGAGCCCCGTCAGCGCATGAAAGTCACCGTACCAAAAGTTGAAATCCTTGGCCGTAATGGCCGCTTGCTCCAGCGTGGGAGCGGACTGATAAACGGACATGGGACTCCTTAACTAGCGACGTTTGCGCGACAGGAAGCGCGCAAACAGGTTGAAGGCCAGAATGATCACCATCAGCAAGAGCGCAGTGCCGTAGGCTGCGTTCATGTTGATGCCGTCGTTGGCAAGCAGGTACAGGTGAACCGTCATGGGGCGGCCGGAATCGAGCGGCGAAATAGGTAGATTGATGGCCTGGCCCATGGTGTAGAGCACCACCGCGGTCTCGCCAATGGCACGGCCGATGGCAAGGACGATGCCCGTGGCAATACGGCCAAAGGCAGAAGGAAGCACGATCTTGGAGACAACCTGCCACTTGGTGGCACCCAGGCCGTACGCGCCCCAACGGATATAGCGCGGAACGGCGCGAATGGCCTCTTCGGTGGTGCGCATGACGATGGGAAGCATCAAGAGCGCGAGTGCCAGAGCGGCAGAGACCATCGAAAGGCCCAAGCCCATGGCCTCGACAAACAAGGCGTAGCCAAACAGGCCCATAACGATGGAGGGCACCGAGGCCAAAGCGTCAGCAGCGTAGCGAATGAGCTCGACGACCTTGCCCTGCTTGGCGTACTCGGCCAGATAGACGGCTGCCAACACAGCGATCGGCGTGCAGATAAGCATGGCGAGCGCCGTCACGTAGACGGTCGAGACGATCGTGGGCCAAATTCCGCCCTCGGCGTTGACGCCCTGGGGCCAACCGAAGATGAAGTCGAGCGAGATATGCGGTAAGCCGTTAACAACCACGTAGGCGATGATAGCGACCAGCACCAGCGTGGTGATGTAGGCAGCAGCACGAAACACGCCAAGCATGATCTTGTTGGACAGGTCCTTGTTGATGCGGCCCTTCTTGCCGTGGGAAAGGGCACGCTTGATGCGCTCGCGCGACGAGGTCGTATCGACCGTCGTGTCAACGGAATCGGACATAGCCTACCCCCTCTTCTTCTTTGAAATCAGACGGACGATGCCCACCAGCGTGGCGGAGATGATAAACAGGACCACGCCCATGCCGAACAGCGCCGAGCGGTGCAGACCCGAGGAATAGCTCATGTCGAGCGCAATCTGGCTCGTGAGCGTCGAGATGGGGCTCGCAATGCTGTCGGGAATAACCGGGGCGTTACCCACGACCATGAGCACGGCCATGGTCTCGCCAATGGCACGGCCCATACCCAGCACGATGGCATCCACGATGCCCAGCTTGGCGGCAGGTAACACGACCTTATAGATGGTCTGCCACTTGGTGGCGCCCATGGCATACGATGCCTCGCGAATGCCCATGGGAATGGAATTGAGAGCATCGATGGTGAGCGTGGTGATGGTAGGAACGATCATGATGGCAAGCACGAACCACGCCGTCAGCGCACCAAAACCAAGACCACCGGTCAGTTGTGCGATAAACGGGCGGATGATGATCATGCCGAAAAAGCCGTAGATGATAGAAGGGATGCCGGCCAGCAGGTCGACGGCAGGGCTGATGAGCTTGCGCACGCGCTTGCCGGCGATCTCGACCAGGTATACGGCCGTACCCACGCCTAGCGGCACGCCCATGGCGAGCGCACCGACGGTCACCAGACCTGAGCCGGCAAGCAGCGACATGATGCCGTAGTGGCCCTCTGAGGGCGCCCACGTAAAGCTAAAGAAGTCCGCCAGACCGATGTCAGTAAAGACGGGCAGCGCCGAGTACGTGGTAAAGACAAAAATCAGGATGACGGTAACGACCGCCAAGAACGCGCAGGCAAAGAAGATCCACTGCAGCGCCTTCTCCTTGATATAGGTACTGCGCGATACGAGCGCCAGCTCGCGCTTCTTGGGCGTCTGAACATTCTGCTCAGTCTGGGAGTTTTCCTGTGCTTCCATGCTATTCACTCCCCTTCTCGTCGTTGGTGACGGGGATAAAGCCCGCCTCGCGAATCTGCTTGTCCATCTTTTCGGACGTCACGTAGTCGATGTAATCCTGCGCCTGTTGCGAAGGCGCACCCTTAACAAAGAAGTAAAGGTCGCGCGAGATGGGATAGCCGCCGCTCGCGACCGTCTTCTCGGACGCCTCAACATGATTGACCGAGACAGCCTTGACCGAGGTCTTGGCGTTGAGGCTATCGACGAAGCCCAGCGAAATGTAGCCAATGGCACCGCGCGAACGAGATACCACGTCGCGCACCTGGCCCGTGCCCGAAAGAACGGCCGAGCGGCGATCGAAGGGGGTGCCGTCCATCACGATGGTGCGAAAGGCCTCACGCGTGCCGGACGCCTCATCTCGGTTGATAACCTGAATCCTCAGGTCCTCGCCACCGACTTCTTTCCAGTTGGTGATCTTGCCGGCGTAAATATCGCGGAGCTGCTCGGTCGAGAGGTTATCGACCGGGTTATCGTCGTTCACGATGACCGCGATACCGTCGTGGGCAATGACGATGGGAGTCAGGCCCAGATCCTGTTCGTCGGCATTGAGTCCACGGGAGGAGCTGGCGATATCGGCCGTGCCGGCGCTGACGGCCTCGATGCCAGCGGAAGAACCCAAACCGGAAACGAGCACGTCGATGCCGGTCTCCTCCTTAAAGCCCTCGGCCGCAATCTCGGCGATAGGAAGGCAGGTCGTGGAGCCAGCGACGGTAATGGAAGAGGTAGAAGATCCCGAAGAACAGGCGCACAGCGTAAGTGTAAGCACAGCGGCACTCAGGACCGATACGATCTTTCTCATAGCATCACGCCGATCGCAGCATGGCGCCCACAGGTGCCGTCCTCGTTACGGTAGGAATAAAAGCGGTCGTTCTGACGCACGGTCGAAAGCTGGGTATCCACGATATTATCCGCGTCGACACCGACATCTACCAGCGCCTCGCGAATGGCAGCGGAAAGATCGAGCATGCGAGAGGTACTCGCATCGATGCAAGAGAACTCGGCGGCAAAGCGATCCATGAGCTCCTGGGATACTTCATATTCGTCACCCAAGATATGGGGGCCGATATAGGCGGAAACGTCGCTCGCATCGCAGCCGGCAGCATCGCAAAGCGCCTGGCACGCCTTGGCGGAAATACGTGCAATCGTACCCTTCCAACCGGAGTGCACCACGGCAAATCCGACAGGGGCCACCAGCACCACGGGAACGCAGTCGGCAAAGCAGAGCAGCACGGGCACGTTATGCGCCGTACAGACGATGGCATCGCAGCCCTCGGCAATCTGCTCGCGGACGTCCTCAAGGTCATCGGCGCCGTTCGAGGTCACCGCAACGATATGGTCACCATGGACCTGATTGGGAACGAGCAGGTTGTGCTCGCACTCGGCGGCACCCATAGCCTCGAGCGCGCGACGACGATTTTCTTGAACAGCAAAGGGGTCATCGCCAACATGCGAGCCCAAGTTGAGTGAGGAGTACGCATCTTCGGAAACACCACCGGCGCGCTCGGTGAAGGCAAAGCGAACATCGGATGTCGCGCCTTCCACCAACGTAACTCCATCATGGTCGACACGCGAAACTTTGTCCGCACGTGCTGCCATACTAAAGCCTCCTAATAACACAAGTACCGCGGTATCGCCGCTACAGCCCGCGTTTATACGGCTGTCATACTTCTCTAAAAGGATACCTGCTGCGCTGGAGGCAATCGTAAAGGGAACGTAAAGAGATTGGAGGTTCTAGTTTACAAAGTCGAAATAAAAAGGGCGCGCCCATACGGACACGCCCCTGTGCATACAATGCAAAGAACGACTTAGAAGCTACCGCGCTTCAGGAAGTCGGGAAGCTCGAACTGATCGTTGCCGAAGTTAGGAAGCTCGGTGCCACCGACGTTGCGGGTCGGAGCGGCCTGAGCCGGGCTGGTGGCCGGAGCGGTGCGCTGCGGCTCAACGGAGGCAGCGGCCTTGCTCTGAGACTGCTGAGCAGCAAAGAGCTCGTCCTGACGGTTGACGTTGGAGTCGGAGAAGCCCGTAGCGATGACGGTGATACGCACCTGATCGCCCAGGGACTCGTCGACAACGGTACCGAAGATGATGTTGGCCTCGGGGTCGACGGCGTTGGCGACAACGTCGGCGGCGTCGCTGATCTCCTGGATGCCCAGGTCCTTGGAACCGGCGATGGAGAGAAGCACGCGCGTGGCACCATCGATGGAGCTCTCGAGCAGCGGGCTGGAGATGGCCTGCTGGGCTGCGTCGACGGCACGGGTATCCCCAGAAGAGGTACCGATACCCATCATGGCGGTACCGGCCTGCTTCATGATGGTCTTAACATCGGCGAAGTCCAGGTTGATGATACCGGGGACGGTGATGAGGTCGGTGATGCCCTGGGTGCCCTGGGAAAGGACGCCATCGGCAATCGCGAAGGCCTCGAGCATGGTGGTCTTCTTCTCGGCGATGTCGAGCAGCTTATCGTTGGGGATGACGATCATGGTATCGACGCAATCGGAGAGGGTCTTGATGCCCTCCTCGGCGCTCTTCTTGCGCTTGCGGCCCTCGAAGGTGAAGGGCTTGGTCACGACGGCAACGGTCAGTGCGCCGACCTCGTTCATCGCGATATCGGCAACGATGGGAGCAGCGCCGGTACCGGTGCCACCGCCCTCGCCGCAGGTGATGAACACCATGTCGGCGCCAGCGAGCGCCTCGGCAATGTCATCGCGGGACTCATCGGCAGCCTTGCGGCCAACCTCGGGGTTGGCGCCGGCGCCCAGGCCGCGGGTAAGGTCGGTGCCGATGTGCACCTTGATATCGGCATCAGAGATCGCGAGTGCCTGAGCATCGGTGTTGATGGCAACAAACTCGACGCCGCGGATGCCCTCTTCGATCATTCGATTGACCGCGTTGGTACCGCCGCCGCCGACGCCGACCACCTTAATGACGGCAAGGTAGTTGTTGATCTCTGTCTCGTGCATGTCGGTCCTCCGAACAAAGGTTATAGCCATAGCATGGGTCGACCCCTGCGCACATTAACCTTCAGGTTGAAAGTAAATGCAAAGGTAAACCGTATTATGGTTGCACATTATGAACGTATCAGTCAAATAATTGACCGTGAAAACCAAACAAACCAGATAAACGGCGTGGTATGGCCCCTCAACAAAGCATCAACCAGCGCTACGAGGTCGGAGCATTCCTAAATGTGTAGTTGCCCGGAGAGCGCACATTGATATACGTTACGCCCTCTACCTGCGAAAGCAACTTGGTGACTACGCGTTCCTTCTTGGCAATATCGTCCGAATCACCCAGCGACACCTCAATGCCGTTATTGAGGTTTGCCGAGATGGCTTCGACCGAAGGCGTGGAAATATCCTTGACTTGTCCCAAGAACTCGCTCGAAAAACCACGCACATAATCCAAGCCGGCCTTAACGGCCTTGGAGCTCACCGCCTGGCCGGAAACCGGAGCGACATCCGCCGAGACATCAGTCAACAACACCGCGCCATAGTGCTTAGCGAGCGCCAGCGCGGCATCAATGCCGGTCAGGGTATCTGAGCCCTGCCCTGTCGTGATGACGTTGCCCTGGTCGTCCACTTCGACCGACGTCGACAGCGGGGCGATCCAGGTGTCATCATCCCCGATGGCCCAGGCAAGGTCATCGGAGCTGATATAGGCAATTGCGATGACCTTGCGCTCCATAGGCGTAATGATGAGCGTATGCGGGAACTGACGCTGGACATCCACGCCCGAGACCCACGGGTTCTGCTTGAGGTCCTCGGTAATCTGGTCGGGATCGACGTTAAAAAGCGACGTTCCCTCGGGCAAATCGATCAGCTGGATAGCATCGTGCTTCGTCACATGCTCGCTGCCTTGAATCTGAATATCAGTGGCGGTAAACAATCCAGAGTTGATCACCACGATGGCAACGACGACGAGCACGGCCAAGACGGCCAGAACGCCGCCCACGATTTTGCCTTTGCCTGCAACGACAGAAGCGGCGTCTGATGTTTTATTTGCCATCGCCCCAAGTGAAGACAACAGGTTGACGCCTTTTTTACCCGAAGGCTTCTTGGCGGTAGCCGACACCGATGTCAGCGAGCGCGGTTTCGATGCGCCCAGCGTGCGACCCAGACGCGCCGCTTTAGTTCCCGTCGAGGGCTTGGGAGTTGCCATGGGACGGGCAGGCTTGGCGCCCATAACAGGCTTTGACGTCACCGAGGGACGCGAGGACTTTTTTGCGGCCGGACGATTACCGAGCTGCGAGCCGACGACCGGACGACTGGTCTGTCGAGCATGCCCGACAGACTTAGAGTGCGCGACGGTATTGCGTTGAGGTTTGGCAGGCGCGCCGGAACGCCCTCCGGCGCGGCGGAAGGTGGGTTTCGATGCTCTAGAAGCCGAGGAATTTAACTTCCGGTCTGAGCTCGATGCCATACGCCTCCCTCACCTTTCCGTGCACATGTCTGATAACCGCGGCAACGTCATCGGCCGAGGCAGTTCCGTTATTAACGATAAAATTAGCGTGAACGGGCGAAACTTCCGCGCCGCCAATCGAAAAACCCTTTAATCCACAATCCTCGATAAGCTTGCCCACACTCGCATCGGGCGGGTTACGAAAGACCGACCCGCAGGATGCGCGACCCATGGGCTGCGTACGCTTGCGCCTCGTCAGGTACCGTTCCATGCGCTCGCGAATGTCGGCCTTGGGCGCCGGTTTAAGCTTGAGCACGCACTCGAGGATGATCTCATTGCGGGGAAGGCTACATTCGCGGTAGCCCCAAGTGATCTCGGACCCCGCATAATGCTTGATACCGGATGCCGGGTCAAACGTTACGACATCCTCAACCAGCGAGCCAATCCACTCGGTCCGTGTGCCGGCATTCATAGATATCGCACCGCCGACCGAACCAGGGATGCCAACGGCAAACTCAAGGCCCGAGAGACTACGCGACAGGGCATCGTTGACCAGGCGCGCGAACATCACGCCCGCACCGACCGTCAGCGTACAACCGTCATCGGCAACAACCGTGCGCTGAAACTCACGTCCGAGCGAAATGACGGCACCGCGATAACCGCCATCGGCAACCAGCAGATTGGAGCCCTTGCCGATGATGACCCACGGCACCTGCTCGCGATCGAGCACCGCCACGGCGCGGCGGAGGGCATGATAGCTATGGCACGTCACAAAGAGGTCGGCCTTGCCGCCGATACGATAGCTCGTATGACGCGCAAGGCGCTCGTCCTCGATCACATCCGTGTCGATCATGCCCGAGAGCGCCATGACGGCGTTAAACAGACCCATTAGACTTAAGCGTCTTTCTTGGCAGTCAGATACTCAATGAACTCGGGGCCGACGGTCGTAACGTCACCGGCACCCATAGTGAGCAGCAGATCGCCCTCGCCCACCATCTGCTCGAGCTCCTGATTGAGCTCAAGACGGCTGGAGCAGTACACGACCTCCTTGCCAGGATGCTTGGCGCGCACGGTATCGGCGAGCATCTTAGAGGTGACACCCGGAATGGGCATCTCGCCAGCCGAGAACACATCAATCAGCAGCAGTTTATCGGCATTGGCAAATGCATCGGCAAAGTCGTCGCACAGGGCCTGCAGACGCGAATAACGGTGCGGCTGGAACACGACGTCGACATGCTTGTAGCCCAGCGACGAAGCGGCAGCAAGCGTCGCCTTGATCTCGGTGGGGTGATGGCCGTAATCATCGACCACGGTGATGCCATCGATATCGCCCACGTGGGTAAAGCGACGGCGGACGCCCTCAAAGCTCGAGAGCGCCTTGGCGGCGGCGTCGATGTCAAGGCCCAGGACATGGGCGACGGTGAGCACCGCCGTGGCGTTGAGCATGTTGTGGCGACCGGGATTGCTCTTGATCTCCACGGCATGCTCAGTGCCATCCTCAAAGCGAACGATAAAGTCACTCTGGATGCCCTTGACATCCGGGTGCATGCAGACGATGTCGTTGCTCTCGGCAAAGCCGTAGGAAAGCACGTGACGGCCCGTCGACTTGGCGAGCTCGACCAGATGCGGGTCCTCACCGCAGACGATGACGGTGCCGTCCTCGCCCACCAGGCTCATGAATTTGGCGAAAGTTGCCTCGATCTCCTCGATACCCGAGTAGTGATCGAGGTGGTCGGCCTCGACGTTGGTCACAATGACCACGTTGGGGTTCAGGAACAGGAAGGAGCTGTCGGACTCATCGGCCTCGGCGACAAAGTAGTCGCCCGAGCCGTTCTTGCCGTTCGTATCATAGCCCTCGACGATGCCGCCGATCAAGAAGCTCGGATCCAGGCCCATGCGGTCGAGCATGGTAGCGCACATCGAAGACGTGGTGGTCTTGCCATGCGTGCCGGCAACAGCGACGGTGGTGTAGCCGTGGCCCAAAGCAGAAAGCATCTTGGCACGGGGCCACACGGGAATACCAAGCTCGCGAGCGCGCACGAGTTCAGGGTTGGACTCCGGAATAGCGGTGGAGACAACAACCACGTCGGGCTTGACCTCGTCGATCGTGGCGGCCTCATGGCCCACATGCACCTTCACACCAGCGCGGGTAAGCTGGCGGATATAACGTGACGTCTTAAGGTCGGAGCCGGTAACGGCATAACCGCGCTCGTGCAGAACGAGGGCGATGCCGCTCATGCCGGCGCCGCCGATACCGATAAAGTGGGCGCTCTTAAACTCGGGCGCGGAGGTTGCAGTCTGGGAATCAGCCATGTGCTCGTGTACTCCTTGCGTAAACACTGCCTGTAACCCGTTAACTGTACCGCACCTACCGCATCAGCGCGAGGGCGACCAACGATATCCCGTCTAACTAACGCAAACCCTCTACCGCATCCGCCAGAAGAGCGGCGGCCCTATCCTGAGCCAGACCACGCGCCGCCTGACGCATGGCGTCGCGTGCCGCCGCGTCATCAACCAGGTGCAGCAGCTCATCGGCAAAGGCAGAACCGTCGATATCGGCATCGGCGCAGAGCACGCCGGCCCCGGCGTCGACCAGATAACGGGCATTGGTGGTTTGGTGGTCGGCCGTCGCATGCGGGTACGGCACGAGCACCGAAGGCACGGCGAGCGCAGCGATCTCGGCCACGCTCGATGCGCCCGAACGCGAGAGCACCAAATCGGCAGCAGCCAGCATATCGCCCATGTTGTCGATGTAAGGCTGGACGCGGTAACGCTTCGCCTCCTCGGGCGTCAGCGCCAAAGCGCGCTCGGTCTCCTCAAAGCCGTCGGCACCCGTCGAATGCAACACATAGAGGTTCTTGCGCGAAAGCAGCTCGTTTTTGAGCGAAACCACGCGCTCGTTGAGGTGCTGGGCGCCAAGTGAACCGCCAAAGACGAGCAGCAGCGTAGCGTCCTCGGGAACACCAAGTGCCTTGCGGCCGCGAGCGCGATTGCCCTCGATCACCGAGCGACGTACGGGGTTACCGGTCATGAGCACGTGGTCAGGGTCACCTTCGCGCTCAAAGACCGAACGCGCTGCCGGCACCGAGATGCACACGCGGGCGGCGTGGGAGTTCATCATCTTGTTGGCCAGGCCCGGAACAGAGTTCTGCTCATGCAGCAGATACGGAACGCCCGCGCCCTTGCACCACCCCAGCAACGGAACCTCGACATAGGCACCGAAACCGATGGCGGCATCGGGCTTGCCGACCTTTGAGAAATGACTGGCGAGCGCACGCTTGGCCTTGTTGACACGCCACAGCGAGGTGAGCGCCGTCCAAGGGCGGGAGCGGTCGAAGCCCGTGACCGTAATGGGCACAAAATCAAACCCAGCGTCGGGGACCAGACGACCCTCGAGCTTGCGCGACTGGCCCACGAACACAACGTGGTGACCACGGTCACGCAGCTCTTCGGCCAAGGCGAGCGCGGGGTTGATGTGTCCTGCCGTGCCGCCGGCTGCAATAGCAACGGTCATTTTATCGGTCATGGTAGTCCCTTCGTACACGCGGTCCCTGGTCGTCGGTACGCAGACGCGCCGACGGGTCCGAGTTCAAATCGATTCGATTATATCCGCCGCCCGCGTTGCGAGGGCTGGGGCGCTGCGGACGACCTTGCGGAGCCGTTCGCGGACGTGGACGAGTTGCCGGCTCGGATGTAGAACCATCCAGAACGGTAAAGCCGCTACGCGAAGGTCGTTCACCGCGCACATGGGCTACGCCGGCGGTACTCTCATCCATAACGGCAAAGCTCTCGCGGCGACGGTCGTACTCATCGCGGCGGGCGCTCTCGTACGAAACGCGCAGGATCAACCCGGCAAGCATAAGCGACACAATAATCGACGAACCGCCGTAGCTAATAAACGGCAACGGTTTGCCCGTCATGGGAAACACGTTGAGGATGCCCAGCGCGTTAATCAAAAACTGCACCGCGAGAATGACCGCGGAGCCAGACGCCATGAGCGCGCCCCGACGATCGGTCGCCTGCTCGGCAATGCGAAACGCCGAGTAGATCAGCATCGCAAACACCAAGAAGAACAGCACGGTTCCGACAAAACCGACTTCCTCGCCAATGATGGCCAAGATGTAGTCGTTGTGTGCCTCGGGCAGATACGAGTACTTCATGGTTGAGTTGCCGATGCCACGGCCGAACAGACCGCCCGAGGCAAAGGCCATGATGGCAAGCGTGGCCTGATAGCCGTCACCATACTCGTCGGCCCAAGGGTTCAAGGCAACCTGAATACGCACCATACGGTACGGCTCTGCGACAAGCGCAATCACGATCACGAGAATGCCGAAGATTAGCACGCCGATGATAAATCTGGGGTCGAGACCCGCAAACAACGCCATGCACATGAGGGTCAACAGGATGATCAGGACAGTACCGAAATCGGGCTGGATAAAGATCAGAAAGAGCGAAATGCCCAGGTAGATGCCCATCTTGCGAAGGAATTCGTTGATGTTGCCACCGGGCGAAAAGAAGCGATCAAGCATGATGGCCGAATACGCAATGGCAAATGGCTTTAAAAACTCGGAAGGCTGGAACTGAATACCGGCGATGTTGAGCCAGCGCGTGGCGCCGCGGCTGCCACTGCCCACCAAGAACACCAGAAGCAGTAGCCCTATCATGCCGATAAGGAAGATCCTGAGCACATCCTCCCCAAACCAGCTGTCCGGCAAAACGCGCACGATGGCAATCAGCGCCAGAACACCGACCACGGCAAACGCGGCCTGTCGACCCAGAAAAAACGTCGCCGAGCCATTCTCGTGCAGCGCCTCGACCGAAGACGCCGAGTACACCATCAGCAGGCCAAAGCATACCAAGGTAAACAAGCAGGCCATGAATATCAAACGGGGGCGCATGATACGGGCGGGAACGCCGGCAATATAGCGTTCGCTAAACGACTGCCCGCCGCGGCTGGAACGCGGTGTGGTGCGACGTGAGGAAGCACGGTCCGAGTCGGGCCTCCTCATACCTTGTCGGGGGCTCTCCTCTCTCACCGCAACCCCTATTCCATTTGTGATTTCGCTGTAGCGGCAAGCTGAGCCACGTAGTCCTTAAACACGCGGCCGCGCTCCTCATAGCCCGAGAACTCATCGAACGAAGAGCAGGCAGGAGAAAGTAAGATCACGTCACCACGGCTCGAAAGCGAACGGGCAACGTCCACGGCGTCGCGCAGGTCATCCGCCTGGGCGATATCCACATCGCCATCGACATCAGCCTCGTCCATAGCGGCGGTGAAGCGCTCGCGCGCATCGCCAAAGCAGACGACCGAGCGCACGTTGTCCATAACGACGCGCGCGAAGTCCGTGAGCGGCGTGCCCTTATCGTGGCCGCCGAGCAGCAAGATCACGTCGTCATCGAGAAATGCCGTCAGTGCCTTCTCGACCGCATCGGTGTTGGTCGCCTTGGAATCGTTGACGTAGCGCACGCCGTCAATCTCGCCACACGGCTCCACGCGGTGCTCGAGCGGCTGGAACGAGGCAAGACCGCGGCAGACACCATCGACATCGGCACCGACCGCCAAGGCAGCAGTGGCAGCGCACAGGGCATTGATAACATTGTGATGGCCCGAGATCTTGAGCTCGGATGTAGCGATGAGCGGGGTCTCGACACCCTTCAGACGCACGATCATCTTGCCATCGCGCACAAAGGCGGCATCCTCGCCCTCAGGCTCGTCAAAGGCAACCTTGCAGATGCGACGACCCGGTGTGTAGATGTACTCATCGAACTCGTGAATGCCGGCGTCTTCGACGTCGACAACCACCAGATCGTCATCGACCATATTGTCAAACAGTTTGATCTTGGCAAGCGCATAGTTCTTATGGCTCTTATGCCAGCCCAAGTGGTCGGGAGTGATGTTGAGCAGCACCGCCACGCGGGGGTGGAGCTCGGTTGTCGTAGCAATCTGATAGCTCGAGAGCTCAGCCACAAACCACTCGTTGTGGGCTCGGCCGTCAATCTCGTTGACCGGCGGCTCGCCGATGTTGCCGACAGCAACGCTGGCCTCGCCGGCAGCCTTAAGCAGATAATCAGTCAGCGACGTGGTGGTCGTCTTGCCGTTGGTGCCCGTGATGGCAATCCAGTTATCGGGCGACAGGCGATAGGCAAACTCGGGCTCACCCATAATCTGGGCGGCATGCTCGCGCCCGGCCTTAAAGAAGCCCGAGAACTCCGAGATGCCCGGGCACGTCACGCATACGTCATAGGCGCCCTCGACCTGTTCGGTCCCATAGACAAACGACGCACCAGCAGCCTCGAGCGCACGCGTGGCGTCATTGGGCTCAGAGGTGCCGCCGCCATACACGGTAACGGCGCTTACGCGCTCGGGATGTGCCAGCGCCCAGCGGGCGACATCGAGACCGGATTTGCCCTGACCCAAAACGAGCAGGCTAAAGACATCAGCAAGAGACATGAAAGACCACTATCCCAACTGGAAGAACAGAGCAAGGCCAACGGCACCAAAGGCCGCAGCGATAATCCAAAAACGGATGACGACCTTGGTCTCGGCCCAACCCTTCTTTTCGAAATGATGATGGATGGGCGCCATAAGGAAGACGCGCTTGTGCGTAAAGTGGAAGTAGACAACCTGAATCATGACCGACAGGGTCTCAACGATAAACAGGCCGCCGATGATGAGGGAGACGACCTCGGTGTTGGTCATGATGGACGTGCAGGCAAACGCGGCGCCCAGGGCAAGCGAGCCGGTATCGCCCATAAAGATGCTCGCCGGATAGCAGTTGAACCACAGAAAGCCCAAGCAGGCACCGGCACACGCGGTGCAGAAGATGGACAGGTTCACGTCTCCGTGCAAAAACGCCATGGCGGCCATGGCGAGCATGGCAATCATAGAGGTGCCGCCAGCAAGACCATCAAGGCCATCGGTCAGGTTCACGGCATTAGAAAGACCGGCGATCATCAGCCAGCAAAAGACAATGTAGAGCCACGGGAACGAAAGGCCGCAGATGGTGGTCGAAAGAACACCGAGGTCAATCGTCAGGCCGCCGGGAAAACGAATCTCGGGGGCGACGCCGCACCAGTTGACGGCGAGCACCGTAAAGGTGACACAGATAATGGTTAGGCCGATCATCTTGGCATGAGGCGTCAGACCGAGCGAGCGCCCATGCGTAACGGAGGTCAGGTCGTCGATCAGGCCCAGCACGCCGGTCGCCAGCGTGGCGAGGAGCACGAGCACGAGCTCGGTGGTGAGCTTGCCCATCAGCAGGCAGGTCAGCGAGATCGCGACGAGGATGACAACACCACCCATGGTGGGCGTTCCCTGCTTAACCAGATGACGCTTGGGGCCGTCGGCTCGAACCTGCTGGCCGATACCCTCGACCTTGAGCAGCTTGATCCACCACGGCATGAGCAGTAGCGCAATGGCAGCGGCGATGCCAAGCCCCAAAAAAGCCTGATACGTGGGATACGAGGGATTGCCGAACATGGGCTAGCACACACCTTCCACAAAGCGGTCGAGCTCAACAAAACGGGAACCCTTGACCAGTACAACATCATGTTTTTCAAGCGCGCCGCCCATGCGGTCGAGCACCTGCTGATAATCGGAGAACACCTGGATGCGGTCCTCGTCCATGCCCATCATGCGCGCGGCATCGGCCATAAGCTGGGCAAGCTCACCACCCACGCACGCCAGCATGTCGAGCTTCTTGGCGGCGGCATAGGCGCCCACGAGCTCATGCATGCGAGGAGCCTCATCGCCCATCTCGCCCATCTCGCCCAGGATCGCCATGCGAGACCCCGTGCACGAAAGCGAGCACAGTAGATCGAGGCCAGCAGCCATGGATTCGGCACTGGCGTTATAGGAATCGTCGATGACGCGGGCACCGCTCTTGGCGCGCTTGATCTCCTGGCGGTGACCGGTGATCGTGAGGCCCCTAAAAGCAGCATCGATCTGCTCGGGCGTCACGCCCAGGCGATAGGAAACCGCGGCGGCCTTAACGGCATTAGGAACGGACTGCACGCCGGGGATGGCAAGCATGGTATCGATCGTCTCACCCTGGCCAAAATCGAGCGTAAAGACCGGACGTCCCTCGTCATCAACACGAATGTCGCGGGCACGGACCTCATCGTCGTCCGAGACGCCGGCCAGCATAACGTCGATACCAGCAGGCTGGGCGAACGTATCGCGAATGAACGGCGTAAAGTCGTCCTCACCGCCCAAAACCAGCAGCGGCAAGAAGTCGCCGGCGGCGCACATACCCTGGACAATCTCGGCCTTAGCGCGGGCGATGTTCTCGCGGCTGCCCAAAATGCCGATGTGAGAGGTACCAATCTTGCTTACGATGGCAAGGTTGGGATTGGCGGACTTGGACAGGCGCTCAATCTCGTGGAAATGGTTCATGCCCATCTCGAGCACCAGGACCTCGGTATCGGCCGGGGCGGAAAGCACCGTGAGCGGCATGCCGATCAGGTTATTGAAATTGCCCTTGGTGGCCCAGACACGATAGCGCTTGGCGAGCACGGCGGCGAGCACGTCCTTGGTCGTCGTCTTGCCGATGGAACCGGTAATGCCAACGACCAGGCAGCCAAGCTCCAGGCGATACGTGTGCGCCAAACGCAGCAGAAACTCCTCGGGATCATCGGTCAGCAGGATGGCGCACCCCTTGTCCTGCGCCAGCGAGACCAGCTCGGCCTCGGGCTCACGCGTCATCACGACGGCGCCGGCACCCGACTGGACGGCACGGGAAGCAAAATCATTGCCGTCGACGTTTTCACCGGGAAAGGCGACGAAAATCGTCCCTTCCTCGACCTGGCGCGAGTCGATAACGCACCCGCGGCATACCCGATCGGCTTCTCCCGTCACGGTTCGGGCCCCTGTTGCGGCCGCGAGGTTGTTGACGGCGATCTCTATCATTGCAGCTCCCCTGTAAACCTAATAATGCTATCGGCGTATTGTATCCCAGCGCCGCACATGCGTGGTGCAGGGCATGTGAACACCCTCATATGGGACAACAAACCACGCCCCAAAGATTGTAACCCCCTACTTCGTGTGCGGGATACCCAGCACGTCGAGCGCGTTGGCCATAATGGACTGGAACGGCACCGCAGCGGCATCTGAGCCGCTCGGCGTTCCGTCGAGCGTGATATAGCACAGCACCTTGGGCGATTGTGCCGGTGCAAAGCCCATAAAGGACGACATGTAGTTCTCCTTGAGGTAGCCGCCGTTCTCGTCGGCACGTTCGGCCGTACCGGTCTTACCCGCCACGTCATAGCCGTCAACCGCGCCGCCAACGCCCGTTCCCTCGGACACGACCGTCTGCATGCACGATGTCACCTGGGATGCGGCGTCCTCCGAAATCGCGCGCTCGCCTTCGCCCCAGTCCTTCTCGTCGCCTTTGCTGGACTTATAGAAGTGCGGTGTCATCATCACGCCGCCGTTGGCGATGCCGCCCACGGCACGTGCGATCTCAATCGGCGAGACGGACAGTGCCTGTCCAAAGCTCATCGAGCCCAGCGTGGCGCCGTCATACTGGTCACGCTCCTTGACGATACCCAGGCTCTCTCCCGGAAAATCGACACCCGAGCTGTGACCGATGCCCCACTTGTCCACATAGGCGGCAAAGTCGTCGGCACCGATCTTGCGCCCCACTAGGACAAAGCCCACGTTGGACGAACGGCGCATCATCTCGCGCACATCCATGGTCATGGCATAGTCGCGCTTGTCGGCATCGGTGACGGTATCGTCGCCCACCTTGATGCTCGCCGGCACCTCAAACGACGTACTCGATCGCACGACGCCCAAGTCGAAGCCGGCGCCCGCCACGAGCGTCTTAAAGACCGAGCCGGGCTCGTAGGCGTCGGTGACCAGGCGCAGATTCATATCCTCGGTCTTGGCATTCTCCAGATCGGTCTGGTCGTAGGTCGGGTACGAGCAGGCTGCCAAAATCTCGCCTGTCGTAGGATCGGTGACCAGCGCCGAGCCGTTCTTGGCCTTAGTCTTCTCAACTGCCTCTGCCAGGGCATCCTCGGCCGCACGCTGGATATTGACGTCGAGCGTCGTCACGATATCAACGCCGTCGACCGCAGCCACCTTTTTATAGGCACCGCCCGCGATATAGCTGCCGTCCCTCGCGCGCTCGCGTACGAGAGAACCGTTCGTGCCGGTCAGAAGCTTGTTGTATTGCTTTTCGAGACCCGTCAAGCCGTCGTTGTCTACATTCACTACACCCAGCACCTGCGATGCCAGATTGCCGTATGGATATACGCGCTTCATGGCCTGCTCAAAAAGCACGCCGGGCAGGTTCTTCTTCTCCAGCGCCGCAACATCGTCTTCGTCCACCTGGCGCTTGATATACACCCAGGTTCCATCGGACTCAACGAGCTTGCGGCAGGTCTTTTTATCGATTCCAGTTGCCTTGACCAGCGCCGACACCGTCTTGTCAACATCCTCGACAAGCTGCGGGTTCACGGCGATGTTGCGACATTCGACCGACGACGCCAGCACGTTACCATTGCGGTCGTAGACGGTGCCACGTTTGGCATAGAGGGTCTGCGCAAGCAGGCGGCGCGCATCGGCACGCTCGCGCAGTTTATCGGCTTCGACAATTTGATAGTCGGCAAGGCGAAAGACGCCCAAGCCCAAGCCAAGCCCGATGAAGCCCATGACGGCTTTGCGGCGAGGCAGAGGCGCGCCTGTGAGCCATTCGGTCGACGAACTCTTGCGCGACCTGGTGTTATGCACTTGAGGGCCGCCCGAGCCGCGAAGTCGCGACGCCGGGTCGTTGCCACGGGACTGCCCGGCGTTGTAAGATTGCCGACCCGTTCCTTGATAACCAGAACGTCCCCGCGACGAGGGACGTCCAGAACCGCGGCCCCCATCGGAACCGCGGCGATAGTCATTTGTCATACTCAGCTACCGTCTTGCTACTGAGCGGTCGCGGTCGCGTTGGCGCCCGCGGCTGCATCCTGCGAAAAGTCAAGTGTAACGCTCTCGCTGGGCTCCACCATGCCATAAGCGCCCGCAAGGTCGCGAATGCGCGTGTCGGCGCCATAGACCGAATGCATGACCTCCAGGTCGGAGCTCTCATCGGTCGCTTTTTCGAGCGTGTTGGTAAGCTCGGCGTTGCTGTTGAGCACCTGGGCCGTAACGCCGGCGAGCGCCACGCGGGCGACGCCGATCGTCATGAAGATAGCCGCAATGATGCAAAACGTTTTAAGAACGCTCATGAAAACCGGGCTTACCGCCTGGTTTGCCTGACGGCCCGCGCCCGTGTAGACATCAAAGCGCGGCGTGCGCTGCTCACGGGGAGCAACGGGGGCCTGCGGCGTCTCACGATAGGCGGGCATGGCGTTCATATCATAGGCGAGTGCTGCGCTTGAAGTGTTGTAGCCCATGATATGCCGCCTCCCATCCCGAGTACGTTGGTAGTGTGTTTAAGCTTCGTTTATGGTGCGAGCGGGAGGTCCAATATCGCGCGGTCGCGCCTACAGACGCTGCGCCACGCGGATTTTGGCTGATCTCGCCCGAGGGTTGCGCTCAACCTCATCAGGCTGGGCAACCAGGGGTTTGCGGGTGATGACCTTGAGTATCGGCACGTTGCCGCACACGCACACCGGAATCTCCGGCGGACACGTGCACCCCTGGCTCATCTCCTTAAAGTGGTTCTTTACGATACGGTCCTCGAGCGAGTGATACGAGATGACGCAGATACGTCCGCCCGGGTTGAGCCACCTGGTGGCGGCATCAAGCCCTCGTTCGAGCACATCGAGCTCGTGATTGACCTCGATGCGAATGGCCTGGAAACTTTTCTTGGCCGGGTGTCCGCCATGCCGACGAGCGGCAGCCGGGATACCCGCCTTGATGATCTCGACAAATTGGCCGGTGGTTTCGATCGGTTCTTGCTCGCGGCGGCGCACGATCTCGCGCGCGATCTGCGAGGCGAACTTCTCTTCGCCGTAGACGCGTAGAATCCGGGCGAGGTCGTGTTCGTTATAGGTGTTGATGACCTCAGCTGCGTTTAAGGTGTTATTACCCGGATCCATCCGCATGTCCAATGGGGCGTCCTCGTTATACGAAAAGCCCCTGCCAGGGATATCGAGTTGCGGCGACGAAACGCCCAAATCGAACAGGAAGCCATCGACCCCGGGCACCTCGGCCGAGCAAAGTAGCTCGTCCAAGTCGCCGAAGTTGCCCTTCAGCAGCTGGTGCGGAACGCCGGGAACCTCGCGGCCCAGACGGGCGCCAGCGGCCTCGAGGGCCATGTCGTCCTGATCGACGCCGAGCAAAAGGCCCGTCTCCCCCACCTGCGCGGCCATCTTTACCGAATGGCCGGCACCGCCAAGGGTGCAATCGCAGACAACGGAGCCGCTCTTTAGCCGCAGCGACTCAAGCACTTCGCCGAGCATGACAGGTTCATGCCGATATTCTTGTGTCAAGATCCCACGCTCCATCCGTTACCCGTGCCTTGCCCTTACGAGAAGAAGAGGTCCAGCAGGGCCTCATCGTCATCGTCCTCATCGGCCGCGGCGCGATCCCAAACCTCAAGGTGGTCGTAGTTGCCCACAACCGTGACCTCGCGGTCGAGGTTCGCCTGCTTGCGGAGAGACTCGGAAAGACCGATACGACCGGCACTGTCCACATCCATCGACGTGGTGCGCTTGTTGATCGCCCTCATGAGCTTCTGGTCATTAATGTCACGCGGGTTAAAACCCTCGTGGCCCTCACGACCCGCGAAGAGTCCTTCGACCCACTTATCGAAGGCCTCGGCAGAGAACACGTACAGAGCATCGACATCCAGGGCTTTGAACACGCGAACGTGCTCTCCAAGCTCCTCGCGAAGGGGTGCAGGCAGGGACAGACGACCTTTTGCATCGAGATTGCGCTCGTATGCACCAGTCATTCCCATGTGCGCCCTCCCCTCGGTTACTCAGATGGCACGTACGCGGGGAACCACCCCGCCTGTCGACGTCATCAATAATATGGGGAACCGCCCCATTTTTCAACACCTTTCCCCACCCC
>URHQ01000037.1 GCA_900547655.1 uncultured Collinsella sp.
GGGATTGGTCAAAATAGTTTGACTATTAGCGGCTAAAATCGCCCGGCGCTAACAACGACGGATGCTCGACAACAACCTCCGACCCGTGCCAAAGCTCCATTGTGACCTCCAAACAAAAATATCACCCCAGCGATAGTGTACCAATAACTATCACTGGGGTGATATAGATAGATGCAAACTATTGCCTGCCAAGAGCCCTTACTAAAGGCAGGCCTCGGCAATGCGGCGCTTGAGCTCGTCGATGCCGGTACCGGTTTGGGAGCTTGTGATGATCACGTTCTCGGCCGGGACGTTGAGCTGCTTTTTGATGGCTGCTGCCTGGCGGGCCTGCTGGGTGCGGCTGAGCTTGTCGGCCTTGGTGAGGCAGACGATAAAGTTGAACTCGTTGCCCTGCAGGTAGTCGATCATGTCATGGTCGAGCTTACTGGGATCGTGGCGAATGTCCACCAGCGATACAACCAGGTTAAAGCTGCGCTCCGAGTCGAAGAAGTCGCCGATAAGTTCTGCCCAACGGTCGCGCTCGGCCTTGGAACGACGGGCGAAACCATAGCCCGGCAGGTCGACGAAGTGCACGTCGTCAGCCTCAAAGAAGTTGATGTTGCTCGTCTTGCCCGGCGTGCTCGAAACCTTGACGAGGTTCTTGCGGCCAAAAAGCTTGTTCATGATCGACGACTTGCCCACGTTGGAGCGGCCGACGAAGCTCACCTCGGGGCAGGTGGACTCGGGAATCTGTGAAACCTTGCCATAGCTGGCAACGAACTTGGCAAGCTGGTAGTTAATGGAATCGGCCATGGACACTCCTTGGTCGTAGGTTCTTACAAAACGGGTGTGCTATTGCGCGGCGGCGATACGACGAACGATGTCAAGCGTAATGCCGCTCGCGGTACGGGCGTACTCATCCAGATCGAACTCGCGCTCGCAAAACGCGTCATATGCCTCGTCACAATTATCGCTGATAGCGCGCAGCACTAGGCAATCGACACCATTCTTGGCCGCGATGTGCGCAATTGCCGCGCCCTCCATCTCGACGCAATCGGCATGCGTGGCCTCAATCGCAGCGTTACGCATGGCGTCACCCGTAACAAAGCGGTCACCCGTGGCGATAGTGCCACACAGGAACTGCTTGGGGTCCTTCTCCGCAGAATTCTCATCCGCCGAGGTATCCACAAATCCATGCTCGGCAAGCACGGCGGCGGCAACATCAACCAACGCCGGCGTCGAGACAAACTCCTCGAGCCCCGGCGCGGACTCGGCGATGAGTGCCGTATCGGTATCCAGATAGCGCAGGCACTTGCCTATAACCACGTCGTTAATATGGAGTTTAGGGTTTAGGCCGCCCGCAATACCCGAGAACACAACGGCCTGCGGGGCGTATTTGCTGATGAGATGCTGCGTTGCGGCAGCGGCGTTCACGGTCCCCATGCCTGCCGTCGTGGCGACTACCGTCAGACCCGAAAGCCCACCGTTCACAACGGTCAAGCCCGCCTCCTGCGACTCATGCGCGCCACTCAGCTCTTCCTTAATCTGCGCAACCTCTTTTTCGAGTGCGCCTATGATCGCGATGGTTGCCATGCCATCCCCCAAATCCGTGCAAATTGCTTATCCACGGTATGGTACCAGCATTTTGGCTCAACCGCGTCAGCACCAAGCCGTTAGGCCAGTACAGCTCGGGTATCATAAAGGGGCAAAAATAGCTTGTTAGCCGATGGCCGACCTGAGCTCCGCACGGCGCTTTCTCATGCCGGCCATAACGGCGTTGCGCAGCTCGGGCATGCGCGCGGTATCCATCTGCGGAACGCCCTCGAGCTTATAGGGAATCCCCAGCTGCTCATACTTGACGACGCCCATCGTGTGATACGGCAGCATCTCCAAACCCACCACATTATGCCACGGAGCGATGAGGCGACCGAGCTTCTCGCACTCCTCCACCGTGTCGGTAATGCCCGGCACCACCACGTGACGGATAACGACCTTGATCTTGCGACGTGCAAGCTCATCGCCAAACGCCAGGATGCGTGCGGGATCACAACCGGTCAGCTTTTTATGCTCGACCGGGTCGGCATGCTTAATATCGAGCAGTACCATGTCGGTCTCGTTGAGCACGGCATCAAACTTCTCGGGATGGCCGGGATCAAACGCATACCCGCAGCTGTCAAGGCAGGTATGGACGCGGCCATCGGGATTGTTGTGCATTGCCCGGAACAGGTCGGCCAAAAAATCGGGCTGTAGGAGCGGCTCGCCGCCCGAAACCGTAATGCCGCCGCTGCGGTAAAACTCATGGTTGCTCTGGAACTCGTCCATCAGATGCTCGACGGTCACCATGGTGCCGCCGTTAACCGACCAGGTATCTGGATTGTGACAATACGCACAGCGCATGGGACAGCCCTGAACAAACACCACAAAGCGGATGCCGGGTCCGTCGACCGTACCCATCGTTTCAATCGAATGTACACGGCCCAGGGCAAACGCGGAGTCCTCGGGACGAGCGTCCACACCCTCGAGCGTCATCTCAGCCATTCCCGCTACCTTGCCTCTCCTTGGATGCAACCAATTAAAATGCCAGAGCCATTCTAGCCCATGCGCTTGCGTTTAAACGTCTCAGACTAGAACGGCACGTTTTAATCTATCCCCCATCACCATGGCTGGGGGCTACGTCGAGATGTCAGGCTGAAGAACGCTCGCCTGCGGCCTTTACGCCTTGAGCGTCAGCACCGCACCGAAGGCGGTCGGGCCGCAATGGCTCGAGATGACGCCGCCAACCTGAGTCCAAGTAACGTCCTTAAAGCCCAGGTCGTGCGCATAGACTTCCATGTCGTCGCGCAGCTCCTGGGAAAGGCCCACCGAATACGCCAAGCCAATGTGCGAGTAGTCAATCTCGCCTTTCGCAACCATGTGGTCAATAAAGGCGCGGGCGCATTTGAGCATAGAGCCGCGGAATTTCTTGGTCGCCACGAACTTGCCGCCCGTCACCTCAATGCAGGGCTTAATCTTGAGTAGGTGGGCGCCAAGGAATGCGACGTTGGACAAGCGACCGCCCGCCTTAAGGAAGGCAAGGTCCGTAGGAACAAAGCCCAGCAGTACGCGGTCCATGACGGAGTTCGTAAATGCAAAGATCTCGTCGACGGTGGCATCGGGGTGAGCCTCGATGTATTTGGCGGTCTCGACGACAACGAGCGACTGGCCCACCGAGACAAAGCGCGTGTCCATAGAGAACACGTAGTCGCGACCCTTGGCGGCGATCTTCGATGATTGATGCGAGCAGGTCGTGGCCTCGGAATACGCGAGATGCAGAATAGTCGCATCGGGCTGCTCAGCGTGAATGCGGTCGTACACGTGAGCAAAATCCGCAGGCGCGCAGCCACTGGTCTTGGGCATCACGCCAAACTCGTTGCAGCGCGAATAAATCTCGAGCGGATCGATCGAGCCGTCCTCGACGGTCTCGTCACCAATCGTGACATGCATGGGTACGCGCACGATGCCGTAGCGCTCGCAGAGCTCCGGCGTCACATCCGACCCAGACTCGACCACGATTACGTACTTGCCCATTATTATCACGACCCATCTCAACATTGGCTTTTCAATACATGGCACGCGCCGCCGCACTGTTGTACAACAGTGTCCAAGCACCAAAGAGACGCCGCCCCTTGCACACAACAAAGGACAGCGTCTCCTTGGAAAACTCCGTGCTTATCTAGGATTCCACACGGTTTATTAAGGAGGGTTACTTATTCCGCAAACGGTCGCTATATGCGGTAAGCGGTAGTTGGCCGCGACAACTGCGACACATTCCGTCCAGCAAATCCAATCGTGCTCCACGCACGGTTAATGCACGAGGCGGTAGAAATTCATCGATGCCGCACCCTCGGCGTGCAGCTCCATCGCCGGAACCGCCGGCGAATAGGTACGGCTCGTAAGTGCCGCCTCGCCGCCATTTGCAAAAATCTCGACCATCGTAGTGTCCGAAAGCACGCGTAGGTCGCGAAGCTCGCCGAGCTCAATCGACCTCTGGTCGCGCCCATAGCCTTCGTCACCCATATCGAGGGTAAGCATCCCGTCCGTATAACGCACAAAGACACCCTTGCGGGTTTCGAGCTCGACCATCTTGGCGCCCTCACAGGAAACCACAAGATCAAACAGGCGGCCCGGCTCCTCAACGGTTTCACCGCCTGTCGCGCGAACGCAGTCGCCGCGCATCTTCTCAATCTCGTGCGCCGGCTGCTGACAGAGCTTACCATCGCGTACGCTCAGCTCTCTCGGCACCGTCAACGCGCACTGCCACCCGCGTGCCACCGTCGGGCTTTTTGCCGTCGCATCGGGGCAACCCGACCACCCGATCATCAAACGCCGACCCGCAGCGTCCTCAAAGGACTGCGGTGCGTAGAAATCAAAGCCGACATCGACCATCGGGGGCATGCCCTGCCCGGTGATCTTAAAACTCGGTGCCTCCCAATCGGCCTCGATGGGAAACCACACGCACTGGTGCGGATTGCGGTAACGCCAACCATCGGCGGGCACGCCCTGAGGACAGCAAACGAGAATAAGCTCGCCATCAAGCTCAAACAGATCAGGGCACTCCCACATAAAGCCAAACTTCTCGCCCAACTCAATGCGCGTCGCATAGCTCCAATCCTCTAGATCGCGCGAAGTATAGACAAGCACGCAGCCGCGGTCGTCTTTCGTACGAGCGCCCAGAACCATGTAGTAGATACCATCGTGTTCAAGGATCTTGGGGTCGCGTACGTGCGTACCGATATCGTCGGGGTAATCGACCGGCCCAACAGCCACACGCTTCTTGCCCAATTCGTCGGGATTCTCGGTAACCATATGAATTTGGTTTTGCTCACGGCCCGTCAACACGTAGTCGTAATCATCGCGGTCAAAATGCTTGACGTTGCCGGTATAGAAGTAGTGAATCTTGCCGTCGTGTACAAAGGCAGAACCAGAATACGCTCCGCTCGAATCCAAATCGGAATCGGGGAACAGCACAGGGCCGCAATTCTCGTACGTCACAAAATCCTTTGTTGTCAGATGATTCCAAAGCACTGGACCGCCATGCGCAGCATCGAATGGATCGTATTGGTGATAGATGTGATACGTATCACCGATCTGCACCAAACCGTTGGGATCGTTGAGCCAGCCAAGCTCAGGCTCCACATGGAACAGGAGCCTATCGGGGTCGGACGCGATGCGACCCGCCGTCTCATCCTGTCCGGCACGCCATTGCTCATAGTCCGCGCGTGTCACCTTATTTTTTTGATTAAACATCGCCGTTGACTTTCTCGTCTATGGGGAAGGACGCTCGACTCACACGAGCCGAACGCCCTTCCCCAAATGGACTTATCCTCAGATTACGCTGAACGGCTCAATTAGAAGCTAACGTCGAAGCCAGCGCCAGCGCCCTCTTCATCGGTGGTCGGCACGCCCTTTGCCTTGTTGTAGGCAAAGATCAAGACGATTGGCACGATGAAGGCGATGAGATTGCCGGCCACATACCACACGAGCGTCTCGGGCGTGACGATGAGCAGGCCAAGCACGCCGGTCAGACCCTGACCGATAGCGCGCACCTCAAAGAGCTTCACGAAGGCACCGCCGCAGCCTGCACCGATGCAAGCGCAGACGAACGGAATGATCGAGTAGCGCATGTTTGCAGCAAAGATTGCGGGCTCGGAGATACCGACCAGCGTCGGGATAAAGGACGACATGCAGATGTTGCGCTCTTTGGAGTGCTTCTTGTGAATGAGATACATGCCGATGGCGCCGCCGCCCTGGGCGATGATGGAAACCGACCAGATAGCCTGGATGTAGTTGAAGCCGGTCGTGGCAACGAGGTTGGCCTCAATACCCTGGATGAACTGATGCGTACCGGTAACGACGAGCGGCTGCAGGAACGCGGCGAAAACAAAGGCGCCAAAGACGCCCATCCTGTTGTACAGGACATCGATTACGCCAGCGAGGACGTCGCCGATCAGGTTGCCGAGCGGGCCGAACACGGTGAACAGGGCAACGTTAGCAAGAATCAGGGTAACGGTCGGGACAAAGACAAACGAAACGACCTCGGGGATGTACTTCTGGGCAATCTTCTCGACCTTGGCCATAAACCAGGCAGTCAGGATTGCAGGGAACACGCCGCCCTGGAAAGCAACCATGGGGATGGAGAGCGGACCAAAGTTCCAGTACTCAGCACCCGACGGATCCATAACGAACGCGTTACGGTTCATAAGGCTCGGGTGAACCATGACGATACCGACGAGGATACCCAGGATCGGGTTGCCGCCAAAACGCTTGACCGCGCTATACATAACCAGGACAGGCAGGTAGTCAAAGGTGGTGGCAATAATGGCAAAGAAGCTTGCGAGGTTCTTGAGGAACTCGCTGTGGTCGGCGAGGCTGCCCTCCATGCCAAAGAGGCCGTTGGCAACGATCAGCGACTTAAGGCCGATGATGATAGCAGCGCCGACGAAAGCGGGAATGATGGGGATAAAGATGTCCGAGAACACCTTGAGGACAGAGAAGAACTTGCCTTTCTTGTCCGCCTCGGCGCCCTTGACCTCGGAAGCGCTGATCTCCTTAACGCCCGTCAGAGCCATAAACTCATCGTAGACCTTGTTGACGGTACCGGTACCGAAGATGATCATGAGCTGGCCGCTGTTGTACAGCACGCCCTTGACGCCATCGATGTTTTCGAGCTCGGCCTTGTTGTACTTGCTCGTATCCTTGAGCACCAGACGCAGACGCGTAACGCAATGCGTGGCACCCTCGATGTTCTCCAGACCGCCGACGTTATCGACGACTTGCTGAGACACTACTTTGTAGTCCATGTTCCTCTCCATTCCCTTACGAAATCATAGGACGTTTTGCCACCATTACAGAGACGCAATCGTTGCGTTTGTGCACTTGAGCGTACCGTCGGTGACCGTCAGCGCTACACCCTGGCCCTGCTTATTGCAGAAGCGAGCGTTGAGCGCAACATCATCGACAAAGATGGTCGCGATATCGTCGTCAACGACCAGGCGCACATGGTGAGTGCCCTCGCCCTTAAAGAACAACGGACGCTCGAGGCCCATGTTGTTGACCTGGAACCATGGATACTGGGGGGCAGCCGTAAACTCGAGCTTGCCCTCACGCAGGTTGGCGCGGAACTCATAGGCAAGACCAGACTCGGCGTCCTCGGCAAGCTTCACCGAGAAGCCGGCAGCGTCACCGACGAGCTCGATGTCGGCATCGAGCATATAGGTGGAACCGGCATCCGCGGCGAGCATCTGCTCGACCTTGCCCGACTCGCAGGAAAGCTCAAAGGCCTCGACTGCTTTGGCCTCGCCAAAGGCGCCAAGCATACTGTCGGGAAGCTTGGTGCCGAGCGTTCCGTCGGCACGCTGAACGATCTCGAGGGGCATAAAGGTGCCGCCCCACAGGTAAGAGCTGGGGTCGCCGCCCTCGTCACGCGTAGGAACCCAACCAAAGAGAACGCGGCGCTCGCCATCAAATGCGGTACGCGCGGCATAGTACGCACGGCCATCGAAGGAATCGTCCGCAGGAGTGATCCAAGGACCGTTGATGGAGCGAGACATGCGGTAACGGGTCTTGTTGCCATCACTGTACTCGGAGAACACCAGATACCACCAGTCGCCCATCTTAAAGAGATCAGGCATCTCGAACATGGTGTACAGGCCCGGATTCCACCAGTCGCCCTGGAACTCCCAGGTATCCAGGTCCTTGGAGGTGAACTTGACCAGACGACCGGTCATCAGACGCTTGTCCTCGCCCACACGTGTGCCGAGGATGAGCATGTACTCTTCGTTCTCCTCATCCCAAAGCACAAAGGGATCGCGCCAGTTGCGGTCATCGTAACCCTCCTGGGGCGGAAGCAGCGTCTCGGCGATGTTCTTCTCCCACTTGACGGCGTCGTCACTCGTGGCGTGAAGAAGAACCTGCTTCATCAAGCGTGCGCGGACCTTATCGCGATTGCAACCAGTGTAGAGCGCATGGTACTTGTCGCCCACCTTAAACACCGTGCCGGCATAAACATACTGGTCGACTTCCTCGTCGCCGCCACGCTCAAGGCTCTCGCCAAAGTCCTTGTAGTTGACGAAATCCTTGGTCGTCGCGAGTGCCCAACCAAACGGCTCTCCGAAAGGACCGGGGTTTCGCGTGTCACGCTGGTGATAGAGATAGAACGTGCCGTCCTCTCCGTACGGCATGATGTCGCCTACCCAAATTCCCTCAGGCTGGTAATACACCTTGTGCATCCGAGACTTCCTTTCCCACAAGATACTAACTCGGTACAACTGCAAGATATGTCAATCGTTTTCATATGTCAAACGTTTTCACACTAATACGTCTTTTCGCAGTTCCAGTCGTCGGCAAACGGTTGACATATGCCGGCGAACGGTCATCAGAGGCGTTTGAGGGATTCTTTTGGCACGGGATGAACTACGCGGTTTTGCCCTCAATGAGTTCAACGGGGAGCTTGGTATTCGATTCGGGCTTTTCACCGTTAACAAGAGCCATGATGGATTGCGCCGCGAGCTCTCCGATGCGATCTATATCTTGACGAACGGTTGTTAAGTCAGGCATAAACGTCATAGTGCGGCGGGCGCCATCCGCGCCCACGACCTTAATATCGTCCGGAGCGCTCAAGCCGCGCCGCTTCATCACGTTGAGGCAGATGGCCGCCATCGTGTCGTCTCCCGCAAAGATGCCGTCAATATCGGGGTTCTCATCGAGGATCTTCGCAACGACCGCACTCTTTTCGTCGTCGGACTTAACGAACTCGACCTCACGGACAAGCGCGGGCAAACCGGCCTGCTCCACAACATCGTGGTAGGCATCGGTACGCTTATTGGCAGGCATACGCATGCGGCTATTGTTGCGCAGGCACAAGATGCGCGAACACCCGTCATCGATCAGGCGACGCGTGGCAAGTTCGCCGATGCCATAGCTGTCGCTCGCAATCTGAACAGAGGTCTCACCAAGGTCGCAGTCGATACCAACCAGACTCAAGCCCATCTCGGCATACGCCTCGGCACCGATATTAAGCGAGTTGACAATGACGCCATCAACCATATTGCGCCGAAGCATATCGATATAAGAACGCTCAAGATCAGGTCGATTGGCACTATTGCACAGCAGCATCTTAAAACCGTTTTCGGCCAGGGTACGCTCAACGGCTTGAACCGCTTGGGCATGAAACGGGCTGCTGACATAGGGGACGATCATACCGATTAGATTCAGGCGACCGTTGAGCATGGCACGGGCGATATCGTTGGGCGTATAGTTGATGCGCTCCATCGCGGCATGGACCTTATCGCGGGTCTCTTGGCTAATATAGCCGCGATTATTAAGCACGCGAGATACCGTAGTAGGCGAAACCCCCGCCACCGCTGCAACTTCCTTGATGCCAGGCTTAGCCGTATCCTTAGAACGAGCACTCTCGCGAGCCATAGCACCCTCCCCCATCAACATGTCATACGTTTACATACGAACAAAGCATACCCCAACAAGAGTGGGAAGACGGTAACAGTACAAGTAAGTAAACGACTCATCCAAATAATTAGGAGAGTTCCGCCTAAAGGGTGACTACACAGGACCCCAGCCGGGCCGCTTTAGGTTACTTTCCAAAATATTCCGCAGGACGCAAAGGGCTCCGCCGCGCGAAGCGCGCAGCGGAGCCCTTTGCATGTCCGAGGACGTTTTGGAAAGTAACCTAAAGCGGCCCGGCGATCCTGCGGGAGTTAAATCCCTTTAGAACTTGTTGTGGAAGGTACGCGCAATGACCTCGTCCTGCTGCTCCTTGGTGAGCGTGTGGAAGTTCACAGCGTAGCCGGAAACGCGAATGGTCAGCTGCGGATACTTCTCGGGGTGAGCCTGAGCGTCGAGCAGCGTCTCACGGTTGAAGACGTTGATGTTCAGGTGGTGGCCACCCTTCTCGGCGTAAGCGTCGAGCATGTGGACCAGGTTATCGGCCTGGGTCTCGGAAACTTCAGAAACCTTCATAATGTGTCTCCTTCGATTAATAGGCGCCGGCCGAAACCGGCGCGCTAATCAGTAATCGTTATTGTTAGTATAGCACTAACAATAGTTACTCGCCCAGCTGATCAAGGTCGATATCACCAAAGAACACCTGGTCCTCCTTGCCGAGCGCACTCGGGATGATGGAGAAGGTGTTGGAAATGCCGTCCTGAGCATCGCGGAACGGGAGCTTGGAAACCGAAGACAGCGAAGCGATGGCGCCGTGGCTATCGCGCTTGTGCATGGGGTTAGCACCCGGGGCGAACGGCTGGCCAGCCTTGCGGCCGTCGGGCGTGGAGCCGGTCTTCTTACCGTACACGACGTTGGAGGTAATGGTCAGAACCGAGGTCGTAGGCACGGAGTTGCGGTAGGTATCGTTCATGCGGATGTACTCCATGAACTGGTGCACAACGTCGTGAGCGATCTGGTCGACGCTGTCGTCGTCGTTACCGTACTTGGGGAACTCGCCCTCGGTCTCGAAGTCGACGATGATGCCGTTCTCATCACGGACGGGGTGAACCTTGGCGTACTTGATGGCGGACAGGGAGTCAGCCACGACGGAAAGGCCAGCGATGCCCGTAGCGAACCAGCGGTGCACGTGCTTGTCGTGCAGAGCCATCTGGATACGCTCGTAGCAATACTTGTCGTGCATGTAGTGAATGATGTTCAGCGAGTTGACGTACACGCCAGCGAGCCACTTCATCATGTCGTTGTACTTGGCCACAACGTCGTCGTAATCGAGCGTATCGCCCTCGACGGCGCGATACTTGGGGCCGACCTGCTTCTTGGAGACCTCGTCAACACCGCCGTTGAGTGCGTACAGCAGGCACTTGGCCAGGTTGGCGCGGGCACCGAAGAACTGCATCTCCTTGCCGATGCGCATGGAGGACACGCAGCAGGCAATGCCGTAGTCGTCGCCGTGATAGACGCGCATGAGGTCGTCGTTCTCGTACTGGATCGAGGAGCTGGCGACGGAAGTCTTGGCGCAGAACTTCTTGAAGTTCTCGGGCAGACGGGTCGACCACAGAACGGTCATGTTGGGCTCGGGGCTGGTGCCCATGTTCTCGAGCGTGTGCAGGTAGCGGTAGCTCATCTTGGTAACGAGCGTGCGGCCGTCAACACCCATGCCGCCGATGGACTCGGTGACCCACTGCGGATCGCCGGTAAACAGGGCCTGATACTCGGGGGTACGGGCAAACTTGACCATGCGAAGCTTCATGATGAAGTGATCCACGAACTCCTGGATCTGCTCCTCGGTGAAGGTACCGTTGGCAAGGTCGCGCTCAGCGTAGATGTCGATGAACGTGGAGGTACGGCCGATGGACATAGCGGCGCCGTTCTGCTCCTTGACGGCAGCGAGGTAGGCGAAGTACATCCACTGGATGGCCTCCTGCGTGTTGGTAGCAGGGTTGGAAATATCGAAACCATAGGTCTCGGCCATCATCTTGAGCTCGCCGAGGGCGCGGATCTGCTCCTGCAGCTCCTCGCGATCGCGGATGTTGTCGGCGGTCATGACCGTCGGGGTGGAAGCCTTCTGGGCCTCCTTGTCCTTGATCAGGTAGTCGACGCCGTACAGGGCAACACGACGGTAGTCGCCGATGATGCGGCCGCGGCCATAGCCATCGGGCAGACCGGTGATGATGTGAGCCGAGCGGCAAGCACGCATCTCGGGGGTGTAGACATCGAAGACGCCAGCGTTGTGAGTCTTGCGCTCGAAGGTGTAGCGCTCGACAACGTTCTCGTCGACCTTGTAGCCGTGCTGGCTGGCGGCCTGGCAAGCGATGCGGATACCGCCGTTGACGTGCAGCGCGCGCTTGAGCGGCTTGTCAGTCTGGAGACCGACGATGGTCTCCTTCTCGCGATGGGCGTTATCGATGTAGCCAGCGGGGTGGCTCACGATACCCGTAACGGTCTTGGTGTCCATATCGAGGACACCGCCCTGCTCGCGCTCCTTAAGCAGCAGGTCGAGAACCTCGCCCCACAGCTCCTTGGTACGCTCAGTCGGGCCGGCGAGGAACGACTCGTCGCCCTCGTAGGGGGTGTAGTTCTTCTGGATGAAGTCTCGGACGTCAACCTCTCCCGTCCAAATGCCTTCCTTGAAGCCTTCCCATGCCTCCTGCATTGTGTAACCACGCTCCTAGTTACGTGTAATGCGGCGCTCTCTCACACCGCTGCTTATTGAATTCTTGAATATCGGCTTGCACTACCGGCTTCTTCCGTTCTTCACCACACGTTGGTACAGGGAAAAACGTTTGTCCACCTTGGAACTGCAACCCAAAACCCAAGATTTCACCCGTTTGAGAAGGATAACATAGCCACCCCCTTCATCAGTGCTGTTATATGTTCCTTTTTTTATAACATAAGGGCTTTTTTTACAAACCCGCAGGAAATGCGAGCGCAAACAACTACCGTTCACCGATTTGTTTAGTATTTTTCCTTGCCTTTGTACGACGTTCACTCTAGCTGTTATGCCAGTTTTAGCATGGTAAAGTGCCCCACAGACCCCACAGAAACTGCAGGGCGGCCACGGAATTTCCCCCGGAGCCGCCCTGTGGCGTAGCTAGTTTTTAGCTTTGATTGTCGCTTGGCATTAGGCAGCTGCGGCGGCCTTGTCGGTCGTTGCCTTGCTATCGCCGTTGCCCTGGCCCTCAAAATGCTTGTGGCACCAGCTGGTGACCAGCGGGGTCAAAATGGCCGTCACGATAGCGCACGCTGCAACCTGTGCCGTAGCCGTCGCGAGCACGGCGTCACCGTACATGGCCCCGTTGACGCTTGCCATGGCAGCAGGCGTGGCCACATTGGCTCCGGCGCAGCTCGAGATGGCCGCACCTGCGACACCCGTACCGCCCGTGAGCTTATCGACCGCGATAACGGGAATTGCAAAGACCACCGAGCAGATCACGCCGAGCAGGATGCCGGGAAGGCCGCCGTTGATAAGCTGGCCAAATGTCATGGTCGAGCCCATGGCAAAGAAGACGAGCACGATGATGGCGGAAAGTGCCGGTGCCATCATCTTCTTAAAACTCGGGAAGAGGTTGCCCAGGATAATGCCGACGACGATTGGCAGGATGGCGCCCACGAGCGACCAGCCAATCGGAGCCTGACCGGCGGCGCCAAGGACAATCATCGTGACCGGAGGGCCGACAACGAGCGTGGTGATGGCGACGGCGCCACGCTCGGCCTCATTGCCCATGGTGCCCATCAGGCCAGCGTACATAGCGTTGTTGGCGCCGGTGCAAGCCGCCAGCATCACCATGGCAGAGATGCCAAACAGGTTGTCGTTGAATACATAAAGAATGAGCAGCGACACGGCAACGACCACGATCTGCTTGACGGCGATGATAATGGCACCGCGGGCAGCGGCGGCAGGAGCGCTCTTAAACGAAATCGTCGTACCGACGATGAGCAAAAAAGCGCCCACGAGCGGGCCTGCGCCCTGCTGGGTCATACCAAGCGTAAAGCTGCCGAGCGTTTTGAACAGGTCGGGGAATAGCGTGTTGAGCAGGCAGCCCAACAAAAGCGGCACCAAAATATTGGCACCCGGGATGGAGGACATCTTAAAGAACGGCTCCTTTGCCGCCGGCGCCTCCACCGCAGTCGATTCACTCATATATATCTCCTTTGGATGCATGCGAATCGTAGCCGCACGCGCCTATGTCAGAAAGAAGGCGACAACCCCGAGTCGCCAGGGTCGCCGCCAAACGATCACCGCGGGGTATTACCCGTCCAGGACGATGCCGCCGTCGCAGTCACCGATCTCGCCGTTCACGAAGCTGGCGAGGTCGGAAGCGAAGAACAGTACCATCTGCGCAGGCTCGCTGGCCTGGGCGGCGCGGCCCAGAGGAATACCGTTGATGATGCGCTGGGAGTTCTCGTCAGAGAGAATCGAGGTCATATCGGTCAACGTGAGCGACGGACACACAGCGTTGCAGCGAACGCCGAACTTACCGCCTTCCTTGGCGACTGCCTTGGTTAGACCGTTAACACCGGCCTTGGAGCTCGCGTAGGCAGCGGTGCCGAGCAGGCCACCGCCGATCTTGCCCGCAACGGAACTCACGTTGACGATAGTGCCGGCATGGGCCGCCTTAAAGTGCGGGTACACGGCGTTCATCATAGTGAAGGTACCGTTGAGGTTGATGTCGATGGTGCGACGCCACTCGGTGTCGTCGATCTCGTCGAACTTCTTAGTGCTGATGACGCCAGCGCAGTTGATCAGGATGTTGGTTTGCGGCAGGTCCGTAAAAATCTGCTCGACGGTCTCGCGCGCCTTGGGCGCATCGGCGACATCGAGCTGATAGAACTTGTTGCCCTCGCCAAGCTCGGCCACTGCGGCCTCGCCCTTAGCAGCGTTCCTTGCGATGAGCGCGACATGTCCGCCGCCCGCGACGATGCCCTTGGCGATCTCGAGGCCAATGCCCTGAGTGCCGCCCGTGACAATCGCGGTCTTGCCCGTGAAGTCAAATGCCATGACTCCATCCCCCTTTATGTAAGGTGTCTCCTTGCGGGAAGTTGGAGCATCGCACGTGGCGATTATATGAGTCCCAGTCGTCATGGTGGTGACAACCCCTCGCCTAATCGCGTGCATAATAGTTCTTTGAAACGCTTCAGCAATTGAATGATTTTAAGTCTTAATGCACTCTTAATATTGCCTAGCGGCCAAGTAGATTTTTGGGACATGCCTAGAAATCCACCGAATGGGATGGTTGAGCGGTGGTATCATCTTTCACCGAAAATAGTTTCTAGTGTTAGGGGTTTTCGGTGGAAGATACCGATTTCCGTGAACTTGGGCGTCAGCTCCTTACCGAGTTCGGCAGCATGCATCAGCGCATTTCGCGCTTTGCGGACAAAGCCCTCGGCGGCGAAATGGCCGTCATGCGCGCCCTCATACTCGCCGGCGGTTCGCTCACGCCGAGCGAACTCGCTGATCGCGCCTGGGTCTCGAGTGCCCGCATCGCCAATATCCTACGCGCTCTCGAAGCCAAGGGCTGGGTCGAGCGCGAGCACTCAAAGACCGACCGTCGTCGCGTACACGTCACGGTGACCGACAAAGGATTCCAGGATCTCGAAATCAAACGTCGGGAATTCGAGAACCGCACTGCGGCTTTCCTCGAGCAGCTCGGCGAAACAGATACCCAAGAGATGGTGCGCCTTCTAAGACGTGCCAACGAAATTATCGACCGCAATCAAGAAAGGAGAGATGCCGAGTGAGGATTCTCAAGCTCTTTAAAAAGCATGTCCTGGCACTGTTCGCAGCTATCGTGCTTATCGTAATCAGCTGCAACGCCGATCTGGCGCTGCCTACCTATATGAGCGACATCGTCGACGTGGGCGTGCAGCAAGGCGGCATCGCCTCGCCCGTGCCCGACACCATTCGCGCCGAATCGCTCGACGACCTCGAACTCTTTATGAGCGCCAAAGATGCCAAGACGGTGGAGAGTGCATTTGGCAAGGCGGACAAGAACGGCATTCGAACGTACAAGGGCTCCGAGGAAGAGCGTGCCGATGGAGGCAAGATTGCCGACATTATGAGCCTGCCCGAGACTGTCGTCCTTTCGCTCAACCAGGGCATTGACGCCAACTCCATGGGCGACATGATGGGCTCGTCCAGCGAGAAAGACAGCAACGCCGCCCAGGCCATGCCCACCCCCGAGCAGATGGCGGCGATGACGCCCGAGCAGCTCGCCGAGATGCAGCAGAAGGCCGCAGCCGCGCAGAGCATGCAAAAGCAGATCGACGCCGACGGCGGCAAGATCACCATGAAGAGCCTGCGTCTGGGTATCGAGGGCGATCTGGTAGACCAAAGCAAGCTCGTCGAGGGCGCCAACCAAATGGCGGACAAAATGGGCTCCATGTCGGGCTCCATTGTGACCCAACGCGCCGTGAGCTATGTGCAGGACGAGTACAAGGCGCAGGGCATCGACCCCGCCGACGTGCAGAACGCCTACCTGAGCCGCATGGCGACCACGATGTTTGGGCTGTGCCTGGTGTCGCTCGTCGCCACCATCCTGACCGGTGCCGTGGCGTCGCGCACCGCCTGCTCCATCGCCCGCGACCTGCGCCGCGAGACCTTCAACAAGGTTATGCACTTCTCGCCGGCCGAGGTGGGCAAGTTTAGCCAGGCCTCGCTCATCACCCGCTGCACCAACGACATTCAGCAGATCCAGATGGCCGCAACCCTGTTTATCCGCATGTGCCTGATGGCCCCCGTCATGGGCATCGTCGCCGTCATGCGCGTCCTGGCCAACCACACCGGCCTGGAGTGGACCATCGCCGTGGCCATCATCGCGGTCTCGGCCGTCGTCGGCGTGCTCATGGGCCTCACCATGCCCAAGTTCAAAAAGATGCAGAGTTTTGTGGACCGCGTGAACCTTACCGCCCGCGAGCTGCTCGACGGCCTTATGCCCATCCGCTCGTTCAACCGCGAAGAGCATGAGCTCGAGCGTTTTGACAAGGCGTCGCTCGACCTGATGACCACGCAGCTCTACACCAACCGCGCCATGAGCTTTATGATGCCGCTCATGATGCTCGTCATGAACTGCATCACCGTGCTTATCGTCTGGTTTGGCGCGCAGGGCGTGTCCGACGGCGTGATGCAGGTCGGCAACATGATGGCGTTTATCTCCTACACCATGCAGATCGTCATGGCGTTTATGATCCTCACCATGGTTTCGGTCATCCTGCCCCGTGCCGAGGTCGCAGCCGAGCGCGTGGAAGAGGTCATCACCTGCCCCACGAGCATCAACGACCCCGTCTCGCCCAAACTGCCCGCGGCCAGCGCGCCGCGCGGCGAGCTCACCTTCCGCGACGTGAGCTTCCAGTATCCCGATGCCCGCGCCGACGTCATCAGCGGCGTGAACTTCACCACGCATGCCGGTCAGATGCTCGGCATCATTGGCTCCACGGGCTCGGGTAAGTCCACGCTCGTGCAGTTGATTCCGCGCCTGTACGACGTCACGGGCGGCAGCATTTCGCTTGACGGCATCGACGTGCGCGACATGACCCTTTCCGAGCTGCGCCGCCGCATCGGTTACATCCCGCAGCAGGGGCGTCTGTTCTCGGGCACTGTCGAGAGCAACCTCAAGTTTGCCGGCGACATGGTGAGCGATGATGACATGCGCCAGGCCGCGCGCATCGCACAGGCCGAGGACTTTATCGCCGAGCGTGAGGGCGGTTACGACTCCCCCATCAGCCAGGGCGGCTCCAATGTCTCGGGCGGTCAGCGCCAGCGTCTGGCCATCGCCCGCGCCCTGGCCAAAAAGCCCGAGGTCGTGGTGTTCGATGACTCGTTTAGTGCCCTCGACTACAAGACCGACGCGCGCCTGCGCGAGGAGCTGGCCAAAAACGTTACCGACGCCGCACTCGTGGTCGTGGCCCAGCGCATCGCGACCATCATGCACGCCGACCAGATCATCGTGCTCGACGACGGCCACGTAGTGGGCACCGGCACGCACGAGGAGCTGCTGCGCAGCTGCCCGGCGTACCTGGAGATCGCACAGTCGCAGCTTTCCGCCGAGGAGCTGGGGCTTACCCAAGAAGAAATTGCAGCCGTCATGGAAGGAGGCGAGCGCTAATGGCAGACGAGACCAAGACTCAGATTCCCAAGCCCACCCGCCAGCGTGGTCCCATGGGCCGCATGGGTGGCATGCGTCGTGGCGAAAAGGCCAAGGACTTTAAGGGCACCATGAGGCAGCTGCTCGGCTATATCGGCCAGCACAAGATTGCCGTGTTTGCCGCCGTCGCCTTTGCCGTGTGCTCGGTCATCTTTAACATTGTGGGACCCAAGGTGCTCGGCCAGGTTACGACCAAGCTGTTCGAAGGCCTGGTCGCCAAGGTCAACGGCACCGGCGACGTTGACTTTGACTGGATCGCCAAGACGCTCGGCTTTTTGCTCTGCCTGTATCTGGCGAGCTCTGTCTGCAGCCTGGTCCAGGGCTGGCTCATGACCGGCGTCACGCAAAAGATCTGCTACCGAATGCGCAAGGAGATCGCCGCCAAGATTGCCGTCGTGCCGATGAGCTACTTTAACGGACACAGCAAGGGCGACGTGCTCAGTCGCATAACCAACGACGTCGATACGCTCGGCCAGTCGCTCAACCAGAGCGTGACCCAGCTCATCACGTCGGTGACGCAGATTATCGGCGTGCTCGTCATGATGCTGTCGATCAGCCTGCCGCTCACCGGCGTCACCGTGCTCACGCTGCCGGCCGCTGCGATTATCCTGACCGTGATGATTCACTTCTCGCAGCCGTACTTCCGCGAGCAGCAGCAGGTTCTGGGCGCCGTCAACGGCATTATCGAGGAGGATTTTGCCGGCCAGAACGTCATTCAGGTGTTCGACCGCGCCGAGGCCTCGATCGAGGAATTCGACCGCCAAAACGACCGCCTCTTTATTAGTGGCTGGCGCTCGCAGTTCCTGTCGGGCCTGATGATGCCGCTCATGAGTTTGGTGGGCAACATGGGCTACGTGGGCGTCGTCGTGGTGGGCGCGCAACTCGCGCTGACCGGCAATGCCACGCCCGGCGACATCCAGAGCTTTATCCAGTACGTTCGCAACTTTACGCAACCCGTGCAGCAGCTGGGCAATGTGAGCAACACGATGCAGTCGATGGCTGCCGCCACCGAGCGTGTGTTTGAGTTCCTGGCCGCGCCCGAGGAGGAGCAGAAGGCCGACGCGCAGATTCCCGAGAAGCGCCCCGGCCACGTGGAGTTTGACCATGTCAAGTTTGGCTACACGCCCGACAAGACCATCATCCACGACTTTAGCTGCGAGGCGCAGCCCGGCCAGACCATCGCCATCGTCGGTCCTACCGGCGCCGGCAAGACCACGCTCATTAAGCTGCTGCAGCGCTTCTACGATGTGGACGGCGGTTCGCTGCGCGTCGAGGGTGTCGACGTGCGCGACTGGGACCGCGCGGCGCTGCGCGGCGAGTTTGCCATGGTGCTACAGGATACCTGGCTGTTTAACGGCACCATCCGCGAGAACATCCGCTACGGACGCCCCGATGCAAGCGATGCCGAGGTCGAAGCCGCTGCACGCGCCGCACGCTGCGATCACTTTATCCATACGCTCGCCGGCGGCTACGACTTTATGATCAACGAGGAAGGCACCAACCTGTCGCAGGGCCAGCGCCAGCTCGTGACCATAGCCCGTGCCATTTTGGCCGACCGCCCGGCGCTGATCCTGGACGAGGCGACCTCCAACGTTGACACTCGTACCGAGGAGCTTATTCAGCGTGCCATGGATGCGCTGATGCAAGGCCGCACCAGCTTTGTTATCGCACATCGCCTGTCCACGATTCGCAACGCCGACGTGATCTTGGTGATCCGCGACGGCGACATCGTCGAGAAGGGCACACACGACGAGTTGCTCGCCCAGGGTGGCTTCTACGCCGACCTGTACAACTCGCAGTTCGACGAGGCGGCGTAAATTCTGCCGCAGGGAACGAATAACGCCCGAGAACGGGGGCGCAGGACAACCTGCGCCCCCGTTTTTTCGTCCACGGCACTCGAATTGGCTCTCTTGGGGCCCGATTGACAGCCCCTTCGATCGCGCGAATTTTTGTGGTGTAAGAGGGAGGGCCGCGTCAGCGCCCCTTGCGC
>URHQ01000038.1 GCA_900547655.1 uncultured Collinsella sp.
GGGTCAGCCCGTGGGAGGCCAGGGCGCCGCTGACCGGTGGACGGCACCGAGCCGTCATCGAACTTAGAAGGGGGAGGCCTCGCGGCCTCCCCCTTTTTTGCGTTGTATACACGTTGTGCTTTGGGACCTAGCTTCCCCGTATGCGCTCTTACTGTTTGGCTGTTTTTTGACTCCATCTAGTTTATTTGAGCGATAATTACTCGCATTGGCGTTAGGGAGGGCTTGATGTTTACCGTATTTGTCTTGGGCAATATTGCTTCGGGTAAGTCGACTGCCTGCCGCTATTTCGAATCTCGTGGCGCTATGCTTATCGATCTGGATGAGCTTGCAAAATCGCTGTATGTGCCGGGCTCTAATATCGTTAATGCTCTCGCGGATGAATTCGGTTGGGACATTTTGGATGAGGAAGGCGGCATTCGCCGCAGCGTCCTCGCCTCTCGAGCTTTCGCTTCTCCTGATTCGGTCGCACGGCTCAATGGCATTGTGCATCCCGTTCTGATTGAACAGCTTTCGCTTAGGATTCTCGATTCGGTTTGTTGTACGGTTTCATCTCCCCGTTATCCCTTTGCGGTGGTCGAGGTTTCTGCTCCGACTGGTTTTGAGGATGCATTTGGCTTGGCTGATGAAATTCTGGTCATTAGCGCCCCTTTGTCAGTTCGTCGCGAGCGCGCTATTCAACGTGGCATGGAGCCATCTGATTTCGATGCCCGTTCTGCTTGCCAGCCCGATGAGTCTGCGCTGTGCAATCTCGCTACAACGGTGATTGATAATTCGGCAGCCGATAATTCGCTCTTTGAGCAGCTTGACTCATGGCTTGCATGCCACGGGTTTATAGATACTCCGGATAAGGAGGAGGCCGATGCCTAAGGCACGTTTCTTTACGTGGTATCGCGTGGCGCCACTTGCCGTTCTGTTCGTCTTCGGCCTTATTTCGCTCGTCTACTCGTGTGCCCCTGCCGCTTTCTTTAAGCCGCTGTATCCGATTGACTACGAGGCGTATGTAAAGCAATCCAGTATTTCGCATAATTTGGATCCGTATCTGGTGTGCGCTGTCATTAAGTCGGAATCGAATTGGGATCCCGAGGCCGAGTCGAATCAGGGTGCTCAGGGATTGATGCAGCTGATGCCCGAGACTGCGCAGGACATGATCGCCAAGGGCCTTGTCGACGGAGGGGTGTATTCGGCCGACAATCTTAACGATCCGGCTACGAATATCGAGTTTGGCTGCGCATACCTCTCGTATCTTCTCGCCTATTTCAACGGGTCGACGGATAGTGCCATCGCCGCCTATAACGCCGGTATGGGCAATGTCGACGGATGGGCGCAGCAGAACACGTCACTCCATAATGCGATTACCTTCCCTGAAACTCAGGCCTATCTGATTCGCGTCAATAATGCCTGGGTTCGATATAAGACTCTCTATCCCGATCGGTTCGTATAGGACTAAGCCCACCGCCCGCGTATACTGCAGATGTATGAGTTAGGAGTATCCATGGCGGAATTTGAAGTAGAACGCGTTGGTGGTGAACTTAAGCGCTTTGGCGTTGAGGGCGCTGATGTGCCGTTTAAGGTCGTGTCTCCATACGAGCCCGCTGGTTCCCAGCCTAAGGCCATTGAGTCACTTGTGCGGGGCGTGAGGGACGGAGACCGCTATCAGGTTTTGCTGGGTGTGACTGGTTCGGGTAAGACTTTTACGATGGCCAAAACCATTGAGGCCTTGGGTAAGCCTACCCTTGTCATGGCTCCGAATAAAACGCTCGCCGCTCAGCTTGCGAGCGAGCTCAAAGAGTTCTTTCCCAATAACGCTGTGGTCTACTTCGTCTCGTACTACGACTACTATCAGCCCGAGGCGTATGTGCCGCAAAGCGATACATATATCGAGAAAGACTCCTCGATTAACGAAGAGGTCGAGATGCTGCGCCATCAGGCGACCGCGTCACTGCTCTCTCGACGCGATGTGATCGTTGTCGCATCGGTCTCGTGTATCTATGGCATTGGCTCTCCTGAGGACTATGCGGGTCTGGCTCCAAACGTCGACAAGAAGGTGCCGCTCGAGCGCGATGACTTTATCCATGCACTTATCGACATTCAATATGATCGCAATGACTATGACCTGGCACGTGGCACGTTCCGCGTGCGCGGCGATGTTGTCGACGTGTATCCGCCTTATGCCGAGCATCCGTTGCGGTTTGAGTTCTTTGGCGACGAGGTCGAGCTGATTGCCGAGATCGATGAGGTCACCGGTGAAATGCTGCGTGAGTACGAGGCCATCCCCGTATGGCCGGCATCGCACTACGTGACCGAGAAGCCGAAGGTCAAGGCGGCTCTGAAATCGATCAGCGAAGAGTGCGAGAAGCGCGTCGCGGAGCTCAAGGCGACCGACAAGTTGCTCGAGGCGCAACGTCTGCAGCAGCGCACCGATTATGATCTTGAGATGCTCGAGACGATGGGCTTTTGCAACGGCATCGAGAACTACTCGCGTCATCTGGACGGTCGCAAGCCGGGTGAGCCGCCGTTTACCCTAATCGATTACTTTCCCAAGGATATGCTCTGCATCATCGATGAGAGCCATGTGACGGTGCCGCAGATTCGCGGTATGCACGAAGGTGACCGCTCGCGTAAGGTGACGCTGGTGGAACACGGTTTTCGCCTGCCCTCGGCGCTCGATAACCGCCCGCTTCGTTTCGATGAGTTTGAGGCGAGGATTCCCCAGTTCATCTACGTTTCGGCAACACCGGGTGACTATGAGCTGCGGGTTAGCCAGAACGACGTTGAGCAGATTATTCGTCCGACCGGTCTGCTCGATCCCAAGATCGATGTGCGTCCGGTTCGTGGGCAGATTGACGATCTTGAGGACGAGATTCGCGAGCGCGTTGCCCGCAAGGAGCGCGTGCTGGTGACCACGTTGACCAAGCGCATGGCCGAGGACCTGACCGACCATCTGCTCGACGCGGGCATTAAGGTCAATTACATGCACTCTGATACGGCGACAATGGACCGTGTCGAGATCTTGCGAACGCTGCGCGAGGGCAAGATCGATGTCCTCGTTGGCATCAACCTGCTTCGCGAGGGCTTGGATCTCCCCGAGGTCTCACTGGTGGCAATTCTCGATGCCGATAAGGAAGGCTTCTTGCGCAACCGCCGTTCGCTGATTCAGACGATTGGCCGTGCGGCCCGTAACGCCGATGGCGAAGTCATCATGTATGCGGACGTTGTGACCGATTCGATGAAAGAGGCCATCGAGGAGACGCAGCGCCGTCGCGAGATTCAGATGGCATATAACGAAGAGCATGGCATTGTGCCCAAGACAGTGCGCAAGGCCATCAACGACATCTCAAGTTTTATTGCCGAGGCCGATAAAACCGTGGGTTCCAAGGGGCGCTCGAAGGGCGACTCTCTTGGCCATGGCGCATTCTATACGCCCGATGAGTCGGGCGAGGGCGGTGTGCCGGAAACGGTGGCGCCCGAGCAGACACTTGCGGAGCAGTTGGAAGAACTGCCGCATGACGAGCTTGTGCGGATCGTCGAAACCATGGAAGAGGATATGCGTAACGCTTCTGCCGCTATGGACTTTGAGGAGGCGGCGCGCCTGCGCGATGCCGTCGTTCAGATTCGGGCGATGCTCGAGGGTGCGTCTGAGGACGAGACGATCGAGCGCTTACGTTCGCAGGCCCGCAAGGGTTCCACGTTCGCATCGGGCAGAAAACGCCAGGGTGCACGGTTTAAGAAATAGCGAACAGGCCCCGAGTTCCCTGTGGAGCTCGGGGCCTGTGTCTTTTGCGTGCTGGAATTCGTGCGCTAGAGGTCTGCGATCAGGGCTTCGGCACAACGAATGCCGTCGGTGGCCGCGCTCATGATGCCGCCGGCATATCCAGCTCCCTCACCGCAAGGGTAGAGTCCCGGGGTCGACATGGCATGGCACGTTCGGTCTCGGGTGACAGTAACCGGTGAGCTCGAACGAGTCTCCACGCCGGTAAGAACGGCATCGGGGCGGTCATAGCCTCGTAGCTTTCTTCCGAGTAGGGGAAGTCCCAGGCGGAGCGACTCGATGATATGCTGCGGCAGGGCTTCGTCAATTGCCGTCCAGGTCACACCGAGCGGATAGGTGGGCTTTACCTTTCCGGGCGCCTTGCTGGCGCGTCCTGCGAGGAAATCTCCGACGAGTTGTGCCGGTGCGTTCCAGTTGGAACCACCCAGGCGATAGGCGGCCGCCTCGCAGGCACGCTGGAGCTCGATGCCGGCGAGCGGGTCATCGTTGGGAAGGTCCTCAGGCGTGACGTTAACGAGCAGGGCGGCGTTTGCGTTGCGTCCGTCGCGGGCATTGAGGCTGGCGCCGTTGACGCACAGGTGGCCCTGCTCGGAAGAGGCGGCGACAACCTGCCCGCCGGGGCACATGCAAAACGAGAACACGCTGCGGCCGTTGGGAAGATGGGCGACGAGCTTGTAGGGGGCTGCTCCGAGGGCAGGATGTCCCGCCGAGGCTCCATATTGGGCTCGGTCGATGTCGCGCTGCGGATGCTCGATGCGAACGCCCATGGCAAAGGTCTTTTGTGCGAGGGCCACGTTGTGGTCCTTAAGGAGCTCAAAAATATCGCGAGCAGAATGCCCGCAGGCGAGGATGAGGTGCTTTGTCTCAATTGGCTCGTAAGCGGCGTCTTGGGACGATTGGACATCGATACCGGTGATGGCGCCAGACGCGTCGATGCGAATGTCGACGAGCTTTGTTCGATAACGGACGACACCTCCGAGCTGCTCGATGCGCTGGGATATAGCGGTGACAACCGTGGGAAGGATGTCGGAGCCAATGTGCGGCTTGGCATCCCACAGAATATCGCGGGGCGCGCCCGCCTCGACGAAGGTTTCGAGGATAAGGCGATGGGCGGGATTTTTGGTTCCCGTATTGAGCTTGCCGTCCGAGAAGGTCCCCGCGCCGCCCAGGCCAAACTGGATATTGCTCTCGGGGTCGAGGATGCGCTCCTTTAGAAAGAGATCGATCGCATGCGAGCGGCGAAATGCTGGGTCGCCGCGCTCGATGAGCAAGGGCTTAAGACCCGCTTCGGCAAGGGTGAGCGCAGCGAAAAGGCCAGCGCATCCGGCGCCGACAACGACGGGGCGCTCTTTGGATGCGTCGGAGACGGGGGAGGGGAATGAAGACCCATCGTCTTCTATCGCGCGTACGCGCGAGCGGTCACGTTCGGAAACGCTGTCGACCGCTTCTCGCTCGAGGTGGGGACTGGTCAGCTCAACACGAAAGCTCAGGATAAAATGGACGTCTCGTTTTTTGCGAGCGTCGATTGACTTGCGGTGGAGCTCGATGGACTTGATCTCGGAGTCCTTGCAACGTAGGACGCGCTTGGCGACTCGCTTGCCAACAATGAGGCAGGCATTTTCATCGCCGGCTTCATCGAGCGAAGCGTTGACTTGGGTGATTTCGATCATCGAGGTCTCCTTAGAGGCAAGAAAGAGGCCGTCCGGTATCCCAGACGGCCCGAATGCGTTTTTGATTATAGACTGCGCGGCTACAGGCTGCTTGCAGCGCGAATGCCCGAGAGCCAGGCCCACGCAAGGTTAAAGCCTCCACAATCGGCGTCGATGTCGAGCGCTTCGCCGCAGACGTAAAGCGGGGCGTCGACAGCGCTGCTCGCGCGTAGACTGGGTGTTGAGATGCTCTCGACAGATACGCCACCACGCGTGACCTGCGCCGAGCGCTCCTCGGCTGTTCCCTCGACGAGCAACTTAAAGTGCTTGAGGATTGAGACCAGGTGGATGACATCGTTGGAGCCTGGATGGCACTGCTCGAACGCTGTGCAGACGACGCGGGAGAGTTGCGGGGCGAGCATGCCGTCGAGCCAACGGGGATCGCGGGGCGAAAAGCCGCCGAGCAGCTCAACGCGCCGGTTGAGCATATCGAGCAGCTCGTCTTTGGAGAGGTCGGGGAAAACGTCGAGCAGGATCGTATCGCCGTGCTGGATACGACGGGAGAGGTTGAAGACAGCGACGCCCGAGATACCGAAGGTTCGAAACAGGACTTCACCGTCTTCGTGCCAGAGCTCATTATGATTGCGGGCGAGCGTCAAGCGGGCGCGGACGCGCAGGCCATCCAACGTCTTGAGTGCCGCCCGATCGCCGACGACCGTTGCCGATACGGGGCAGAGGATGGGGCGCAGCGAAGTGAGGGGGAGGCGAAACGTATCGGCGATACCAGTGGGGTTACCACCCGTGGCGATAATTACGGCATGTGCCTGCAGGGCCTCGTTCTTGCGAGGGACATCGGCGAGCGCTTTCCGAAGCGAGCGGAGCTCCGATTTTCGGTCGTCGTGCTTTTTTGCCTTGAGTGCCCGCGCTGGACGGTCTATTTGGAGTGTCCAGCCTTCGGAAGCTTTGTGCGCCGAGGCAACGTTGGCTCCGCAGATTAAGGTGATACCTAGGCGGTCGCAAACGTTGAGAAGCGCGTCGCGCACCGATTCGGCGCGAAGGGAGCGCGGGTACAGTCGGCCTTCCTCGGAGGTTGTCATGATGCCCAGCGAGGAGAAGAAACCCATAAGCTTTTGTTCGGGTTGGGGGCCCATGACAGATTCGACGAATGCGGGGTGGTTATACCGCTGAGGATCAATCGATTCGTTGGAGAGGTTGCAGCGGCCGTTACCGGTCGCAAGGAGCTTAAGGCCGCAGGCGACATCGCGCTCAACGATGCAGACGCTTTTGCCAGCACGTGCGGCCGTAATGGCGGCGGCGAGGCCTGAAGCCCCGCCGCCGATTACCAGGACGTCATAGAAGGCGCTCGTGTTCACTTAGGCCTCGTCGGTCTCGTGCGGGGTAATAGCCTCGACGGCAGAGACTGCTTTGGGCAACATGCCATCGGGCAGCGCGGTCTCAACCTCGCCCTTATCGCAGGCCTCGGCGAGTGCCGGATTAATGGGAAGCGTGCCCAAGATGTCGAGGTTATAGCGCTCTGCGACCTCGGGGAGCTTGCTCTTGCCAAAGACCTCGATCTTCTTGCCGCAGTCGGGGCACTCAATATAGCTCATGTTCTCGACGATGCCCAGAATGGGGACGTTCATCTTCTCGGCCATGTTAACCGCCTTGGCGACGATCATCGAGACCAGATCCTGCGGGCTCGTGACGATGACGATGCCGTCGACGGGCAGTGACTGGAAGACGGTGAGAGCGACGTCGCCTGTTCCCGGAGGCATGTCGACCAGCAGGTAGTCGATGGGGCCCCATGAGGTCTCGCTCCAGAACTGCCTAATGGCGCCTGCGATGACCGGACCGCGCCAAAGGACGGGGTCGGTCTCGTTTTGGAGCAGAAGGTTGGAGCTCATGACCTTGACGCCGTGCTCGGAGATTTCAGGCAGCATGAGGTTGCCAAGGGCATGGACGTGGCGTCCGCTCATACCGAACATCTTGGGGATAGAGGGACCGGTGATGTCGGCATCGAGGACGCCGACCTTGTGGCCGTGACGGGCAAGCTCGGTGGCGATGGCACCGGTGACAAACGACTTGCCGACACCGCCCTTGCCGGAAAGCACGGCGATGACGCGTTTGACCTCGGACAGCGTATTCTCCTCAAATTGCGACGGCGACGTTTGTCCGCCGGCGGCCTGTGCGTGCTCGCAACCCATGTATGACTCCTTTGTATATGTTGGGGCCGGGGCCCCGTGATGTGACACGAGCGTCATTGTACCCTCGTTTGCGAGCGGGATTCATTTACGATGCATTTGGGCCGAGCGTGCTTGCAATACGATGGGTCCAAGCGAATGGGCGGGCTTACTGAACTTTGCTGGCGAACTCGAGGTATTGCATGCGCTGCAGCTTGTCGATCGTCGAGGCGTATGGGCTGTCTTCAGATTCCAAGTCGTAGCGCAGCCCGTCGGCACCAAGGTAGCCGGCGACATTGATGGTGGGCACATCTGACCTTGTTGCAAGCAGAGCCTTTTGATAGTCGGTGAGCGGGGCGCCGATCTTATTAAGGGTAATGGCTGCAACCTCGTTTGCCCCGACGGTGTCGTAGACGTTGAGCTCGGTATTGCCGGCGATTTCATAGTTAGCCCAGACAAAATATGTCGACTGATAGATACGGAAAGCGTGGCTTGCCGTATCTTCCTGAGGGTACAGCTCGTCGTTGAGGGTCGTTGCGGCGCTCGGCTGATGGTCGCCAAAAAAGACAAGGACAACCGGTCTGCCGATATTGCGGAGCTCGTTGATAAAGTACTCGAGGTCCCGGTCGGATGCATTGATGCAGGTGAGATAGGTGTTGAGCGCGCTATTGGCGCCCTCGCTGGCTCCCTCGACCCAATAGTTTGTCAGCTCTTCGGCGGGAACGGTGCCATAGTCGTAGCCGCCGTGATTTTGCATCGTGACGTCAAAGATGAACTGCGGGGCTTCGTCGGTTCTAAGCAGATCGAGTATCTTGTCGTAGGTGACGTAGTCGCATACGCCGGCATGGTAATAGGACGCACCTTCGAAATCGCCGATTGAAAGAAAGTCTCCAAAGCCCAGCTGCTGATAGATTTTATCTCGATGGTAGTTGACGGGGTTTTGCGGGTGCATAGCGGTAGCGGTATACCCAAGCTCTTTAAGGTCCTTTGCCAGGCTGTTTACGCCATTCATCTGATACAGCTGATAGGGGATTTTGCCCAATCCGACAAATGCCGTTGTCGCTCCGGTTAAAAATTCGAATTCGGAGTTCGCCGTTCCGCCACCGGCGACCGAAGCGAGCATGGTGCCGCGAACAAGTGTGTCGGGAAGCGAGTTGTAGAATGCGGGGCCGGTGTACCCGGCCGCCTGGAGCTGCTCAAAGCACGAAAGGTCGCTAAAACTCTCGTTCATGACGGCAACAATCGTCGGCTTGATTTCATTGAACTGGGCAACGGCCGCCGCGCGCTGCTCGCTCGAGCCATACGTGCTGTCGTAGGTGGCGGCGAGCTCCTGCTCGATGCTCTGCGCCTCATCGGGCGTATAGTCTTCGGGCTTCTCAATGGGCAACTCGTTGACCATTTCGGTGAACGAAGTGATAAAACCCTGAGACGCATACGTGGTGATGGGCTGCCAACGGTCAAATCCAAAATTCAGCGCCTGCTCCAAGTCGATGCTGGAAAAGCCCGAGAGCCCCACAACGGTCACTAGCAGAAAAGCGCAGAGGTTAGCGGCGATTGCGGGGAACACATGGGTGGGCGTACGGAGCTTTCTCGGTCGGATAAGCGAAAGAAGCCCCAGGGAAATCTCCAGCAGGGCTAGAGAGGTTACGATTCCGGCGGTAAAGGTAAACTCGTATCCCTCGCTCACTTCCATTGCGGTGCCAAGGGCCAAGATATCGCTTGGCAGGATGGCCTCACCTTTAAACGTTATGACGAAGTGCTCGGCAATGCCAAGGATGCAACAGGCGACGGGCACGAGGGCCATGACGCCTCCATGACGCTGTCCCAGCAAATAAAGGGAGAGCAGAACCGTCGCGAGCAGCCCGACGGAAAACCCGAATGAGTTGGCGGGAATGCGATAGAACGTTTCGTTACAGGCAATTTCGAGTGAAACGAACGAGAGCGCTGAAACAGCGGCGATGACAAGGATGTCACGGCAAATACAGGCAACCGTTCCCGTCGCAAGATCGGTTTGGTCGATAAGTCCCGAAACCAAGGGTTCGACAAGAAGTATGACGGCGGCAGCACCGAGCGCCGAATAAGAAAGGAGCCATAGGGAACTGTCCTCATTTACGAGCAATTGATTCGTAATCCATGCAGCTACCACGCCGAGCGGGATGAGGAGCGTCGCGCACCAAAAGACGCGGGCAATGGGCGGCTTTTCATTGTGTTTGATTGAAAAATACACGCGCACGACGACGATGGCCACGATAAGGACGGCGATGAATATGGGCAGATTGGCCATGTCGCTCGAAGTGATTTCAAGGGGGATATCTTCGGTCATGGACGTTCCTCTGTTACAGCAAATTAAGTTCAGTATTAGATTACTGTAACCTTTCCACGGCATTTCGAGAAACAAAGCGCCCGATACGCAAAGCTAAAGGTCTGCGAATCTTGTATTACGAACATCTGTGCGCGTCGAGTGCGCTAAACTCATCGGCAGTATGATTCGATGCAATAGGAGGCAAGGAGCTTCCATGTCTGATTCTTCTATCGTTATTCGCGGCGCTCGTGAGCACAACCTCCGTGATATCGATGTTTCCATTCCGCGTGACCAACTCGTGGTCATTACCGGTCTTTCTGGCTCGGGCAAGAGTTCGCTGGCATTTGACACTATCTATGCCGAGGGCCAGCGTCGATACGTCGAGAGTCTTTCGAGCTATGCGCGCCAGTTCTTGGGCCAGATGGACAAACCCGACTTGGATTCAATCGACGGCCTTTCGCCGGCGGTGTCGATCGACCAAAAGACGACGTCTAAAAACCCTCGCTCGACGGTTGGCACCGTAACCGAGATTTATGACTATCTGCGCCTGCTGTTCGCCCGTGTGGGCACCCCGCACTGTCCCGAATGCGGCCGCGTCATTGAGCGTCAGACGACCGACCAGGTTGCCGACAAGGTCTTGGCGGCGGGGGAGGGCCGTCGCGCGTTTGTGCTGGCACCGGTGGTGCGCGGGCGAAAAGGCGAGTACACCAAACTGTTTGAGGACCTTCGCGCCGAGGGCTTTAGCCGCGTGCGTGTCGACGGTGAAGTGCGCTCGCTCGACGATCCGATCGATCTGGACAAGAAGTTCAAGCACGATATCGAGGTCGTGGTCGATCGCATCGTGATCCGTGAGAACTCTCTGGGCCGTATCGCCGAGTCTGTTGAGCAGGCGACCGCGCTGGCTCACGGCAATGTAAACGTGTACATGCTGCCCGATCGTGATGCTCCCGAGGGGACCGAGGGCGAGCTGCTGGAGTATTCGTTGGCCTTGGCGTGCCCGGAGCATGGTCACTCCATTGACGATCTTCAGCCGCGTGATTTTTCGTTCAACGCTCCCTATGGCGCATGTCCTGAGTGCGACGGCCTGGGCTTTAAGAAAACCGTTGATGCCGAGGCGCTGATCGAGGACCCCTCGAAGTCCATTGCCGACGGAGTCTTTGGTAGCCTGTTTGGCAATTCGAACTACTATCCGCAGATTTTTGCTGCGGTCTGCAAACACTTTAAGGTGAGCACCGATACGCCGTGGGAGGACTTGCCCCCTCGCGTGCGTCGTGCATTCTTGGATGGCCTGGGCGATACGAAGATCTCGGTCGACTACCAAAAGCTCGACGGACGTCGCAGCCAGTGGGATACCAAGTTTTCGGGCGTTCGCAACATCCTGTACGAACGCTATACCGAGACGACGAACGAGAACACCAAGGCGCGCTTGGAGAAGTACATTCGCGAGGAACCGTGCTCGAGCTGCCACGGCGCTCGTTTGCGCCCTGAGATGCTCGCCGTCACCGTGGGCGGCAAGTCCATTTACGAGGTTTGTTGCCTGTCGTGCCGCGAGTCGCTCGAGTTTTTTGAGGGCCTGGAACTCACCGAGCGCCAACAGTTTATCGGCGGCCGTATCGTCAAGGAAATCCTGGAGCGCTTGCGTTTTCTGGTCGATGTTGGACTCGACTATCTGACGCTCGATCGTGCCTCGGCGACGCTTTCTGGTGGCGAGGCACAGCGTATTCGCCTGGCAACGCAGATCGGCGCGGGTCTCATGGGCGTGCTCTATATTCTGGACGAGCCCTCGATCGGTCTTCATCAGCGTGACAACGAGCGCCTGATCAAGACGCTCGAGCGCCTGCGCGATATCGGCAATACCGTTATCGTCGTCGAACACGACGAGGATACAATCCGTGCCGCCGATTACGTGATCGACATGGGGCCCGGCGCCGGCGTCAACGGCGGACACGTAGTCGCGGCGGGAACGCCTGCCGATATCATGGCGTGTCCTGAGTCGATGACGGGCGCTTATCTGACCGGCAAACGAATGATCCGGGTGCCTGATGAACGGCGCAAGCCCGGTCGCGGCTGCCTTAAAATTACGGGCGCTCGAGCCAACAACCTCAAAAACGTTACTGCCAAGATCGAGTTTGGTACGCTTACGGTTGTTACCGGCGTGTCGGGATCGGGCAAGAGCTCCCTGGTTACCGACACCATTGCGCCTGCCCTTACGAATGCCATTCACCGCTCGACGCGCCCCGTGGGTCCGTATAAGAAAATCGAGGGCATCGAGTGTATCGATAAGGTTATCGATATCGACCAGTCGCCGATTGGCCGCACGCCGCGTTCCAACCCTGCTACCTATATCGGCCTGTGGGATGATCTTCGTGCGCTGTTTGCGAGTACGCCGGAGTCGAAGGCGCGCGGCTACTCGCCGGGTCGTTTCTCCTTTAATGTGAGTGGCGGGCGCTGTGAGGCGTGCAAGGGCGACGGGCAGATCAAGATCGAGATGCACTTCCTTCCCGATATCTACGTTCCCTGCGAAGTTTGCGGCGGTAAACGCTACAACCGCGAGACACTCGAGGTCACCTACCGTGGCAAGACCATCTCGGACGTGCTCGACATGAGCGTCACCGAGGCGCTGGCCTTCTTTGGGAATATCCCGCAGATTAAGCGCAAGCTCCAGACGCTGTACGATGTAGGCTTAGGCTACGTGAGCCTGGGCCAGCCCGCCACGACGCTCTCGGGCGGCGAGGCGCAGCGTGTGAAGCTCGCCAAGGAGCTTCATCGACGCCAGACGGGCAAGACGTTCTATATTTTGGACGAGCCGACGACCGGTCTTCATTTTGAGGACGTCCGCCAGCTGCTCGATGTGCTGCAGCGCTTGGTCGATGCGGGCAACACGGTGCTGGTGATTGAGCACAACCTTGATGTCATCAAGGTTGCCGACCGCCTGATCGATATGGGTCCCGAGGGCGGTAACGGCGGCGGAACCGTCGTGGTTTCGGGCACACCGGAGCAGGTTGCGGACTGTCCGCAGAGTTATACGGGCAAGTTTTTGGCGCCGTTGCTCAGGCGTGACCGGGAGCGTCAGGCTCAACTTGATGCTCAATAAATAGGCGATTCAGTTTATGGGCGCCATCGACTCCTTGTGATTCGATGGCGCTTGCTGTGCCGAAGTGACGTATGCAGCCGAATTGGACATATACTTAATCCTTGCGTCCGAATGCGAGGGAAAGGATATGTCATGGCAAAGGCTGTAAAGACGCCAAAAACCAATGCGATGCGCGAGCTGGAAAGTGCCGGCATTTCCTATGTTCTACATACGTACGAAGACGATGGTGATGAGTCGGTGGGCCTGGGGGTCGCGATTTCGGAGCAGCTTGGCGAGGAGCCCGGTCAAGGATTTAAGACTTTGGTCTGCGTGACGCCGTCCAACGACTATGTCGTGTGCTGCATCCCTGTTGCCGACGAGCTCGATCTAAAGTCCGCCGCGCGTGCCGCGGGGGAGAAGTCCTTGGCCATGATGCATGTGAAGGATTTGCTTGCGGCGACTGGCTACGTTCGCGGCGGCTGCAGCCCGGTCGGTATGAAAAAACGCTACCGGACGCTCATTGATGAGACGTGTGTCCTTTGGGATACCATTTTTATTTCGGGAGGCAAGCGTGGTTATCAGCTCGAGCTTGCACCCGATGATTTAATTGCATTTTGCGGGGCGACGGTTGCCGCGATTACGAGAGAGGACTGAGCGATGCCGCAGGAAGAATTGAAATGCGGAGCTCATTTTGCAAAAGAATCTGCGCCTCAGACGCCCTCATCCGAAGCTTCTTCGTCGCGAGATGACACTGACGACATGGGCTCGTCGGACTACTCCACGGTTGGTCGTTCCGCCGGGCTTATGACCATACTGACCATCGTGTCTCGCGTTACCGGTTTTATCCGAACGTGGGCAATGGCGGCCGCTATCGGCATGTCGCTACTCTCGTCCTCCTATCAGGTCGCCAACAACCTGCCCAATATGCTCTACGAACTCGTGATGGGTGGCATGCTCGTGACGGCGTTTTTGCCCGTGTACATGGGCGTGAGGCGTGAGCAGGGTCGCGAGGCCTCGAACGAGTACGTGGGCAACCTGCTCGGCATTCTGCTTTTGGTGCTGGGTGGCATTTCGTTGCTGGGGACCGTGTTCGCCCCGGGCTTTATCTGGACGCAATCGTTCCTTTCGGGTGACGGCGGCAGCATGGATACCGCTGCGTTCATGTTCCGTTTCTTTGCCATCCAGATTCTGTTTTATGGTTTGGGCTCGGTGTTCTCGGGCGTTCTCAACGCACACCGCGACTACTTCTGGTCGACGTTTGCCCCGGTCCTCAACAATGTGATCGTCATTGCGAGCTTTATGGGTTTTGCGCCCGTGTCCGCACAGTTTGGCGAACGTGCCGGCATCATCTTGATTGCGGCCGGTACGACCCTCGGTGTCTTTATTCAGATGGCATGTCAGATCCCCGCGCTTGGCAAGCACGGCGTGCATCCCCATATCCATATCGACTTTAAGGACCCCGCGCTGCGCCAGACGATTGCGCTCGGTATCCCGACGCTGCTCGCCACGGTGTGCATGTTTGTCTCGACTTCTATCACCAACGCTGCCGCGCTGGTGGTCCAGCCCGAGACCGGTCCTTCCGTCATCGCCTATGCGCGCCTGTGGTACACGCTGCCCTATGCGCTGATTGCCGCCTCGCTTTCGACGGCGCTCTATACCGAGCTCTCTCACGACGCACAGGAGAAGGATTACGACAGCGTTCGCACGGGCATTTCGCGTGGCGTCGCCCAAATGCTGTTCTTCCTGATTCCGTTCGCGCTGTACCTGATTGTCTTCGCGCGTCCGCTCAACATGATCTACTGTGCTGGCAAGTTTGATGAGTCCGGCGTGGCGCTGGTGTCCGAGTTCCTTGTCTACCTGGCGTTCTCGCTGCCGCTCTACGGCGTGGTCGTGTTGATGCAGAAGAGCTTCTCTGCCTTGCTCGACATGAAGCCCTATAGCCGCTATTGCCTGTATTCCGCCATCGGCCAGGCCGGCTCGGTTCTGCTGTTTGGCGTTGTGCTGGGCTTCGGTATGCCGGCAATCGCGCTTTCGTATGTCGTCGACTACGTGATCTTGGTCGGTTGTTCGCTGTGGTGGCTGCGTCGTCGTCTGCGTGGTCTTCAGGTCAAATCTATCCTGCATGGCGGTTTCTTTGGCCTTTTGCTCGGTGGCCTGGGTGCTGCCGCAGGCGCCGGCGTCATGTGGGCGCTTGAGCACTTTGTCGGGGCACTTGGCGGCTCGATTCTGATTACTCTTGGCTACGTTTGCGTTGCGGGTGTCGTCTCGCTTGCTGTTACCTTTGGCCTTGCCGTCGTCCTTAAGATGCCCGAGGTCTCGGCGCTGCTTCGTCGCAAGTAGGTGCGTGTGGCCGGTCACGACAACATTCCAACACTCGCCGAGCAGGTTTCGCGCGTTCCCACGCAGCCCGGATGTTACCTTTGGAAAGATGCCAAGGGCGATGTCATCTACGTTGGCAAGGCAAAAAACCTGCGTTCCCGTATGCGCCAGTACGTGACACTGCAGGATGAGCGTCAAAAGATCCCGCTGATGATGCAGCTGGTGGCGAGCTTTGACTATATCGTGGTGGAGACCGAGCACGAGGCGTTGGTGCTCGAGCGCAATTTGATTGGTCAGTACCATCCGTACTTTAACGTTGACCTCAAGGATGACAAGAGCTACCCCTTTATCGCCATTACAAAGGGCGACCTGTATCCCGCTATCAAATATACGCGCGAGCGTCATAAGCCGGGAACGCGTTATTTTGGTCCCTATACCGATAGCCGTGCGGCACGTGAGACGATAGATACGCTGCGCAAGGTTATCCCCATCTGCTCCGCATCCTGTGCGGAGTGGCGTCGTTGTCGTCGTATCGTCGAGTCCCACAGGGGCGAGGAAGACGTCGTCAATATGATTTGCGCGCAAAACGGGCGTCCCTGCTTTGACTACCATGTCGGGCGCGGCCCGGGTGCGTGTGTCGGCGCGATTTCTCCTACGGACTATGCCAAGAACGTCAAACGTGTCGAACGTTTTTTGTCGGGCTATCGCAAGGATGTCGTCGATGAGCTGACCTCCGAGATGACGGATGCCGCCGAGGCGCTCGACTTTGAGCGCGCGGCACGCGTCAAACGTCGTTTGGAGGTCATCAGGGGTCTGGACGACCGTCAGCAAGTCGTTTTTCCCTCCAGTGTCGATATCGATGTCATCGGTTTCTATCGCGAGGAGACCATCTCCGCCGCTTGCGTCTTTGTCGTGCGTGAGGGTCGAACGGTTCGAACCTGCGAGTTTATTCTCGATAAGGGTTTGGATGTCGACGAAGAGGAACTTCAATCGGGCTTTCTTAAGCGCTATTACGACGAGACGGCTGATATTCCAGCTGAGATAAACCTCTCTGTCGAGCTTGAGGATGCAGAGGCGCTGGGGGAGTGGCTTGCAGGCAAGCGCGAGCGTTCCTGCCATCTCCATAGGCCGCAGCGTGGCGAAAAGCACCGTTTGCTCGATATGGCATCCAAAAATGCGCGCCATGCCCTCATGCGCTACATGATGCGAACGGGGTACGCTGACGACCGCACCAATCAAGCGCTCCTGGAGCTCGAAAGCGCGCTGGCGCTGCCGGCGCCGCCGATGCGTATCGAGTGCTTCGATATCTCGACGCTGCACGGAACCTTTACCGTCGCCTCGATGGTGGTGTTTACCAACGGGCGCGCCGACAAGAGCCAGTACCGTCGTTTTAAAATTCAGGCCGAATTGGACGAGGCAAACGACTTCGTGTCGATGTCCGAGGTTTTGGGACGACGCTATGCTCCCGAGCGCATGGCCGACGAGCGCTTTGGCTCGCGCCCCGATTTGCTCGTTGTCGATGGCGGTAAGCCGCAATTGACCGCTGCGATCAAGCAACTTGAGGCTCTTGGGCTCGATATACCAGTTTGTGGCTTGGCAAAGGCCGATGAGGAAGTTTTCGTGCCTTGGGATGAGACTCCCGTCGTGCTTCCAACCGGGTCCGCGTCGCTCTATCTAATTAAACAGGTACGCGATGAGTCCCACCGTTTTGCCATCACGTTCCATCGCGAATTGCGTGATAAAGCCATGACGGTTTCGGTACTCGATGACGTTCCAGGCGTGGGACCCACCAGAAAACGTGCCCTTATGCGCCATTTTGGCTCGATGAAGCGTTTGCGCGCGGCGAGCGAGCAAGAGATCGCGGAAGTTCGCGGCATACCTGCCGATGTTGCCAAGGCGGTCCACGAGGCGCTCGTTGCATGGAATGCCGAGCTCGCCCAGACATCGGCCAACCGTTCCGAAAACTAAATGCGCTTCTAAACTACTGATATACATGATTGCGTGATTTTCAACCATTTATTTCGCCATGATTGCATGCTGGTTTCGGGTTTTATTAACGCTAAAACGTTTGACTAGTCATGGTGAACAACCCTGCTATCCTGCGGGTTGACGAAGACTGATATCTCACCTCGTCGATACATACTGTCTGGCGAATCATTTGTCAATGAATTCGGTGAACGGTAGTAAATACCGTTCAAGCGTATGTATGTATCGGTCGCCGAGCGCGGCACCTCAGTTGGGTTCGTCGGTAGGTAAGGTATATATCGTCCGCAAGTTGCGCGGGGGCACGTCTAGGTGCTCCCGGGTAAGATTCTCTATTGATAGGAGAAGACATGGCCATCATCAACAAGGGTATGTCCAGGCGTTCGTTCCTCGGCCTCACCGGCAGCGTCGCTGCTGTCGCAGGGCTTGGTCTCACCGGCTGCGGTGGCAGCTCTAGCGACGAGGGTTCCGCTTCCGGTTCCACCGATTCCGCCAACCGTGGCGGCGGCGTGATCACCGCTGGTTCCGCTTACGCTCCGTCCAGCTTCGATCCCGCCAGCACCGGCTCCGCTGTGGGCCTGGGTGCTAACTGGCACGTCGTCGAGGGTCTCTACGGCATCGATTACCACGACTACAGCACCTTCAACGAGCTCGCCACCGACGATCCCAAGTCTGTGGACGACACCACTTTCGAGGTCACCATCCGCAAGGGCGCCAAGTTCTCCGATGGCACCGAGGTCACCGCTGACGATGTCGTTGCCTCCTACACCGCTTGCGCCGCTTCCGCTACCTATGCTCCGTTCTTCCAGCCCTTCGAGTCCATCGAGGCCAAGGACGCCAGCACCGTGACGGTCAAGACCAAGGTCCCCAACTTCTCCCTGCTCAAGGATCGTCTGGCCATCGTCCGCGTTACCCCGGCCACCCAGACCGAGGAGGATCGCGCCAAGCAGCCGATCGGCTCCGGCCCCTGGATGTACGACTCTATCTCCGATACCGAGATTACCCTGGTTCCTAACCCCGAGTACAACGGTGAGTATGCTGCCGAGGATAAGAAGATCCAGTACAGCATCCTGACCGACCCCACCGCTCGCGTTACCGCTCAGCAGGAGGGCTCCACGCTCGTTATGGAGCTCGTTACCGCTGACGCCGTCGACCAGCTCGAGAGCGCCGGCTGCAAGATCGATAACGTTCAGGGTTTCGGCACCCGCTTCATCATGTTCAACGTCGCCAAGGAGCCTTGGAACAACGTCAAGGTCCGTCAGGCTGTCATGTATGCGCTCGACACCGAGAAGATGGTCAGCAACACCTTCGCCGGCCTTGCCACCGCTGCCAGCTGCTACCTGCCCAAGAGCTTCACCAACTATCATGAGGCTTCCACGGTGTACAAGACCGACGCCAAGAAGGCTAAGAAGCTCATCGAGGAGTCTGGCATCACCCCGGGTGCCATCACCCTGCGCACCACCGACAACGAGCAGATTAAGGGCATGGCCGCCCAGGTCAAGAACGACCTCGACGCTCTCGGCTTCGATGTGACCATCCAGACCGATACCTCGCCGGCCACCTACGCTGCCATCGACGGCGGCGAGGCCTACGATATCCTCCTTGCCCCTGGCGATCCTTCCTGCTTCGGCGCCGACCCCGACCTGCTGCTCAACTGGTGGTACGGCGACAACGTCTGGATGCAGACCCGTTGCCCGTGGAAGGAGTCCGCTGAGTGGCAGAAGCTCCACGGTCTCATGGACGAGGCTCTTGCCGCCGAGGGCGACGAGCAGCAGAAGAAGTGGAACGAGTGCTTCGACATCATTGCCGACAACGCCGTTCTGTACCCCGTTGTCCACGTCAAGACCGTCTCCGCTTCCTGGGACGATCCGTCCACTGCGCCCAACGGCGAGGCCCTCGATGGCTTCAAGGGCATCGGCACGACGAGCATGTCCTTCAGGGGCGTTGCGACCGTCAAGGCGTAAGACTCGCTTGAGTCTGTATGCAGGATGTCGGTCGTTGGGACCGTATCCTCATAGTTGAAACAAAGACCCGGGCGGCAACGATGTCGCTCGGGTCTTGTAATGAGTATCCGTACTCATATACCTGTCTCTTATACACATCTCCGAGCCCACGAGACCGGAGCCT